>NZ_JAXCHX010000004.1:0-177922 GCF_035984855.1 Arthrobacter sp. MP_M4
GCTCTCTTTCGTTGGGCGGTGGGGGTTTCCGGGAGCGGATCCTCCGTTGTCTCCACCACCAACCCTAATACCCTGGGGGGTATGTTGCAAGTGGTTGGCGCCGGGCCCCGGTGGTCAGCTCGCAGGCCTGACGCGCATGCTGGAGGAGAGGGGCTGCAAGGACATCGCGACCGGGCTCGCCGCGGTCTCGAAGGCTCCGGACCGGGCCGGCTTTGCGATCATCGCCAGCAGCCTCGAACAATGCCTTATCATCCGTGCCCGGCGCGAGTTGGAACCCGATCTCCACTCCGTATCTCCTTCCACGACGGTGACGTTCGAGAGGTCCAATCCACGCACCTGGTAGATGCCTGGGACCACCTCCTAGAGTCCCTGCATGCTGTTCAGCTGCGATTCACGCCAAAGGCTTGGGTGCTCCGTGTCGGGTGCTTCCCCCGAAAGGAAGGAGTAACCGTCGTTGTCCCACACCACCGTTCCGTCGGCGGCGTGAACGGCGCCGGGCTCGCGTTTTGCCAGAAAGCCATGCTGTGCAATCGCGAAATCGCGCCGGTCCTCGAATGGCAGTGCGGTCAGGGCTTCAGCGTTGACTCCAGTGACTGCTGCCGATGCTTCCGAAACGTCCATTTCCGCGACCTTCCTGACGGCCGGTCCCGGAGAAAGGCGGGACAGTGCTTGTCTACCAATGGTGGAAAAACTTGCCGCTGTGCATATAGGTCTCAAGACTCACGGCCGGCCGGGAAAGCAGGAGCGTGCCCCATCGCCGTGCAACAGATCAACCGTTTGGATGATCCGGTGACCTCATTGCGCCCGTAGTCTCCCAATATGCTCTTGCCTGCGATCATTTTCATCACCGCTGCCTTGGTCTTCTACTCGATCGGCGTATGGTCGGAGCATCTCCAGCGCGTGTTGAGTTGGTGGCACGCGGGCCTCTTCGCACTTGGCCTGATCTGCGACGGCAGTGGAACCTTCCTTATGACCCGACTTGCCGAATCCGGCAGCAGCACGGACGGTGGAATCGGTACCGGCCTCAACGCCGTCATGGCCGTCACCGGGGCGGCAGCATTGTTGCTAATGCTGGTCCACCTGACGTGGGCCGTCGTTGTGTTGCTGCGCAATCATCAAGCCGAAAAGAAAGCCTTCCACAAGTTTTCACTCATCGTTTGGGGCATCTGGCTCGTTCCTTACCTCACCGGGGCTGTCGGCACCAGCCTGGGCTGAGCACGACCCCTCCCCAGGACGGGGCGCGGAGTGGGAAAGAACATCGCCGAGTCAGGACCCGGGGTGGCCCGGCCACGCTCTGCCCGCCCAGGGGTCGTAGTCAGCAATGAGCCCCTCCTGAGCCGGACGATCCTTTTCGGGAACATGCTGCAGGTTCACCCGGACCCGGTACCAGAGCGAACTCGATCCGCGCATTCCATCCACGAGAATGTCAGCAGGATGCAGCACCGGGAGAATGTCCTTATGCCGGGTCTTCCATTCCTCGAGCGCCGCCAACGCTTCGGGCTTGGTCTTCGTGCGTGCCAGCTCAATCAGGGGCATCACCGACTGGCGCCGGCCCGAGCCGTCCCCGCCGCGCGGCGGTTTCTCGGCGGGGCCCAACTCAGCGGCCAAGGTGAGGAGTCCTTCCAATGAACCGACGGCGTCGTCGATCCCGGCGTGCGGGTCCCCGAGCGCGGCGAAGCGCTTGGGCACGGTGCGGACCGTGAACTCTTCCGGCCGGGCGGAGCGGACTTCGCCCCAGGTGAGCGGCGTCGAGACCCGGGCGTCGGGCAGGGGCCGAATGGAATACGCCGACGCCACGGTGCGGTCCTTGGCGTTCTGGTTGAAGTCGACAAACACACTCTCGCCGCGCTCTTCCTTCCACCACCGTGCGGTGGCGAGGCCCGGCGCGCGTTTTTCGACCTCCCGGGCAAGCGCCTCGGCGGCGAGCCGCACGTCGCGGTACGACCACCGGGGTGCGATGCGCACCAGGATGTGGAGTCCCCGGGAACCGCTCGTCTTCGGCCAGCCCACCAGCCCGACGTCGTCGAGCACCTCCCGCGCGACGCAGGCGACGTCAACGATCTGCGACCAGTCAACCCCCGGCATTGGATCGAGGTCCACCCGGAGTTCGTCGGGGTGCTCAAGGTCCTCGGCCCGCACGGGGTGCGGGTTGAGGTCCAGGCACCCGAGATTCACCACCCACGCCAGGCCTGCAGCACTCCGGATGACAGCCTCTTCGGCGGATGTCCCGGACGCGTAATGCAGTGTCGTTGTGTCGATGAAGTCGGGGTGGTTTTCCGGCACCCGCTTCTGAAAAAACGGCTCGGCGGCGATTCCTTTGGGGAAGCGCTTGAGCACCATGGGCCGTCCACCGGCGCCCCGCAGTGCACCATCAGCCACCGCGAGGTAGTAACGCACCACGTCGAGCTTGGTCAGCCCAGGCCCGGGGAAAAGCACCTTGTCCGGGCTCGAGATCCGAACCTCGGCGCCGTCGATGTCAAGGATCTCGGCGGGCGTCTTCGAGGGATTCATGCCGATACGCTAGCAACGATTGGATGCTCCTACTAGGGCTGTGCTGCTGACATGTTGGGCGGCTGCCCGGCGTGGCGGTGTGCGCGAAGTCAGGGAACGCGTATCTTAACGTGCCAGGGGGTAGCGTGGAAAAGTTTCTGATCGCAGGCGGTAAGGGGAGGCTCGGCGTCGCCGGACCCGGGTTCAACCATGTGGTCTGGGCGCCCGGGTCGCACGTCGACGCCGATGACGCGGCCGAGTGCATCGAGTTATTGCATGACCTGAGTGCTGGCCGGGCGCTGCCCCTGCTGGTGGAAATCTCTGACGTGACCATGAGCGCCGGCGCAAGAAACGCCCTCGAACGCGCCCGGGCCGTCTCCGCTGTCGCCTTGCTGGGATCGACGGTGGTCGACAACGTCGCCGGGGCCGCCCTGGCGCGCCACGACTTTTGCCCGCACGCCTACTTCACCTCGCGGGCGGAGGCCTTGGAGTGGTTGGGCGGTTTTGTCGGCGCGGGCGAACACCATGTGGGCGGAGGAACGGTTACCCACTCCGCCGCCCGTTCGGTTCAGTCCTAGGTTCAGTCCTAGGATCAGGCCACCTGCCAGCTGACCGGCAGCGCCGTCAGCCCATAGACGATGGTGCTATCCATCCGTTCCAGATCTTCTCCCGGGGAGAGTGCCAGGCCGGGCAGCCGTTGTAGGGTTTCTTCCAGCGCGGTCCGCGCTTCCAGCCGTGCCAGCGGAGCGCCGAGGCAAAAGTGAATGCCGTGGCCGAACGCCAGATGCCGGTTCGGGTTCCGGTCGACGTCGAACGCGGCAGGTCGCGGAAATTGCCTCTCGTCGCGGTTCGCAGAGCCGATCCATGCCACGAGCGGGGCGCCGGCCGGTATCGGAACATCACCCAGCATGGTGTCAGCGACCGCCACCCGGTACATGGATTGCACGGGAGACCGGAAGCGGAGCACTTCTTCGATGGCCTGGGGAAGAAGAGACGGCTCCTTCAGTAACCGTTCGATGGTGCCGGGAACTTCCAAAAAGCAGAGAACGGCGTTGCCGATCAGATTGGTGGTTGTCTCGTTGCCGGCGACGAGCAGCAGGCTGCAGAATCCCAGCAATTCTTCAACGCTGAGTTTTTGCCCGTCGATCTCGGCGGAAAGCAGGTTGCTGATCAAATCATTGCCGGGGCGGCTTCGACGCTGGGTGATCAGGTCCAGGAAGTATTCCGTCATCTCACGGTTAGTCGCCTGGTGGTCCTCGTCAACCGCGCCCGTGCGGGTTTGGCTAACGATCACGTCGGACCACGGCTTGAAGCGGTCGCGGTCCTCGGCAGGCACGCCCATCAGTTCAGAGATCACGATCACCGGCAGCGGATATGCCAGTGCGTGGATCAGGTCGGCCGTTCCGAGTCCGGCGATGCCCGCCAGAAGCTCCTCCGTCAGCTGAGCAATGCGGGGTGCTAGCGCGTCCACGGCTTTGGGTGTGAATGCCTGCGTTACCAGGGAGCGCAGCTGCCGGTGGCGCGGCGGGTCGGTGGTGATGAGGCTCGCTGAGAACAAGTGTGCCGACTCGGACGGATCGTCGCAGTCACAGCCTAGTAGCTCGGGGACCGCTACGGTTCAGCCTGGTGTTGAACTGCCGTGTCAGAATCAGGTATGTCCCACCGACTGATGCTGCTCGACACCGCGTCGCTGTACTTCCGTGCCTTCTACGGCGTTCCCGATACCATTCGCCGCGCCGACGGCACACCGGTGAACGCCGTCCGCGGTCTGCTCGACATGATCGCCCGCCTCACGACCGAGTACGACGCGACGCATCTGGTGGCGTGCTGGGATGATGACTGGCGTCCGCAGTGGCGGGTGGACCTCATCCCCGGCTACAAGGCGCACCGGGTAGCAGAGATAGTTGCGGGAGCGCCCGACCTGGAGGTGGTACCGGACGCGCTCAAGGCGCAGCTTCCACTGATTCGCCGGGTGCTGGATTTGGCGGGCATCGCCGTCGTGGGGGCCACAGAGCACGAAGCGGATGACGTCATAGGCACCTACGCCAGCCACGCCGGCCTACCCGTCGACGTCGTAACGGGCGACCGCGACCTCTTCCAAGTGGTCGACGACGCGCGCCAGGTGCGGGTAATTTACACGGCGCGCGGCATGAAGAACCTTGAGATCCTCACCGAGGTGACCGTCGTCGGCAAGTACAGCGTGCTGCCCCAGCAATACGCCGACTATGCCACCCTCCGCGGTGACGCCTCCGATGGGCTGCCCGGGGTGCCCGGCATCGGCGAGAAAACCGCTGCGTCCCTGCTCGGAGAGTTCGGCACGCTTGACGGACTGCTCGCAGCCGCGGCGGAGGCGGACAGCGGCGTATCCCGGTCGGTGCGGTCCAGGCTGGCGGCGGCTACGGACTACCTCGCGGCCGCGCCCGCCGTCGTCAAGGTGGTGCGCGACCTCGAACTGCCGACACTCGAGGAGGCGGGCGCGCAGCTGCGCCCCGTCGCCGATGACCCGCGGGCAGAACTCGAGCGTCTCGCCACCGACTGGAACCTGGGCGCCTCGGCCAAGCGCCTTCTCGAAGCGCTCGACGGGCGGCGTTGAGGCGGGAAACAACATGCCCTCAGGTTCCGCGGACAAAGTCGGGGACGTCCCCACGGCCCGCAATGGAAGCACCATCGAGGTCAAAAATACCGACGCCGAGGACAGGCTGCCCGTCCAGCCCAGCTTCGATCCCTCGGATACCGAGTCAAGACACTGGCATGTGGACCTCTCCGGTCCGGTTGCGCTCAACCGTCTCTGGCGCGCGCTGCCTGAGAAGACGAGAATGGGCTGGTGCGAGACCTTCGCCGGAACACCGCGTCGGACCCCATGAGCGCCGGCGCCCGGACCATCCAGCGCATCTATCTCACGTTGACGCTGGGCAATACCCTTGCGGCGTCCTTCATCTGGGGGATCAACACCCTCTTTCTGCTGGACGCCGGTCTCAGCAATCTTGAGGCTTTTGCCGCGAACGCCTTTTTCACCGCCGGGATGGTGCTGTTTGAGGTCCCCACGGGAGTTGTCGCCGACAGTTGGGGACGCCGCACATCGTTCCTGCTGGGCACCGCGACGCTCGCACTGTCTACCTACCTTTACTACCTGCTCTGGCAGCTTTCGGCCGCGTTTTGGTGGTGGGCGCTCGTATCGGTCCTGCTGGGTCTGGGCTTCACCTTCTTTTCCGGAGCTGTTGAGGCATGGCTCGTTGACGCGCTGCGTTTCTCGGGATACGAGGGCGGGCTCGAAACCGTGCTCGGCCGCGGACTGATGGTGTCGGGCGTAGCCATGCTCATCGGCTCGGTGGCCGGAGGCGTCATCGCGCAGGCCACCAACCTCGGCGTGCCGTTCCTCTTGCGCGTGGGGGTACTGGTGGTCATGTTCATCGTGGCGTTCAGGCTCATGCGTGACGTCGGTTTCACGCCGGAACGCTCGGCCCGTCCGCTGGAAGCGGTCCGCGCCGTGCTGTCGGCCTCTATCGAGAACGGCTTGAAGAATCCGCCAGTACGGTATGTGATGCTGGCCGCGCCGTTCACCGCCGGCGTCGGGATCTACGTGTTTTATGCCCTCCAGCCCTACCTGCTGGAGCTCTTCGGTGATCCGCACGCCTACTCCGTTGCCGGGCTGACAGCAGCCATCGTGGCCGGTGCGCAGGTGCTGGGTGGATGGCTGGCGCCGCGGGTCCGGCGTCTGGTCCGCCGACGCACGACGGTGATGATCATGAGCAGCGTTGCCGGTTCCTTGATTCTGGTGGCCCTGGGGTCGAGCCGCGTGTTCTGGGTGGCGCTGGTTCTGTTGACGGTCTGGGCGCTGGTCTCGTCCGCAGGCACTCCCGTGCGCCAGGCCTACTTGAATGACATGATTGCCTCCAAACAACGGGCCACAGTCCTCAGCTTCGACTCGCTCATGGGATCAAGCGGTGGAGTGGCCGTGCAACCGTTGCTCGGCCGGGCGGCGGACGTCTACGGCTACGCAGCCTCACTGGCGATTGGCGGCATCATTGAACTGATTGCGGTGCCTTTCCTGCTGGCCAGCCGCCGGCAGCGCAACCCCGCCGATCAGGCCATTGTCCCCGCCAGCGGAACGAATCCGGACGCGCAGCCGTCGTAGCCGACGGCGGGTTCATCGACGTATTGACTCTCCAGCGCCTGAGCCTACGATGGTGCGCATCAGCACCTGCGCCGGGTGGGCGCCGAACGGCCATTTAGCTGGCGGGTAGCGGCTGGGGTGGCTGCCGGGAACCCGATCAAGGCTGACCAAAAAGGGAGATACCATCATGTTGAAGGATCTTGATGTCATAGCAGTCCTTCCGGCGAAGGACATCGTCCGGGCGAGTAACTTCTACCGCGACGTGCTCGGTTTGGAGCCGGCGGAGTCCATGGACGAGGAAAACCTGATATACCGCTGCGGCAAAGGCACGGCGTTCCTTCTCTATCAAACGGGCAATGCCGGAACTGCGAAGAACACCCAGATGGGGTGGGAAACCAACGACATCGAGGCCGAGGTCAAAGACCTGCGCGCCCGCGGTGTTGTCTTCGAGGAGTACGACTTTCCCGGTCTGAAAACGGAGAACGGAATAGCGTCGACGCCGGTTGGCAAGGCCGCGTGGTTCCTCGACAGCGAGGGCAACATCCTCAATCTGTCTCAGAGCCAATAGCTCCGGCATCGGCGGCGAGCGCAGCGGGCGGGCCCTCCTGTGCACTGACGGCCTCGTTAGGGAGCCGGCCGGTCATAAACAATCCCGCGATCGCCAGCAACGCGCTCAGGGCAAGAGCCGTCCGCAGTGCGTCCAGCCGGGAGACGGAGTTGACGGACATGACGGCATCAGCCGTCGTCTGGTCCACGCCGGCGCGATTCAGCGCGCCCCGCAGCTGGGTGTCGGACAGGAAGGGGACGCCGCTGGCCAACTGGACCTTAGCCTGGTCCTGCACCTGGCTGGGAACGGCGGGATTGTCCTGGATACCTGCCATGAGTGAGGTGCCGAGGGTGGCGATGAGCACCGACCCGATCAGCGCGGTGCCCATGGAAGCCCCGAGGTTGGTGGCAGTGTTCTGCAACCCGCCGACCTCTGCCGATTGTGAGTCCGGTACGGCGGAGACCGTGACAGCACCCAATTGGGACGACAGAGCACCCAGCCCGAAACCCATGAGCAGCATGGGCACGGCGACAATGCGTGCATCCGCGCCGGGGTCCATCCCGGCCACGAGGACCAGGATGCCGGCGATCATCAGGAAGAACCCCCACCGGACCACGCGGCGGGGGCTGGCTTGCGGTCTGACCTTGGGGATGCCGACGGCGGCCAGTATCAGGGCAACTGACAGTGGAAAGATCCGAATTCCGGTCTCCAGCGCGCTCAGTTCCAACACGACGGACAAGAAGAGCGGGATGGTGAAAAACACGCCGGCCTGCACCAGGAACTGCGCGAAAAAGACGCTGAGGCCGCCGGTGAGACGCTCGTTTCGAAACAGCCCGGGGTCGATCAACGGGTCGCCACCTACCGAAGCCAGGTGCGTGGTCCGCCGCAGGAACAGATACAGAACGAGCATCCCGCCGATCAGCAGCCACACAACGGGGGAGAGGCCAAGGAGAGTCGGCGCTCCAGGCTTGGCCTGCACCCAGCCCCACTCGCCGGAGCGCAGCACGCCGTAAACGACCGTTCCGAGTCCGAGGATGGACAATCCGGAGCCCGCCAGATCCAGCCGGACCTTGGCCGGAGCAATGTCCTCGACCCGGCGCAGGACCAGCAGGATCAGCAGGACAATGCCGACTTCGCCGACGAAGACATACCGCCAGGAAGCAAAAGTCGTCACGGCGCCGCCGATCAGAGGGCCGGCGGCGACCGCCATGGCGCCTGCCGCAGCTACAAGTCCGTAGGCGGCGCCGCGGCGCTCCGGCGGAAAATTGGCCGCGACCAGCGAGACAATGGCGGGCATGATCAGGGCAGCGCCGATCCCCTCAAAGAGGGACCAACCGATGAGAAGGACGGCGAGGTTGGGGGCCAGAGCCGTGGTCAACGAGCCGACCGCGTAAAGGACCAAACCCAGCGCGAACGCCCGCCGGCGCCCGAGGATGGTCCCCACCTTGCCGCCGGTGATCATCAGTGATGCCATGACCAGCGTGTAGAGGGTGATCGCCGTCTGGATGCCGGTGATCGTCGTTCCCAGGTCGGCAGCCACCGTGGCCATCGAAACGTTCATCACCGAACTGTCAAGCGTCATCAGGAACTGGCCGCTACCGAGGACCACCAGCACCAGCCCGGAGCCTCTCCGGGCAGTGGTCGACACCCCGGAACTCATGGTTCCATCCAGTCGCGTGTACCCGACGTCCTCGCGCGCATGAGCGCCATGCTCCGCGCACTCGGGCGCACTGTCAAGAACCGCACCTTACTTCGGGCGGCCTCCGTGACCTAGAGTGGGGCCTCAAGAACCGTCGTCAGGAGTGGCCCATGATTACGCTGCAGATTGAACACCAGGTCCGGGACTTCGACATGTGGAGGAGCGCATTCGACAGTGATCCGCTGAATCGTGCGGCCTCCGGGGTGCGGTCATACCGGATCTCCCGCCCGCTCGACCAGCAGGACTACGTGATGCTGGAGATGGACTTTGATACCCAGGAAGCCGCGGTGGACTTCCTGGGGCGGCTGCAGAACGACACGTGGAAGACCGGAGTGACGGCGCCGTCACTGGTGGGTGAGCCGTCCACCAGGATCGTGGAGACGGTGGCCATCGAGGAAGTGGTTGCCGGCGGTTCCCCGGGATAATCTTGGGGTATGACTGCCGCTGCCGAATCCACCATCAGTTTTGACTGCCTCTTTGCCACGGAGTTGGCAGAGATGTCCATCCCCTGGCAGGCGGAGGTGGCCCCGGACCCGCGGCTTCTGGTTCTCAACGAGCCGTTGGCCAGGGAGCTCGGCTTCGACCCTTCGTATCTTCAGGGGCCGGACGGGGTGCGGTTCCTGATCGGCAACCTGGTCCTCTCCGGCGCCACTCCTGTGGCGCAGGCCTATGCTGGCCACCAGTTCGGTGGATTCGCCCCCCGGCTCGGCGACGGGCGTGCCCTCCTGCTGGGTGAAATCACGGACCCCGGCGGACTCCTCCACGACGTGCATCTCAAAGGCTCCGGACGCACACCCTTCTCCCGTGGCGGAGACGGCCAAGCCGCTGTCGGTCCGATGCTTCGGGAATACATCATCAGTGAATCCATGCACGCACTGGGCATCCCCACTACGCGGTCGCTCGCTGTGGTGGCCACGGGACGCCCTGTTGCCCGCGAAACCATGCTGCCAGGAGCAGTGCTCACCCGTGTCGCCAGCAGCCACCTGCGGGTCGGCAGCTTCCAGTACGCCCGGGCCACGGGCGACCTACAGCTGCTGCGCCGCCTTGCGGACCACGCAATAAGCCGCCATCACCCCGGCGCTGCCGAGGCCCGGAACCCCTACCTCGCCCTGTTCGAAGCGGTGATGGCCGCGCAGGCGTCCCTGGTGGCTCAGTGGATGCTGGTCGGGTTCGTTCACGGCGTCATGAACACTGACAACATGACGATCTCCGGTGAGACCATCGACTACGGTCCCTGCGCCTTCCTTGACGCCTTCGACCCCGCCGCGGTCTACAGCTCCATCGACGAAACCGGACGTTACGCCTACCGCAATCAGCCCGTTATCGCAGAATGGAATCTCACGCGGCTTGCGGAGGCCCTTCTGCCCCTGCTGCACGACGATCAGGAGCAGGCGGTGGTCCTCGCGCAGGAGTCCCTTCCCAGGTTCCGCCAGCAGTACAGCGCCGCCTGGACGGCGGGCATGAAGGCTAAAATCGGCTTGGCTGATGACCTGGACGACGACGTGGCAGCGTCAGTCATCGACGGGTTGCTCGGACTTCTCCAGGAGGGCCAGCCCGACCACACCTCCTTCTTCCGGAATCTCGGCGCGGCCGCCCGCGGCAACGGTGCCCCCGCGCGGAACATGTTTTCGGATCCGGCAGCGTTCACCGCGTGGGCGGAGCAATGGGCCACCGTGAGCCCCGATGCCGACGCAATGGACCGGGTCAACCCCGTCTACATTCCCCGGAACCACCTGGTCGAGGAGGCGCTTGATGCCGCCACGGAGGGAGACCTGGTTCCGTTCCAACGACTCCTGGATGCCGTAACAAGCCCCTATGCCGCGCGTCCGGGCCAGGAGAAGTACGCGGCAGCGGCACCCCCGGAATTCGGCGCGTACCGGACATTCTGCGGAACCTGAACCGCGCCGGCTCCTGCCCCTGGGCGGCCAGATGCCGTCGGCCCCGAAAGCAGGGCCGCTGACCTCAGCTCAGTGTGGATGCCCTGACCACCAGTTCCGGCGGAAACACAATCTGCTGCGGGACAAAGCCCGGATCCGGGGCTGCCTCCCGGAGCAGCAACTCCAGCGCTGTCGAGCCAATCATCGCGCTGGGCTGCCGGATGGAGGACAACGGGACCACAGCGGCGGCCGCGAAGTCGATGTCGTCGTAGCCAATCAGGGCTATCTCCCGTGGAACCTGCACGCCGCCCATCAGCATCAGGCCCTGCAGGACGCCCACCGCGAGCAAATCGTTGGCGGCAAAGATTGCATCCGGCCTTTCGGCCAGCGGGCGGAACCGGATGGCTTCGCCTGCGGAGCGGCCCGAGAGGACCGTCAGGGATTCCGTCGCGAAAACTTCCAAGGTGGCATCAGGAACCGATTTCATCGCCTTACGCGCCCCGGAAAGCCTGTCGGCCACCTGGCGGATACTCTCCGGGCCGCCCACGAAGGCAATCCGCCGCCTGCCCAGGGACAGCAGGTGGGCGACGGCCATCTCTCCGCCGGCCAGGTCATCGACTGCAACTGAAGAAAAGCTCAGGTTGTCCGTCTGCCGGTCGACCAGGACTGTGGGGATTCCCCGCCGGCGCAGTTGTTCCAGTCTGGCGATCACGTTGCCCACGGGGGAGATCAACACTCCACGGACACGCTGCTGCTCAAAAAGATCCAGATAGGCTGCCTCCCGTCCCGCATCCTCACTGCTGTTGCCCACCAGGACGGTGAAATGTTCGGTCGCCGCCCGGTCTTCCGCGCCGCGGGCCAGGTCGGTGAAGAAAGGGTTTGCGGCGTCCAGTACGACCAGTCCAACGCTGTGGCTCATGCCTGCCCGAAGCTGTCGGGCAGCGTCGTTGCGCACGAACCCTAGCTTGTCGATCGCTGACTGCACCCGTGACGTGACCTCTGCGGAGACCTTTTCCGGCCGGTTCAGGACATTGGACACCGTTCCGACGGAGACACCGGCAAGGGCCGCGACATCCTTGACGCTGGCTGAAACCATTCCTGAGCTCCTGAATGCGGGTGCCGCTGCCTTGAGCGGGCGTAGTTGCGTACCGATGTTGTGCCCTCAGGATACCCGCCCCGGACACGGTTGAACCCTTTCAATGGAACGTTCTAAGACTTCGGCGTCCGGTGCCCCGCACCTATTGACGGCGGGGACTCTGCGCTCATATGATACAAATCACAACGCTCTGAAACGATTCATTTGAAGTCCTCCCAGCCTCAAAGGTGCGGTTATCTCTATGCAGCAGACAGACAGCTCCCGGTCCGGTCCCACCGCGGATGGACCAGGGCCGGCGCTCACCCTTTCCCACGCGTCCAAGACTTTCGGACCGGTAATAGCGCTGGCCGACGGGACAATCGAGATACTGCCCGGTGAAATCCATGCCCTCGTCGGCGAGAACGGCGCCGGCAAGTCCACCCTGGTCAAGATTTTGGCCGGCCTGCACCATCCGGACTCGGGCGACTTCAGGGTCAGCGGGGAAAGCGTCCAATTCCGCAACGTCGGTGAGAGCAAGGCCGCCGGTATCTCCGTGATCTACCAGGAGCCCACGCTCTTCCCGGACCTCAGCGTGGCGGAGAACATCTTCGTCGGGCGCCAACCCAAAGGCCGGTTCGGCCTGATCAGCAAGGCCGCGATGGTCCGCGAGGCCAGCAAGCTGTTCGAGCGGCTCGGCGTCCCCATCGATCCGGCGAGGATTGCCGAAGGGCTCTCCATCGCAGACCAGCAGATTATTGAGATTGCCAAGGCCATTTCGCTCGACGCCAAAGTCCTTGTCATGGACGAGCCGACGGCTGCGCTGAGCGGCGTGGAAGTGGAGCGCCTCTTCGCCGTGGCGCGCGCGCTCCGGGACAAAGGAACAGGCATCCTCTTTATCTCCCACCGCTTCGACGAGGTCTTCGCCCTGTGTGAGCGGATCACCGTCATGCGCGACGGCCGGTATATCGCCACCCACCGGACGGCCGATGTCACCGTCGCGGCAATCGTTCGGGAGATGGTGGGACGGGACGTCGAGGCGCTCTTTCCCAAGACGGTCGCAGAGATTGGGGACACCGTCCTGCAAGTCGACGGGCTCAGCCGGGCCGGTGTCTTCCGCGATATCACCTTTAACGTCCGCGCCGGCGAGATCGTGGCCTTGGCCGGACTGGTGGGCGCCGGCCGCACCGAGGTGGCACGCGCCGTTTTCGGGATCGACCCCTACGACGCCGGCGGGATCAGTTTCCGGGGCCGCCAGCTCAAGCCACGCGACCCGCAGGCGGCCATCCTGTCGGGCATGGGATTCGTTCCCGAGGACCGCCGCAAACAGGGACTGGTCATGAACCTGTCGGTCGCCCGTAACGTCACCCTCACCCTGCGCAACAAGCTGGCGACCGCAGGACTGATCAGCGGCGCCGCCGAACGTAGGGCCGCAGAGGACTGGAGCAAGAAGCTACAGGTCAAGGCGGGATCGCAGGAGCACGCCGTCTCCACCCTTTCCGGCGGGAACCAGCAAAAGGTGGTTCTCGCCAAGTGGCTGGCTACGGACCCGCAACTGCTCATCATCGACGAGCCCACGCGCGGCATCGACGTCGGAACGAAAAGCGAGGTCCACCGGCTCATCTCCGACCTCGCGGGGCGAGGAATCGCGATTCTCATGATCTCTTCGGAATTGCCCGAAGTGCTCGGCATGGCGGACCGGGTGCTTGTCATGCGCGAAGGCCGGATTACCGCCGAACTTGACCGCTCAGCGGCAACCCCGGAATCCGTGATGCACGCGGCCACCACTTCCGCAGGAGGAACCTCGTGAGCTCAGCCCTGGACCACAAGAAGCCCACGACGGCGGTGCCCGCCGGCGGTGCCCGGGGTGCGGTCGCCTCGACGCTGCGGTTGCGGGAACTCCCCGTCATCATCGCGCTGGTGCTGCTGGTGTTCGTCACCTACCTGATCAACCCGCTGTTCCTCACCCCGCAAGGAGTCAAAGACCTGCTGCTTAACGCCACGATCGTGATGATCCTGGCAGCGGGCCAGACCTTACTGATCATCACGCGGAATATTGACCTTTCGGTGGGTTCGATGCTGGGACTGGTAGCCTTCGGCACCGGCTCCATCTTCTCCGCGATGCCAGATCTGCCGATTGTGGCGGTGTTCGGAATCGGCATGGCGTTCGGCGCCCTTCTCGGGGCCGTCAACGGCCTCCTGGTGACCGCAGCCAAAGTTCCTGCACTCGTTATCACCCTCGGAACACTGTACGTTTTCCGCGGCCTGAACAACGCCTGGGCGGGGGGAAAACAGTACTTCGCCGGCGACCGGCCGGAGGCTTTCGGTGCGCTCTCGGTGGACACCATCCTGGGGTTTCCCATCATTACCCTGGTGGCCATCCTGGTGGTCGCCGTGGTGGCGGTGTACATGGCCGGCACCCGCCCCGGGCGGGACCTGTACGCCATCGGCTCGGACCCGGACGCGGCGACCGCCTTCGGCATTAAGGTGTCCCAGCGCGTGTTCCTGGCCTTTTTGGCCAACGGCGCCCTGGCGGGCCTGGCCGGCGTCCTCTACGCCAGCCGGTTCAACTCCGTCGGCGCCACCACCGGCACCGGTCTGGAGCTGACAGTCGTAGCTGCCGCCGTCGTCGGGGGAGTGGCCATCTTCGGAGGCAGTGGTTCGGTGACCGGAGCCGCCCTCGGCGCCCTGCTCCTGACCACCATCACCAGCTCCCTGACCGCCCTTCGGGTTGACAAGTTCTGGCAGCAGGCAATCGTGGGAGTACTGATCCTGACAGCCATCATCATCGACCGCGTGGCGAGTCTGCGGACGGCCAGGAAACTTCGGGTAAGCGAGGCTCGCAATGTCTGAGACAACATCCACCGCCGGCACAGTTCCGGCGCCGGTAGCTGACAGCACCAGGCCGCTGGCCTCCGAGCCCAAGGGCAGGACCGGGGCGGCGCGGGTCCTCGCGGGTCGGGATGCCATCACCATCTATGCGCTCATCGCTTTCCTGATCTACGCAGCCACCGCTATCCCGAGATTCGCCTCACCGGTCACCACCGGGTTCTTGCTTCTGGACGTGATTCCGGTCCTGCTGATCGCCATGCCGATGACCCTGATCATCATTACCGGTGAGATCGATCTATCCGTCGCGAGCATTGCAGGATTGAGCAGTGCCCTTATGGGGGTGCTCTGGGCCGGCGGCATGGACATCTGGCTGGTGCTGGGGATCAGTGTTCTGGCCGGTTTCGCGGCCGGAATGTTCAACGGATTCCTGATCGCGGTGCTGGGGTTGCCGTCCCTTGCCGTCACCATCGGCACCCTGGCCCTCTTCCGGGGCCTGGCCCTGGTCATCATCGGCGACAACGCCGTAGCCAACTTCCCGAAAACCCTCACAGCCTTTTTCACCTCCAAACTCGGCGGCACGGGGATCCCGACCGTCATGATCGGTGTGGTGGCGGTGATCATCTTCTTCGGGGTCCTGCTGCACCTCACGCCTTTTGGGCGCGGACTCTACGCCATGGGCTACAGCAAGGAAGCCGCCAGCTTTGTAGGCATCAAGGTGGCCCGCAGCAAATTCTGGCTGTACGTAGCGTCAGGTGTGGTCTCCGCCCTGGCCGGAATCTACTGGACCCTGCGCTACACCAGTGCCCGCAGCGACAACGCGTCCGGCCTGGAACTTGCCGTCATCGCCGCTGTCCTGCTCGGTGGTGTCTCGATCTTCGGCGGGAAGGGATCCATCCCCGGCGTGATCGCCGGTGTCCTGCTGATCGGCACCCTGAACTACGCGCTCCGCCTGGCCCGCGTGTCCGACGTCGTCCTCATCACGGTGACCGGGCTCCTGCTGATCGTCTCGGTCGTGGCGCCAAGCGTCGGCACGGCAATCCGGGAATGGCGCCATAGCCGGCGCGTCCGCCGGAGCCTGACCGGAGGTAACACCTAACCATTTGTACCCACCGCATCACCCCAACCGCCTCCACAAAGGACCGGCTGAACCGACCGCACAAGAAAAAGGAAAAACAATGATGTTGAACCGCAAGAGCACTGGCCAGAACGGCCGTTTGGCGGGAATGCTGGCTGTCGCCGCTGCCGCCGCGCTAGCCCTGACTGCCTGCAACAGCGGCTCGGGATCTGCCGGTGGCAGCAGCCCCGCCGCGGGAGGGGACCTGAAGATCACCTTCATCCCCAAGCAGCTTAACAACCCCTACACCGACGTGGTCCTGGGCGGAGGCAAGAAAGGCGCCACGGAAGCAGGCTTTGCCTCCTCCCAAGTCGTCGGACCGCTGGAGGCATCCGCCTCCAGCCAGGTTTCCTTCATCAATGCCGAAACGCAGGCCGGCACCAACGTCATTGTCATTGCCGCGAATGATCCGGACGCAGTCTGTACAGCGCTTGGCGAAGCCCGCACGGCGGGCGCCAAGATCGTTGCGTTCGACTCCGACGCCAACCCGGATTGCCGCGACGTCTTCATCAGCCAAGTGGTGGCCAAGGACGTGGCGCTGATCCAGACCAAACTGATTTCCGAGCAGATCGGAGGCAGCGGTGAAATTGCCATCCTGTCCGCCACGGCCAACGCCACCAACCAAAACGAGTGGATCAAATACATGGAGGAGGAGCTGGCTTCCAACCCCGCGTACAAGGACATCAAACTCGTGGCCAAGGTCTACGGCGACGACAACGACACCAAGTCCTTCCAGGAAGCCCAGGGCCTGATGCAGGCCCACCCGAACCTCAAGGGCATCATCTCACCGACCACCGTTGGCATCGCCGCCACCGCCCGGTACCTCTCCACCTCCGAGTACAAGGGCAAAGTTGCCCTCACCGGGCTGGGCCTGCCCAACGAAATGCGGCCCTTCGTCAAGGACGGGACGGTTAAGGAATTTGCCCTTTGGGATCCGGCCCAGCTGGGCTACGTTGCAGCTTTCGCCGGCAAGGCGCTCAAGGACGGCAAAATCACCGGCGCCGAGGGAGATACCTTCACAGCCGGCGAGCTGGGCGAACGCAAGGTTGAAACGGGTGGCCTCGTCATCGTCGGGCCGCCCACGGTCTTCAACGCCGCCAACATCGACAAGTACGACTTCTGAGCCGTTTCCCCCCGAGTCCATCGCTGCGCTGCCGGGCAGGCTGGCTACAGCCTGCCCGGCGCTACCCCCGCACCATCCTTTCCGGGAGCGGTGTCGCGAACCCCACCGCTTCCCTGTCCATGCCGGAAGGCACCACCACATGAACCAGAAACAACCGGCCGTCCGGCTGCTCCAGCCGCACCGGCGCCGGCCCACCCGCCTCGGCTTGGTCTCCGGCGGCCTCGCAGCCTACTGGCCCCAGTTTCCCGGGCTGCTTCCGCAACTGCAGGAATCCGTCCGCTACATCACCACCCGATTTCAGGAACTCGACGCCGACGTCGTGGACACCGGCTTCATTTCCGATGCGCAGGAAGCAGCCGCGGCGGGGGAAAAACTGCGGGTAGCCGACTGCGACCTTATCGTCATCTTCCTGACCACCTACCTGACATCCTCGATGGTGCTGCCGATCGCCCAGCGGGCCAAGACTCCGGTCCTGGTAATCGACCTGCAGCCCACCGAGGCGATGGACCACGCCAACTTCGACACCGGCAAATGGCTGGCCTACTGCGGGCAGTGCCCCGTCCCCGAGGTCGCCAATGTCTTCCGCCGCGCCGGCATCGACTTCCGGTCCGTGTCCGGACACCTGAAACAGGAAGCAGCCTGGGAACGCATCAGCACGTGGGTGCATGCAGCCGGCGTCCGCGCCCGGCTGCGGAATGCCCGCCACGGACTCATGGGACACCTGTACCCGGGCATGCTTGATGTCTCCACCGACCTCACCACCGTCTCCACCACCTTCGGCTCCCACATCGAGGTGCTGGAATTCGACGACCTCCGTGAACGGGTCAACGAGGTCACCAACGCCGAGGTCACCGACCGCATCAACCTCGCGCGGGAACTGTTCGTCCTGGACGCGTCCGTCGACAACGACGACTTCGCCTGGGGTGCCAAAGTTTCCGTCGGCCTGGACCGGCTCGTGGCGGACTTCGACCTTGATTCCGTGGCGTACTACCACCGGGGCCTCGCCGGCGAACAGCACGAACGCCTGGGCGCGGGCATGATCCTGGGCTCCTCCATCCTCACCGCCCGCGGCATCCCCATGGCCGGCGAATTTGAGCTGCGCACCTCCATCGCGATGCTGGCCGCCCAGGCCATGGGTGCCGGCGGATCATTCACCGAAATCCAAGCGCTCAACTTCTTTGACAACGTAGTGGAGATGGGCCACGACGGCCCCGCCCACCTGGCCGTGTCGGCGCAGCAACCGCTGCTCCGCGGGCTGGGCGTCTTCCACGGCAAACGCGGCTGGGGAGTCTCTGTTGAATTCGACGTCCGCAGCGGCCCGGTCACCACTTTCGGCCTGGGCCAGGACCCGGACGGCCGCTACGTGTTCATCACCTCCGAAGGTGAGGTAGTGCCGGGCCCGCTCCTGGCGATCGGCAATACGACCTCGCGGGTGGACTTCGGCGGTGACCCGGGACTCTGGGTGGACCGGTGGAGCCAGAGCGGCGTCGGGCACCACTGGGCCCTCTGCATCGGACACCGTGCAGCGGACATCAAGGCGGCAGCCTCGCTGCTGGGCATCGAACACCGGCACGTGGTCCTGCCATGAGCGTCCGCCGCGTCTGCTTCCAGCTCCAAGTCAAGCCTGAGCTCGTCGCCAAATACACGGCCCGGCACGCCGCCGTGTGGCCGGACATGCTCCGGGCCCTGAAATCCTCCGGCTGGAACAACTACTCGCTCTTCCTTCGCCCCGACGGGCTGCTCATCGGTTACTTCGAAACCGATGACCTTGCCCAGGCGCAGGCCCGGATGGCTGCCACGGATGTCAACGCCCGCTGGCAAGCGGAGATGTCCGGCTTCTTCGAAGACCTCAATGGCGCCCCGGATGAGGGGTTCCTCCACCTGACCGAAGTTTTCAACCTTGAGGACCAGCTGGCCGCCGCACCCGCCCTCACCCGGTCCAAGTCCCTAGGAGACTGACGTGTCCATTCCAACGAACGTGCTCACCACCCTCGAACACCAAAGCATTGAGCTGCCCTCCTGGGCGTTTGGCAACTCCGGTACCCGGTTCAAGGTCTTCGCCACGCCGGGGACCCCACGGTCCGTCGAAGAGAAGCTCGCCGACGCAGCCCAGGTCAACGCCCTGACCGGTCTGGCGCCGTCGGTGGCGCTGCACATCCCCTGGGACAAGGTTGATGACTTCGGTGCCCTGGCATCATTTGCCGAGGGACTGGGGGTCAAACTCGGAACAATCAACAGCAACACCTTTCAGGACGACGACTATAAGTTCGGCAGCCTCACCCACAGTGACCCAGCCGTGCGCCGGAAGGCCGTGGACCACATGTACGAGTGCCTGGAGGTGATGAACCTTACCGGCTCGCAGGACTTGAAGATCTGGCTGGCGGACGGCACCAACTACCCTGGTCAAGGCAACCTGCGGGCCCGCCAGGACTGGCTGGCCGAATCCCTGCGCAAAGTCTACGACCGCCTCGGCGAGGACCAGCGGATGGTGCTGGAATACAAGTTCTTCGAACCGGCGTTTTACCACACCGACGTGCCGGACTGGGGTACGTCCTACGTGCATTGCGTTGCCCTGGGTGAGAAAGCCAAGGTCTGCCTGGACACTGGGCACCACGCACCGGGAACCAATATCGAATTCATCGTCGCGCAGCTCCTGCGGCTGGGGAAACTGGGTTCCTTCGATTTCAACTCCCGCTTCTACGCCGATGACGACCTCATTGTGGGCGCTGCGGATCCGTTCCAGCTGTTCCGCATCATGCACGAAGTGGTCCGCGGCGGCGGCCTGGAGCCGGCCGCCGGGGTGGCGTTCATGCTGGACCAGTGCCACAACATCGAAGGGAAAATCCCCGGGCAGATCCGCTCCGTCCTCAACGTCCAGGAGATGACGGCACGGGCCCTGCTCGTTGACACGGCAGCCCTTGAGGCGGCACAGAACGCGGAGGATGTCCTCGCGGCGAACGCGGTGCTGATGGACGCGTTCTACACCGATGTACGCCCCGGACTGGCACAATGGCGCGAATCGCGGGGCCTTCCCGCCGATCCGCTGGCGGCATTTGCCGCCAGCGGATATCAGAAAAAGATCAATACCGACCGCCAAGGCGGCCACCAGGCCGGATGGGGAGCCTAGACCATGGCAAAATCCACTGTTGACCAGCTGGTAGCCCGTTCCCACCGCCTCGGCGCCGACAAGCGGAACACCAATTTCGCCGGCGGAAACACCTCCGCCAAAGGCACTGACAAGGACCCGGTCACCGGACAAGACGTCCAGCTCCTCTGGGTCAAAGGCTCCGGCGGGGACCTGGGCACCCTCACCGCTGACGGCCTGGCAGTCCTCCGCCTGGACCGGCTGCAGGCGCTGAAGGATGTCTACCCCGGAGTCGAACGTGAAGACGAGATGGTGGCGGCTTTTGACTATTGCCTGCACGGCAGAGGGGGCGCCGCCCCCTCAATCGATACCGCCATGCACGCTCTGGTGGACGCCGCCCACGTGGACCATCTCCATCCGGACGCGGGAATCGCGATCGCCACGGCCGCCGACGGGGAAGCCCTCACCCAAGAAATCTTCGGCGGCAAAGTCGCCTGGGTGCCGTGGCGCCGCCCAGGTTTCCAACTGGGCCTGGACATCGCCGCCATCAAAGACGCCAACCCGGAAGCCATCGGCACCATCCTTGGCGGCCACGGCACCACCGCATGGGGCGCCACCAGCGAGGACGCGGAAACGAACTCGCTGTGGATCATCGAGCAAGCCGAAAAGTACATTGCCGAACACGGCCGGCCCGACCCCTTCGGCCCGAAACTTCCGGGATATGCCGCCCTGCCGGAAGCCGAGCGCTCCGCCAAAGCGTCCGCCCTGGCACCGGTAATTCGCGGCCTGGCCTCCACCGACAAACCGGTGATCGGGCATTTCACCGACGACGCCGCCGTCCTGGACTTCCTCGAACGGGCCGAACACCCCCGCCTCGGTGCCTTGGGCACCTCCTGCCCCGACCATTTCCTGCGCACCAAGGTCAAACCCCTGGTCCTAAATCTGCCCGCAGACGCCTCACTCGAGGAATCGCTCAGCCGCCTGCGGGAACTGCACGCCGCCTACCGTGCGGACTACCAGGCCTACTACCGCCGCCACGCGGATGCCGCCAGCCCCGCCCTGCGGGGCGCGGACCCGGCGATTGTGCTGATTCCCGGCGTGGGGATGTTTTCCTACGGCAAGGACAAGCAAACCGCCCGGGTGGCAGGGGAGTACTACCTCAACGCCATCAACGTCATGCGCGGTGCCGAGGCCATCTCCCGCTACGCCCCGATCGAGGAAGCCGAGAAGTTCCGGATCGAGTACTGGGCGCTGGAGGAAGCCAAGCTGGCCAGGATGCCCCAACCGAAGTCCCACGCCACCCGCATCGCGCTGGTGACCGGGGCGGCGTCGGGCATCGGCAAAGCCATCGCCACCCGTCTGGCCGCAGAGGGCGCCTGCGTCGTCATCGCGGACCTGAACCTGGACAACGCCCGGGCCGCCGCGGCAGTGCTGGGGGACACCGACGTTGCCATCGGCGTCCAGGCCGATGTCACTGACGAGGCCCAGGTGGTGTCCGCGGTGAACGCGGCGGTCCTGGCCTTCGGCGGGCTCGACCTCGTGGTCAACAACGCGGGACTCTCCATCTCCAAACCGCTCCTGGAAACCACCGAGCAGGACTGGGACCTGCAGCACGACGTCATGGCCAAAGGCTCGTTCCTGGTCTCCAAGGCGGCTGCCAAAGTTCTCATCGACCAAGGCATGGGCGGGGACATCGTGTACATCTCCTCGAAAAACTCCGTCTTCGCCGGCCCCAACAACATCGCCTACTCCGCCACCAAAGCCGACCAGGCCCACCAGGTCCGGCTCCTCGCCGCCGAACTGGGCGGGCACGGCATCCGGGTCAACGGGATCAACCCCGACGGTGTGGTGCGCGGGTCCGGGATCTTCGCCGGCGGCTGGGGAGCCAAACGCGCCGCTGTCTACGGTGTGGACGAACAGGACCTCGGCAAGTACTACGCCCAGCGCACCCTGCTCAAGCGCGAAGTCCTGCCGGAGAATGTGGCCAACGCCGTCGCCGTGCTTACCGGCAACGAACTCTCGCACACCACCGGGCTGCATATCCCGGTGGACGCGGGCGTTGCCACCGCCTTCCTCCGATGACCGCTGCGCCTTCGGAGAGCGTAGCGTCGAACACCGGCAGCGTGTTCGCGGCCGTCGACATTGGCGCCTCCTCCGGCCGCGTCATCCTAGGCCGGATCACACAACAGGAGGGGAACGCGGGAGTTGTTCTGGAAACAGTCCACCGGTTCCCCAACGCAGTGGTGGAGTCCGACGGCGGCCTGCGCTGGGACTTCGCCGCACTGTTCACGGAGGTGCTCACCGGGTTGGCGGCTGCCGCGGCAGCCGCGGCGCAACGCGGGGACCGGATCGTGAGCCTGGGGATTGACACCTGGGCCGTGGACTACGGCCGGGTGGATGCTGCAGGCCAGCTGGCAGCACAGCCGTTCAGCTACCGGGACGACCGGAGCCGGGACGCTGTTGCTGCGGTCCACCACCGGCTGGACCCTGCACGCCTCTACGCGACCACGGGGCTGCAGTTTCTGTCCTTCAACACGATCTACCAGCTCGCCAGCGACGCGGATGTCTCCAATGTCCAGGCCCTGCTCATTCCGGACCTGATCGGGTTCTTCCTCACCGGACAACGCCGCACGGAGGTCACGAACGCCTCCACGACAGGGCTCCTCGACGCCGTCACAGGGGAGTGGGCCATGGAGTTCCGTACCGCACTTGGTTTGCCCCGGAATCTGTTCCCGCCGCTGATTCAGCCCGGTGAATCCCTGGGCAGGCTGCTGCCGGCCCTGGCATCGCAGCTGGGTTTGCCGGCGGAGACCAAGGTGGTCGCCGTCGGCTCGCACGACACAGCCTCGGCCGTTGTGGCAGTGCCGACGCAGACGGAGGACTTCGCCTACATCTCGTCCGGCACGTGGTCGCTGGTGGGCGTGGAACTGCAACACCCGGTTCTCACCGAGGCGAGCCGGCTGGCGAACTTCACCAACGAACGCGGCGTCGACGGCACCGTCCGGTACCTGCGCAACGTCGGCGGACTCTGGCTGCTCAGCGAATGCCAGCGGGCCTGGTCGGCCCAGGGCCGTACGGAGTCACTGGGTGCCCTGCTGGACAGCGCAGCAGCGTTGCCGGCCGGCGGACCGCAGGTCAACGCCGATGACCCGGCATTCACCGCCCCCGGCAACATGCCCGAGCGGATCCGCGCCGCAGCCCGCGAAAACGGTGCAGTCCTACCGGACGAGCCCGGAGCGGTCGTCCGCTGCGTCCTGGACAGCCTCGCGGCCGGTTATGCCAGGACCATCAACGACGCCGAACGTCTCACCGGCCGGGCCATCGCCGTCATCCACATTGTCGGTGGCGGGTCGCAGAACGGGGTGCTGTGCCAGCTCACCGCCGATGCCACCGGCAGGCCCGTCGTCGCCGGGCCGGTCGAAGCCACTGCCCTTGGAAACGTGCTGGTTCAGGCCCGTGCCGCTGGTGCTGTCCAGGGCGGCCTGGCTGAGCTGAGGAAGCTGGTTGCCGGCGGCACACTTCTGTCACGGTATTTTCCGGCCATCCCGGACGGCGGTGCACTGCCGCCCGTCACGCCCGGTCCGGCGTAGATGACCCCGGACCGGAACTCCGGGCATAGGTGCGGGACCGCTGGCTGGAAAGGGCGATAATCAGGAGGATGTCCAGGGAGAGTCCGACAAGGTTCGTCTCGAAGGTGACACTGGGGCCGCCGTTCAGCACCGCTGCGGCCTGTGCGGTAATAGCGACAACGCTCAGCAGCATGGCAGTGTCCCTGGCACGGTTTCCGCCCCGGAGGATGAGCCATGCCAGCAGCATCTCACCGAAGCCAAAGACCGCGATGACGGTGGCGGTGGCCGGCAGCGGCTCGTCGGCTGTCGTCGCCGTAGCGGCGGAGGCGTCGCCCAGCACCATTGACGCGGCGAGAACGACGGCTGCGATGCCCCGGAGGAAGACGAGGCAACCGCCGAAGAGCGTGGGCGCCGGGCGCATGCTTCGGCTGCCGGCCCGTGGGCGTTGGCCGTCCGTGCGGGCCCCTTTGACCCGAGTCAAGTCGACCACCGGCAGGTGCCCGTCCGTCGAGATGGTGTCACCACCGCCGTTACGCGCGTGGTAGCCGGTGGAGAAATCGCGGAGCACCACGACGCCGGCTTCGGTGACAGCCCGCCGCAGGGAGGCCAGCACGTAATCTCTTTCGTCGTCGGTGTTCTCCTCGATTTTGTGGGTGATCTGGAGTGTGAACAAGGACAACCCCACCGCGCGGTCATATGTTCCGGCCGCCAGCCAATCAACCCGGACTCCGCCCGGGAGCACCCATCCTGGCGGGCAGCGCCAGAAGCGGATATGGTGCCGTTTGCCGGGATTGCCGTCGATCTCCTGCTGATAGGCGAAGTCCTGTTGCCGGCCGAAGAGGAAGAGCGGACTGACGGGTGCTTCGTCGTAGCTTCGGCGCGTGAGGGTTGCGGTGATGATCCGCCGGCTGCTGGCCAGGTCGACGTCGTCAGCGAGCGTCCAGCCTGACCGTCGCATGGCGGCATGGACCTGGTTGTCGGTCCCGAGCAGCGCAAGGTTGACCGGGTCCCCCAACAGTCCGTCGCTGGTCCGGGCCCGGCCGATGAAGTAGTCGGGGAGGTAGATGCGCGTCAGGATCCGGTGCAGCCGGGGCAGCACCAGATAGGCAAGGACGGCCCAGAAGACGATCGCGAACCACAACCTGCCCCGTTGCAGGCTCTCCTCAAGCAGGATGGTCGCCAGCCAAACGGCGGCCACGCCACTGAAAACGAACAACCCGGTGTCCAACACGGTGTCCGTGTCCGGGTTGGGGCGCTGGCCCCGCCCGGACGTGCGCTCCGCTGTGGTCACGGCGTCGGCCCCTCGCCGGAGCGCCTGGTTCCCCGCGGAGACACCGTGATGGAGGCCACGCGTTCCAGGCGCGGGTGCAGGTGGTCTCCGTCATGAACCACCCCCGTCTGCCACCACAGTTTCAGCCCCTCCGGCGACACTTCCAGGTTGGCAAGGTTGTTGTCGAACCAGGGGCCCTTGATCCCGGACCAACGAAATGGCGGGTCCGGGACTTTGGCCGAGCGCGCCACCAAGGCCCCCACCGGCGTTGCCAGGCCGTAGGACATGACGGCCGCGAAGGACCGCATCAGCCGGGGAAGCGGGTTGCGGATGGGGGAGCAGACGGCCTGAACAATCCGGCTGCCCGAGGAGCGCTCCACCTCGGATACATACGAGTAGTGCACGTCCCCGGAGAGGAAAGCGATGGTTTCCGGTGCAGGCCCGCGCTTGCCGTCCGCAACATCGGCCACCATGGCCGCGACCTCCTGGAAGCTGTTCTGGAAGGCGCCCCAGTGTTCCAGGTCCAGCGCCTGGCGCAGTTTCTCGCCCACCCGGGCTGCGCCTTTCCCCCAGGCGCCTTGGGATAACGATTCATTCCAGGATTCGACGTAGTGCAGACCCATGGGCAGCAGAAACGGCAGAGATGTTGCCACGAGCACGTGGCGGAAACCGCCCCGCAACCGGTCGTCGAGCCAGGCCATTTCGGCCTGATCGACAAGGGCGCGGCGGGTTGGCGCCAGGTCCCGGGCGGCGCGCGAGTCCACCACGATCAGCCGGGTGTCCCCGAAGTCCCGGCTGTAGCTCCATCGGTAGGACTGCGGGTCCTGGTCGGCCCGGTCCGCGAACCTGTCAAGTTCCGCGCTTATGTCAATCTCGTCGTCGCCCGTGTGCGCCGTGATCTGCTGCCAGACGGCATCCGACGCCCGTTCCTCCGGCGACAGGTTCCCCAGATGCTGGTAGACCCAGTACGAGGCAAGCCCCGCGACGATCCGCTCATGCCACCAGGACGTGGCCTCCATCTTCTCCTTCCAGCTGTGCGAGGTGTTCCAGTCATCGCGGATGTCGTGGTCGTCGAAGATCATGGCGCTGGGCAGGGTGGAGAGCAGCCACCTGTTGGCCGGGTCGGACCACGCCAGATAGTAGAGGTGGGCGTACTCGTCGTAATCCTTCAATTCCTCCCCGGGAGGTTCGGTGATATCGCGTCGGGTGCGGATGAACTCCTGCATCTGACCGCTCGTCAGGTCCGCGTACACCTGGTCCCCCAGGAAAGCGATCAGGTCCGGCCACGGCAAGTCACCGCCGGAGGCCATCCGCAGGGCGTACGCGCGCAACGAGTCCACACCGTGGCTGCGGTTACCGGCTGCATCATGCGGGACACTTGTCCGGCAGGAGCCGAAGGCCATCCGTAGCGGTTTGCCCGTCTGCGGCGTCGCGACGGCCGGCGGCGGGAAGCCCGACGCGGGATCGGGCCAAGCCTCGGTTCCGTCGACCTCGACGACGTACGGCGTGACGGTCCCGGGCTCAAGTCCCTCCAGCTCCACTAACGCGTAGTGGTGTCCGTGGACCGAAAAAGTCGCGGCCTCCCAGGACGTGTCTCCGGCGCGTACAGAAACCCTGCCAGCGGCACGGGTCTCGACCCAGATGCTGGCCGACGTCTCATCCACGTAGCGCATTATCGGGCCGAGCACCAAGGGTGAGGTCGTCATGACTCATTTGTACCTGCTCGGCCCGGACGCTGCCATGGTCAGACAGAAAATGGTGCGCGGGACCGCCGGTGCGGGGCCGGGGTGGAGGTCCGGGTTGCGCGGGGGTGTCAGCGCCGGGGTGCCAGGGCGTAGGTTGCGGTGGCGTAGGCCAGGGCGGCGGCCATGTCCTTGAGCAGGTCCGCGTCGATATTGCCGGTCGTGTCGCAGGCCTGGTGGTAGCAGGAATCCAGGACCTTGCCCGCGACCCCGCCGAAGGACTGCACCTGGGCGCGGGTCTTCTCCTCCACATCGCCGCTGAACAACCCGCCGGCGGGAATACCGGCCTGCAGGAACGGATCGTAATCGGACCCGCCATCAAAGACCGTGCTCTCCGCCGGCAGCGAGTTCGCCTGGAAGAACCCGAGGAACACCTCCTCGATCTGCTTTGACCCGGCCGGGCCCGCGTCACCAAACTCCGACCCGTCACCATCGTGCACCGACCGCACCCCGTTCGGGGACGCCATCATGTCCACGTTCAGGTTCGCCATGGTCTGGCCCTTTTCCGCTTTACTCAACGCATCAACGTAGTGCTGGGACCCGTACAGGCCATCCTCCTCACCGCCCCAGAACGCGAACCGGATCCGGTTCGCCGGGGTAAACCCCGTCTCCTTCATCCACCGGGCAATCTCCAGGATCGCCGCGACCCCGGAGCCGTTATCGTTAATGCCCGGTCCCTCCGGCACCGAATCCAGGTGACCGCCCACCACCACCGTGTTCTCCGCGCTCCCGCCGGTATCGGCAATAATGTTGAAACTCTCCACCTGCTTCCGGTTCCTCCCCTCACCCCGGAACGAGAACGTCTGCCGCACCGGGGTGAACCCGGCAGCACGCAACTGCTCCTCCACATACCGGCCCGACGCCTCATACCCCGACGTCCCCGACGCCCGGTTCCCGCCGTTATCATCGGCAATGCGCTGCAACGCCTCCAAATGCACCCCCATATCCCGGCCCCGAAACGCCGCCAACACCGCCCCCGCATCCACCCCACCCGCAGGCTCCAACCGCGGAGCTGTCTCTTTGGACGCTTCGGCACGATCGGACGGGGAACTTGGCGGCGCACCCGCCGCGGATTCGGAGGTACAGGCGGTCGCTGACAACAGCAGGACGGCCAGGACGGAGGGAAGTAGGTGCTTGCGCAGAATCAACATGCTGGGAAACCCGTCATTAGTCGGTTCTAAATCGAACAGTTGGACGCTCTCCACTGAGCTCCGGTCCGCCGCGGTCGTTGTTGGATCCGCGGGAAACCCTGTCAGCTGCCATCATTCTTGCTGGTACGGCTGTATCTTCGATATTCCTTCCCTGTGAAACTGCTGTGCGAGCTGGCTTCCGCACGGACTCCTGCGGCGGATCCTTCTCCTGCGTTGACGCGGACGACTGCGATGGCGGCCTGCAGCCGGGCGAGTACCTCGGCGGGCGTGCCGGTGGCCGGAACGCTGATGATGCGGGCGAATTCTGGAAGTGATTGATACGCGCCGTGCAGGGACTCGAGATCTTCCAGGCGTTCGGTGTCCGTGCCCCGCGCGATGACTCGGCCATGTGCCTCGCGGGGGTCAATCTCCAGATAGATCACCACGTCCGGCGGTGGGAGGGCTTTGATAAGAAACGGCAGGAAACGCCCGCGCGGAAGCCCGTGCATGCTGCGCAGCGCGAGCTGGCAATGAAAGTGCCTGTCCATGACCACCAATCCCTGGAACTTCCGTGCGCGGTAGTGCGAAGTCAGGACATTGCAGGTGCGGACCACCGTTTCGACGAAATCTGCCAGCCGGAGCGGCAGCCGGACCCCCAGAGAGGCGCTGATCAGCGCCATCGTACGGCGGCCTGCATAGTTTCCCAGAAAAAGGGCGCCTTCCCCGGTCTGACGCGAAGCGAGGACCAAGTCTCGGGCGGCCGTCGTCTTTCCCGAGCCATCAATGCCGGTGAGCACGATCAGCAAGAAGCCTCCTAGGTCAGGACCTGATGTCAGGGCACTACCTGTCCCAACGATTGACGGTGCTGCTTGATCCCCTGCTGGCCACCAACCTCACCTGGCTTCGCATTGAAGGCCTCCTTGCGGCCGTGCTCAGAGGTTGTGGGCCAGCAGCTCGAGCCCGATAACCAACAAGCTCAACAGCACTTCAGCAAACACAATGACGGCCTTGTGGTGGGCCGGCAGCTTGAGTCGGCGGATGGCCAGGTAGCCGATAACGAACAGCGTGATAACGAGAATGGCCACGGACCATTGAAGAGCCACGAGTGTCGACCAGAGCCCAAGGCCAGCCGCGGCAAGGAGCAGGAGCGGAGTCACCAGGACGCTGAGGGCTTCGGTGCTGACGGCGATCATATGATGGAGTTCGGGACCGCTGGGAAGCTTCGCGTGAACAGTGAGGTGGCTCAGCAGGTCGGCGACGAAGATCCCCAACAAGGAACCGACGACCACGATGCTGAGGGTGGCCGCCGCGGCGCCGGGCGTCGTCTCGTCCGCGTGGCTGCGAAGAGCCAACACCACGGCCAGGCTGGTGAAGCTGATATAGACGCGCTCCTTGAGGCTCTCCGCGCGCTGGCGGGCCGAGGGTTCGCGCTGGCCGGACGGTTCAGTGGCGTTCATCGAAGCCCTCTCTCTGGTTGGTAGTGCCGCCGACCGGCGCCTGGCCGGCACTGGCCTGCGACAGCGAAGGAGGCGCCCGGGACCAGCCGTCAGGTGGAAAGGCTTCCCAGGTGCCGGACGAGCGCGTCGAGGATCGGCAACTGCCCGCGGACCAGCTTGATTCGGGCCTCGGTCTCCGGCATCCAATCGGCGGCGTCGATTTCCGGGTAGTCCCGTACTGTGCCGGATCCCTTTGGCCATTCGAGCGGAAACGTATTGCTCACGATACTCTCGGGTGCGACGTCCGATTCGGCCGCGAAGACCGTGATCACCTTGCCTGAAGGCTGCCGGAAAGCCCCCAGTGAGACGTACGCGGCGGAGGGTGCGGGGTGACCAGTTTCCTCGGCGAACTCGCGCCGGGCGGCGGCCAGGGGGTCCTCCTCAGGGAGGTATTCGCCCTTTGGAATCGACCAGCCACGGGCATCCTTGCGCGCCCAGAACGGTCCTCCCATATGGGCTATCCACACGTCCAGCTCCACGCCGGTTCCGCGGCGGTACAGCAGAATGCCTGCGCTCTTGACGGTCATGGGCGTTCCGCCCGGCGTGAACCGGAAGAGCCGGATCCTGGGTTGAGTTCCGGAGCGTACACCCGCGTGTAGACCCGGTTCAGGAGCAGCCGGAGAGACTGCGCCACGGACTCGCGCCGGCACGCCCCGTTCCAGATGATGAAGTTGGCGAACCGGTGTGCTCCGGGGCGGCCGGCAACCCGGGCAGCAGCGTCCCGTATTGCCTTCAGATCCCCGGCAGTCATGGGAAGAGGCGACTCGTCAGGGTGAAAGGTTGAGCCGAGCGGGAAGTCCCGGAATGGCCGGGACGGCATTTCGATGTGGGCGCCGAGAACTGCCGTGACCGGACGGGCTGCAGCAAAGTCGCAGAGAACCTGCAGCGACCGTTCAAACACCGGAAAGTCCTGCACATACAGCCGGCCGGGATAGACAGTGTCACCAGTCAGCAGGATGCCGGTGTCCCGGTCGTAGAAGGCGACGGCGGAAGGATGGTGGCCCGGCGTCGGAATCACTTCCAGCACCCGTCCGCCGAGGTCAAAGCGGGCTGTGCCCCGCGGCCAGTCGAGACGGAAGAACGCGGCGACCTCTTCCGTTGAGTGTCCGACTACCAGGGTGTCGGGACGGCCGCTGAATTGTCCGTCGGCAGCGACATGGTCTCCGTGGGCATGCGAGTGGGCTACGACGAGCTCGTACGCCTCCCGTGGATGCCCGCGCAGCCACCCCGCCATGAGCATGTCGACGGTTTCCCGTAAAGGGAATCTGGCGGGATCCCCAGTAGCGCCCGTATCGAGGAGCAGGGCGCGTTCGTCGCCGAACAGCAGGTAGAGGAAAGGCGCCTCGAAGTTGTTGGTGATGTTCTGCCGGAGCAAGACGGTGTTCGTCGCGGCGTGGTGGACTTGGATGGGCGGCGCTTCATTGCGCCGGCCGGGCCGTACCCCCGCGTACCAGCGGACGTTCAGGTCCAGAGCCGTCACCGCGCAGACCATGGACCGCGGACAGCAAAGAAATCGCGGCCGGGCGCCGGGTCCGGAGCAACGGTACTTACCTTCATACAAGCACCCTACTTTGGGCTCGAGGAACGAAGGGGCCGACGGCGGCTGGGGGAGAGAACCCCGGTCTCAGAGGGCTCTCAAGCGCCGCCGGCCCCGTCCCGCGCCGAAACGCCCAGTTCCGGCAACCCTGGTGAGGCTGGACCTCGCCATACACGTACGCGGACTCACTACTATTTAACACCCTGCGGGCCAAATCGGGGAGGGTGATCTGATGTCCATTGCACCCCGCCGATCACACAGTGGACCGGCGGGCGCTTGGGGACCGCCCGGCCGGTAATTCACTCTGGGCGGATGAGGAACCACCTATGACTCAGGGCCGAGACTGGTTGTACCGGCCAGTCGTCAGGCGGACCGGGATGACCCTGCCGTTCCTTGGTCCCTTGCCGCCCGGGTTGCGCGCAGATTCACGAGCCGCATCACTGGGAGGTAGGGAAACCACATGAGTTACTGGGCGAACTTTTGGGACATTTTCTGGTGGTTCCTTAGCGTCTACGCCTTCCTCGCCTTCCTTTATGCGCTGTTCGCCGTCATCGGCGACATTTTCCGCGACCAGCGGTTGAGCGGCTGGGTGAAAGCCTTGTGGATCGTATTGCTGGCCGTCTTTCCTTTCGTGAGCGTGCTGGTGTACCTGATTGCACGCGGGAGGGGTATGACCATAAGGTCCCTGGAGAGGGCACGGCAGGAGTCGAAGGCTGCCGATGACCACCTTCGGAAAGTGGCCTCGGCGAGCCCCAGTGAGGAGATCTCCAAAGCCAAGGTGCTGCTGGATGCGGGAACCATCACTCCGGCCGAGTTCGACAAGATCAAGAGCAGCGTGCTCGTCTGAGCGTGCTCCTGTGGTTCAGCCGGATGCCGCGGCAGGCGTAGGTCAGAGACCGGCGATCGTGGAACCAAGGATGAAGAGCCCGATTATCAGTGTCGCGGCCGCCGTAATCGTCCGGCCGTGGCGCTCGAGCAACGTGTAAATGGCGGTCAACGGCGCCTCAGCCCGGCCCGGGGAGTGCATCCAGACGGCGATCGGCACGACGACGGCGGATTGGGTCACGGCTGCGAAAGCCACGACAAACAGGGTTCCCTCGAGTAACGGCAGGTCCCTGACACTGATCAGGGCGCCGGCCGTCACTGCCAGCACGATCGCCTTAGGGCGCAGATTGAGCCCCACGCCCAGGACGACGAATTCCCACGGACGGGCGGTCCTGAACTTGGACTTCATTTTTCCCAGCAAGGCGTTGTCGGTCTGGCTTCGGTGCCAGAAGAGGTACCCGGCATAACCGACCAGGAAGGCGCCGACTATCAAACCCAGCCACGTCAGGAACGCATCCTGATCCAGCTCCGGCCGGGCCGGCAGATAGTGCATGCCGACGGCGGAAAGGCCGACAATCACAATGGAACCGGCCATGCTGCCCGTCAGGAAGGGCACTGCTCCGCGCCGCGGATCGGGCGAGAGCAGGATCATCATGGTGATGCTCACCGGCACAGTGCTGATCGCCCCGGCAATGGAGAACAACACCAGATTAACGACGAGGCTCAGCATGTCCCGGTGACCTGCCCTGGGCGGAACCCCGGCAGCATCTCACGCCTTCGGGGTGCTACCGGGATCCGGCAGGCCCGGTCCCCGCCGGGCCCGGCGGGCGCGGATCGCGTCATCTTCGTGCTTAAGGATTACTTCCAAGTCCTTTTTGTCTCCGGTCATAGGCCGCCACCAGGAGACGGATGGGTCGGAGTCAAGGAGGATCGTCCGGACAAGGAGGGTCAGGGGTACAGCGAGGATGGCGCCGGCAGGGCCCAGGATCACGGCCCAGAACAACACGGAAAGGAAGGTTATCGTCTCGCTGAGCGCTACGGCGTTGCCCACGTATTTGGGCTGGATGATGGATTGAATGATGGTGTTGATCCCGCCGTAGATGACGATGACGGCAAGGACTGTCGGCCATCCGCCGGTGAGGAAACCGAAAAACAGCGGAGGGACGATCGCGATGAAGTAGCCGATGTTGGGGATGAAGCTGCAGATAAAGGACAGTAGTCCCCACAGCAAGGCGCCTGGAACCTGCAAGGTAACCAGGACTAGCCAGTTGAAGAGTCCCTGGGCCACGCCGAGAACGGTCGTGGCGATCATGTACCGGCGGACGCCACCGGCGAAATCGTTGAATGCGGCCACCAGGACGGGCCGGTGGAACTGCAGGTGGGTCAGGAGGGCAGGGATGCGGGATCCGTCCACGGCCATGAGGATGAGCATTGTCAGGATGATGACAAGGCTCCCCACCAGGCTGACGACGTTCCCCAGGAGGCCTCCGAGGAACCCGACAATGCGGACTGGCGTCAGCCCGTCCACGACCGCTTGCGTCTGATCGCGGCCGAAGCCCGCGGTCTCCAGCAGCCCGGCGATGGAGGCGCCCAGCTGCGCCATCTGGGGGCCGAACTGCGGCAACAGCGCGGAGAACTGCGCGAGTGAGGCGACCAGGATCGCGGCGAATCCCGTGAGCAACGCGAAGACCGCCGCGACGGTGGTTCCGGTGGCGATTCCCCGGGGCACGCCGCGGCCCTGCATCCACCGTCGCAGCGGATGAACGCAGAGCGTGAGCACAAAGGCGAAGAACACGGGAGTGAAAATTCCGCGCATCGCCGCGATGCCAAAAGCCGCAACGCTCGCGCCGGCCAGGGCAACGAGGATGATGGCGGAGCGGGGTAAGACAGGCGCCGGACCAGGTCCCGCTGGTTCCTGCCCCATTGAGCCCTCCTTCATTGACCGTGGGAATAGCCTGGAGCCCTGAAGACCGGCTCAATAGGGCCGGATCGCTGTGCTGGCCTGGGGAAGGCGACCCCTCCGGACAAGTTCGGATCTAGCACTTAATCTCCGTAGCGAGGTCGCTCAGGGCGCCCTGAACGATCGCGGTTTCATCCCGCAGAGAGTCGATTGCTTCGGTGAGGGTGGCGTCGCTCGGTACGTCGTTGACTGCGGTGGCAAACGCGTCTTCGGCCGCGGTGACGGCGGCCACTCGTTCTTTTGCCACACTCCCGACCTCCTTGATCAGCACGTCATAGGACGTGGCGACCTGATCCCGTGCGGCACGGACCTGATCCAGGGTGGGGCCGGTCCTCAGGGTGTCCTTGAAGCCCGTCAGGGCGGCGGCAAAAGCATCGGCCGCGGGGCAGACCGGTGACCCGGTCGGCTGCGGGCTGGCGGTACCGGCCGATGAGCTGGACATGCCCGATGGGGAGCTGGCACTTGCGGTGCCCGATGGGGAGCTGGCGGTACCGGCCGATGAGCTGGACATGCCCGATGGGGAGCTGGCACTTGCGGTGCCCGCCGCGGGACTGCCGGTGCTGCAGCCGGTGAGCAACGCGACGGCGACACCGAGCGTGAACAATGGGACGGCTAATGGTTGTTTTTTCGACACGGAGGCCTCTTTCGGACGCGCATTCGCCTGGCGGGCCAATCATTGGCAGGTAGACCTATCGTTAGCCCCCGCCGGGGACGATGTATCACCCGCAGGGGGTGATATCAGGCAACCCCCACCTACGTCTGGGCCCGAGAAACTTCCCTCGCTTCCGTGACGTTTCCAATGAGACATGTGCGCACGATTCGAGGCGGAAGCCTGTTCCGGAGCGGAACGGATTATGGGAAGATGCGGGAATGCGGGCTGAAATGCTGTCGAAATCGCGAACATTCTGCCAACCCCGGGCGAGTTCTCCGCCGCCCTTCAACGCTGGCGGCGGACCGTGAAAACCCTGCCGGGCGCGGCCCACAAGGATTCGATCGCCCGGGCCCAAGCCGCTGGGCGTGCGGCCCGCGATTCGCTGCCTCGCCGCAGGTCCGCAGCCCTGGATTTGCCAGAACGGGACCCCGTCGGAATCCTAGAAGGACAGCACACCGGCCGCGTCCCGGATCTCATTCCTGTGCGCGTAGGGCGGATGTTGGAATCCCCGTTTTCCTTCTACCGCGGAGCCGCAGCTGTCATGGCGCACGACCTGGCTGATGCCGCGGTCACCGGCCATACGCTGATCGCGAGCGGGGACGCGCACCTCGCAAATTTCGGACTTTTCGCCAGCCCCGAACGGCGAGTGATCTTCGACCTGAACGATTTTGATGAGGCCTACCCGGCTCCGTGGGAGTGGGATGTCAAGCGTCTCGCGGCGAGCATCTGGCTGAACGGGCGCAACAGTTCCCATACGGAGGAGCAATGCCGGACGGCCGTAAAGTCCTGCGTCCGCAGCTATCGCCAAGCGCTCAAGAGCCTGTACAGCCAAACCGCAACGGAACGTTACTACTTCCAAGTGGATGCGGAATATTTGGCGGCGCAACGGACAGCGGCACACAAACGAATCCGCACCGAGGAGAAAAAGGCCCGCCAGCGAACATCCGAACAGGTTCTCGCCAAACTGACTTCGAGTACGGACTCGGGTGAGCCGCGGATTGTGGACCAGCCCCCGATAGTCCGTCATCCTCAGGTCGTGAACTTTGCTGCTATGCAGAACCTCGTGGAGCTGTACCGGAACACGCTCCGGCCGGATACGTCCTTGTTGCTCAGTCAATACCGTCTGGTGGACTTGGCTCGGCGGATCGTGGGGGTTGGCAGCGTGGGGACCCGGAGCTGGGTGCTCCTTTTCGAAGGTCCCGCAGGAGAGCCCTTGTTTCTGCAGGCCAAGGAAGCCGGAAAGTCCGTTTTGGAGACCCACGGCCGCGCGCCCCAACCGCCGGAGCTGATCGCGCAGAACTTGATCACTCGCGGGCAAGGATTCCGCGTGGTGGGGGCGCAGCGGATCCTGCAAGCGCAGTCCGACCCGTTTTTAGGCTGGATCAAGGACGTGAGGGGGGAGGACGGCCTGCTGCGCGACTTTTACATTCGACAGTTCCGGGATATGAAGGGGTCTTTCGCGCTGGCGGAAATGAATGTCCAGGAGACCACGGACTACGGAGTTTTGTGCGGCTTCATGCTGGCACGGGCCCATTCCCAAAGCGCTAACAGCGCCTTCATTTCGGGGTACTTGGGCGGCAGTGAGGTCTTTGATGAGGCGCTGGCGGACTGGGCCAGGGGCTACGCGGACCAAACAGAAGCTGATCACGCGTCCTTGGCTCAAGCTGTCAAATCAGGGCGCCTGCCCGCGGAGCGGGGCGTGTGACCCTGGTCCATGCCACCAATCCGGCACTGTGGTTGAAAGGAAACTACATGAATTTCTGGGACTTCTTTTGGTTGATGATTTCGTTTGTTCTCTATGTTTCGTATCTGGTGGTACTTTTTCTGATCGTAAAAGACATTTTTGCTGATTCGACCAGACCCGGCTGGAGCAAGGCTGTCTGGGTGGTTGCTCTGCTCTTTCTTCCCGTTATCGGCGGTCTGGCGTATCTGATTGCCCACGGACAGTCCATGGCCCTGCGGCAGGAAGCCCGGGGCGATGTGGCCCGGGAGGATTTCGAAGACTACGTCCGCCGTGCGGCCGGAACGAACCAAGCTGAACAGATCGCCCAAGCCAAGACACTGATGGATGACGGGGCATTGTCGGCCGAAGAATTCGCCGCGCTGAAAAAGCGCGTGCTGAACACGTAGTTCGCGCATCCAAGAAGGGACGGTGACCCCGGCCCAGTCCGGGCGCACAGGCACCTGCAAGCGCTGAGGTTCATCGCCGCGGCCTTCTTGCCTGGGTTTGCTATGGGAGCGCCGGCGGAAGGGCCGGACCGTCCCCATCGTCACCCGTCCGAGGGTCTGCGGCCTGCTCAACGACGGCGGGTCTGGACAGAAGTTCGATGAATAGAATCCCGAGCCCAGCAAGGACCGCCGTCCAAATCGCAACGGCCGCCGTCGGGAATGGCCAGAGGACAAGTACCAAGACAGCAGCGCCGGTGACACCACCCTCTAGGATCCGCCGGACGCGGGCCAGCGCGTGATGCCAGGGTTTGGCTTTCGTTGTTCCCATCTTTCCGGACAGGTAGTCCCCGGTTCGCACGACCCCCAGCCTGACGGTCCGGGCAGCGCGGGAATGGCCGCTCAGCAGCGCAGCCACCGCAATCAGCACCGCCACCACAAAGACAAACCGCACGCCGGTCCGGAGCGGCGCGACGAGGGCCTCCACGAGTGACCCGGCCGCCGCGGGGGAGACCGTCGTTGCCGGAATCGTGCCGAGGAAATAATTGACCCCGACCGCAATTCCCAGGGCAAGCGCAGCCATGGCCACGGCGATGCCCAATCCGACATCGGAAGTAGCGCGCCGCCTGCGGCCTCGTGGCGCCACCGCAATGGCACCCAGGCCGCTGAACACCGTCAACCAGGCCAGTACCGGTGCCGTCCGGTCCAGCGTTCTGATGGCCCCGGCCGCCTGACCCAGTTCGGCGGACTGCAGCATGATGACCTGCGCCTGGACTTCAGGAATCCTGGCAGCGATTTCCACTCCTTGTTCGACGAGGAGAGCTTTGACGCCGGCAATGATCTCTTGGGTGGAGACTGTTACGGTGCCGCTCTGGTCAACGCTGACGGCGCCGTCCGAGTCGCCCGATGCGAGGTTGGCTAGCCCCTGGTGCCCCACCCGGTTGACCTGGACCCAGAGGTTCTGGAACCCCGGGCCAGCAATGAACTTGGAGACGGCGGAATGGATGAGGGCTTTAGTCTGCGAAGCAATAGCGGGCGCCAGCCCGGTGAGTGCGGCGGCGACACGGGGAGCGGCATTGCCAAGCTCCGCCAGTGCATCCCGGGTGATGCCGTCGATGTCTGCTGCGTCGGCGATCTGGGTGGTGACTCTGTCGGCAATCTCCGCTTGGATGGCCGGATCCGAAGCCAACGGTGCGATAGTGGCGACGTAGCGGTCAGTATCAAGCACCTGGCTGCGGAGGTAAAGCGCCGGCACCGCGGCGAAAGCCAGGATGGCGGTCAGCCCTACGAGGAAAAGAGCGATAATCCGGCGAACGGCGCCCGGCCCCTTTTTCTCTTCCGCGCCGGTGGGATAGCGGCCGGTCACGGCAGCATCCCGTTCGAGCTGCAGGCGGGCAATTTCGGCGCGGAGCCGAGGTATTTCCTCGTTCTCGGCCCGGACCGGGCTCCCGGCGTCATCAGTTAGCGACATCTGAGCCCTCCGCACGCGCGGCGTACGAATCCGCCCGCGCGGCGCACGACGTAGCCGCCGATTGACTGGCCGGTTCACGCAGCCCGGTCCGGTCACCTCTGGTCCATGGCATCGGAGGATCCTCTGTCTGAGTGTTCAGAGCATTTCGTGGCGACGCCGACTACTGGGACAGCGCGGTCGGCGGCGTGGTGCTATTGTCCCGACGCGGTGCCATCCCCGCCCCATCCGTCCGAGGTGATCTGCGGTTTGCGGCACGGGATCTTCGGATAAGCGACAGTCACTTGCGCAAACTCCGCCGCGCCGTGAAGAAGGCGACCTTCGCAACCAGGACCAGGGCGCCCAGTCCGGCGATCATCTGGACCGTAACGATTGCCCGCGCGAGCTGGCTGACGGGCGTGATGTCCCCGTACCCTACGGTAGCGAACGTGACGGTCGTGAAATACAGGGCGTCCAACCGATTGAGAGGCTCGGTGAACGCAGATGGGTCTGTTGCGGACATCGACGTGTAGAGCAAGGCGAACAGACATAGAAACATCAGGGTGGTCTCCACGACGGCTTCGGCCGCACGGACCTGGGGTACTTCTGCGCTGATGATCATGCGCAGTTGAAGGGCCAAGGCGCTGAGAAACACGAGCAGGACACCCATAAGGCGGATCCATGCCGCAGCGGGGTTTTCGTCGTTGAAACCCTTCACCGGCAGGGTGCTGTAAAACCAAAGGATCAGTGCCAGAAAGGCGACGAGCCGCAGGACCGTAACTATGACGACGTGGCGCCGGGCGGTCCTATTGAGCTGACGGACAAATACCGGAGCTTTCCGGCTCTCCTGCATAGCGGCCATGCCTGATGTTACCGCCGTTTCCAGGCTCCGCACGGTTCGCGGCGGCGGTAGCCGAAAGCGGTCTCCCGTCGTGATGTGACGCTGCCACAAGGACCAAATGGCACTGTCCGGCCGACGTGCGCATCCCTACGATAAATGCCGTGGTACAGCCGAAGATCTCCGCAGGGGTCCATGGTCCGCGGTCTAGGATCCGGCCGCCCCTGCGCGCCCAGGGGGTGCTGGAACGCCCGCGCCTCGAAGACGCTGTAACCGCTGCCACGGATTCCCACAGGGTCACCGTCGTTGCGGCGCCAGCCGGCTACGGCAAGTCCACGCTGCTGGGTGATTGGGTGCGCAACAGCGATCTGCCATGCGGGTGGTTAGCGCTGGACCGGTTCGACACCCAACCAGCCCGGCTCTTTCATGGAGTCGTTGAGGCGATCCAGGCCGCAGCAAGCCCGCTGCCGTTGCCGGGCAACGATGCCCTGCTGGCCCTGAACCAGAATCTCGCCCTCGACCGGGCGGCGTCCTATGACCTCTTGCTCGGCGCCCTTGAGCAACTCACCGAGCCGGTGGTGCTGGTCATCGATGATGTCCACCTTGCCGGACCCGGACTTTCCAGCGGAATCGTCGGGGTGCTCGCAGCCTCCGCGCCGCCGGCGTTGCGGCTGGTTCTCTCCGGGCGGGGCCGCCCCGCTATCCAGTTGGAGAAGCTCCGGTATGGGGAAGGCCTCGGGGAAGTTGGCGGCGCCGAGCTCGCATTCACCCGCGCGGAGGTCGCGATGCTGGCCCGCGCCCGGGGACAGGATGACGACGTCGAGGCCGGATCCCTCTGGAGGATGACTGCCGGTTGGCCGGTCGCCGTCCAGGCAGGTCTGACCTCCCTATCGCCGGTAAGCAACCTGCCCGGTCTGATCCCCAGCTTCACAGCGGACCACCTGCGTCTTGCCGATTACATCGCTGAGGAGGTTCCTTGACCCATTGGACCCGTCCCTGGCGGACTTCATCCTTCGAGCCACCACATGCGATCGGCTGGGCCGGGGGCTCGCCGTCGAACTGCAGGACGGGCCCGACGGAGGCATGCGGCTGGAAGCTTGCCTTCGCGACGGTCTTTTCATCGAGGAGCACGAGCACCAAGACGGTGAATCCCTTTACCGCTGGCATGGCCTATTTGCGGCGCAGTGCAGGCGGATACTGGAGCGGAGAGACCCGCTTCTCGCCGAAGACCTGCACAGCGTGGCCGCACGCCACTATGAGGACGCCGACGTGACGGAATGCCTGACGCAGGCGCGGCAGGGGCGTGCTCCGGCGGTAGCTGTCGAGTCGCTCGGACGGCACTGGCTTGCATTTTTGCTGCAGAATGGCGCGGAGACCCTCGAGAAGACGTGCCGGGACCTGCCGGCCCCATGGTGCGAAGACCCCGAAGTATTGATGATCAGGTCGGTGTGCCGCACCCTGGACGGCGACCAGCCTGCCGCCTCGGAACTCACCCGCTCCGCTCTGGCGCGCACCTCCACGCTGGATTCGGTTCGCCGCAGGATACTTGATCAGTGCCGGGCGCTTTTCGAGCCCGCCACAGCCGATGGAAATAGCCGTCTGCGCCTCCCGGCTGCCGACGTCGGTTCACCTGCCGAGGTCGCATCGGATGGCCATACCACCGGTTCCACCGGACTATTCCTCGCAGCCCAGGCCGAATTCCGGTTGCACCGGGTGGCGGACCAGGCCACCGTCCTGCTGCAGTCCGGTGCGGCAGCAGGCGCCGAAAGACGCCTGGAGGCTCTGAAAGCCGGCTCCAAGGGAGACCTTGCCCTGGCTTGCGTGGCGGCCGGTGATTTGACCGTCGCCGACGACGAAGCGACGCAGGCGCTCGAGATCGCGGACGGGCTGGGCTCACAGGAGCACATGGCGGCTGCCTGGCTGGCCCGCGGAATCGTGTTTTATTGGAGGGACGAGCTAAAGGGTGCGCGGGCTCACCTGGCCAAGGCCCAGCGGCTGGGAGGCACAGACTTCCCGATAGCGCCTTTGGGCGTCGTCTACAGGGTCCTGGTTGATTGCGCCCTAGGGGATCAAACCCATCTTGCGGAGTCCACCGCGGCATTGGAAGCCCACCACGATCGGGGGCTCTTCGGCGGGTCCTGGCACGCCTTCCACACCGTCGCGAAAGCGAAGATCGCCGAAGCCGGGGGTGACGTGGCCGGCGCTTTGGCGATTATCCAGCCTCTGGGCGCCGGTGGACATTCACCCCTGGTGGACGCACTCCTGGCTGAACTCCTGCGTCGAGCCGGCGACGCCGGTGCCGCCCAACGCTGCATCCAGGCTGTGACTGACCGGCGTCGCAATCGGTATATCGACGCGAGCTTGAGCTTGACGGAGGCGCTCCTTGCCCACGGGAACGGGGACCAGGCGCTGGTTCACGAGCGGATTGAGCATGCTGCCCATCGGGCCGAACCCCAGGCAATCCTTCTGCCATTCGCCGAGCGGAGTGACGAGCTGGCGGAGCTGTTGATCCGGCACGCTGTTTGGGGCACCGCCCACGAAGCGTTCATTGCAGCGCGGATGGCACGCCATGCACAAGCCCACCAACCCCTCCGGAACCGTTCCTATTGGAGCCTCACGGACCGTGAACGGGAAGTTCTGGCATACATGCGCTCCGTCATGACGGCGGCCGAAATTGCCGAAGCGCTGTACATCTCCGTGAACACGGTCAAAACGCATGAGCGGTCTATTTACCGCAAACTCGGCGCAGCGGGGCGTCGCGATGCCCTGAAAACGGCGGCGGAACGGGGGATCGTCTAAAGCCCGTTGCACCAGTTGTCCCGGCTGCCAGTTTCATCCAATTCATCCGCTGCGGGTGAGGTGGACGGCGGATGTCGGCCGAACACTGAATACGCCACCCCAATGGAAAGCAGGACCGCATGAGCTACTGGGCGAATGTGTGGGATATCTTCTGGTGGTTCTTAACGGCGGCTATTCTCATGGCTTTCCTGTTCGGCCTGTTTGCCGTAGTCGGCGACCTCTTCCGGGACCACGGTCTGAACGGGTGGCGCAAAGCGGTGTGGATCTTTTTCCTGGCATTCCTGCCCCTTCTAAGCCTGCTGGTCTATGTGATCACCCGGGGTGACGGCATGGCGGAGCGCTCCATGGAACGGGCCCGGCGGGACCAGGAGGCCGCCACTGCGGATATCCGCAGGGCCACGACACCGAGCCCAACCGAGGAGATCTCGAGGGCGAAGGCACTTCTGGACGCGGGAACCATTAGCGCGGAAGAATTCGGAAAAATCAAGAGCCGGGTGCTCGTCTGAACGCGCCGGTGGTCCAGCCAAACCGGGGCGCCTGCGTCGTTCCCGGCGGAAAGAGACCGGCGTAGCGGTGGGAGAGTTTCTTCGGCACCCGGAAACGATCGCTGCCCTGCTGCTGGCGGCCCATGTCTTCCTCGTGGCGGCGGCAGCCGTCCTCGTCTCGGTAAACCGCCGTCCTTCTTCCGCCATCGCTTGGATTCTCGCCATTATTTTCATCCCGCTACTCGGCGCCATCACATTCTTTTTCGTCGGGTACGCCAAACTGCCCAAGAGCCGCAAGGACAAACAACGGGAGGTCAATGCTCTGGTCCTTTCCCGGACGGCGGGAAGCCCGGTAGTCAGCAGTGGCCACGACTGGCCGGAGTGGCTGCATTCGGCGGTCGCGTTGAACAACAATCTGGGGGCGCTGCCCATGGTCCAGGGCAACAGCGCCGAACTATTGCCTGACTACAACGGGGCCTTCGATGCCATGATCGCGGACGTCGATATGGCCAGGGAGTACGTGCACGTGGAGTTCTACATCCTGGTGCTTGATCCAACCACGCTCCCGTTTTTCCAAGCTCTGGCGCGAGCCGCCGCACGCAGCGTGGCCGTTCGGGTGCTGTCCGATGATCTCGCCGGGCTGATGTTTCCGGGCCGGAAGGAAACCTCAAGCTATCTCCAGGACATCGGAGCCGAATACCACCCGATGCTGCCCCTGCGGCCGTTCCGGGGGCAGTGGCAGAGGCCGGACCTGCGCAATCACCGGAAAATCGTTGTTATCGACGGCCGCGTCGGGTTCACCGGGTCCCAGAACCTCATCGACGCCAGCTACAACAAGAAAAGCAACCTAAAGCGCGGCCTCCAATGGCACGAGCTGATGATGCGCGCGGAGGGCCCCGTAGTCCGCGAGCTCGACGCGGTGTTTGCAACGGACTGGTACAGCGAGACGGACGTACTGCTGTCGCTGGATTCAAGCGCCGCCGTCGCCGGCCAGGGTCCGGCGGTCATAGATGCCCAGGTGCTCCCCAGCGGTCCCAGCTTCGACAATGACAATAATCTCAAGCTGTACGCCACGCTCATCCACAAGGCTGAACGACGGATTAGTATCACCAGTCCCTATTTCGTTCCGGAGGAATCCATCCTGATGGCCATTGTCACAGCCGCCGCGCGGGGGCTCAGCGTGGAGCTCTTCGTCTCCGAAGTGGGGGACCAGAGCATGGTCTACCACGCGCAGCGTTCCTACTACGAGGCGCTGCTCAGGGCCGGCGTCAGGATCTACCTCTACCGTGCCCCGAAGGTGCTGCATTCCAAGCACTTCACTATCGATGAGGAGGTGGCCGTCATTGGGTCCAGCAACATGGACATCCGCTCCTTCACCCTCAACATGGAAGTATCGGTACTCGTCCACGGCAGGACGTTCGTGGACGCCGTCCGCGAAATAGAAGACGGATACCGGGCCAACAGCCGCGAACTGCAACTCACGGACTGGACCCGGCGGCCCGTCTCGCAAAAGGCGTTAGATAACCTGGCGCGCCTCACGGCGTCCCTCCAGTGACGTCCTGCCAACAGGCGACCACTTCGCGGCCCTTTTCTGCGCTGCTTGCCGGGCCGGCCGCAGCATCGGCTACGAGGAGTACAATCAATTCTGCAATTGCTCCGACATACCAGGGCCGGGCGGTTTGACGACCAAGGACTGTTCCGGCCCGCACCAGTTCCGGGAGTCGCTGAGGCCGCAGGCCTGACGGCTGCATTGCCGGGAGCTTACCCTCCAGTCCGGTTGGCTGGAGGTTGCTGCACGTACGTCTTTCCAGATCGGAATCACCCTCGAGCCGCATTCACGGCAAGGCGGCTCGACATGAGCGCGTCTCTGCGCTTTGTTCATAATTTCCCCCCCAAAGAAACTCCCAGAAACATAACGCTAATCCAACGACTGTACAAATTGAATCCGGCTTAAGCTGCCTGTTTTACGGCCAGCCGGGGTCCTGCCCCGGGGTGCGGCCCCATGGGTCCCGCGGCGCAGGGAATACCGGAGCAGTCCCGTCGGTTGATGTCTATCCCGTAGCAAATCGAAGAAGAGAGATACACCCCAGTGGCAACCGATTACGATGAAGTACGCTCCGACGTCAAGGAATCGCAGGACAGGTCCTTGGAGGCGCTGCAGTCCGAGAACGCACCAGACGCCCGCAGTGTTGTGCGTGACCTGGACGAGGCCGATTCGCTGGACGGTTCTATCGCCCCGGGCGGAGAATTCGTTGCCGAGGAACTGATCGTTCAGGTCATCCCGCAGGCAGAGGACGAGTTCACCTGCTACTCCTGTTTCCTGGTCCGGCACCGCTCACAGATCGCCCGAGAAAAAGACGGCCACGCCTATTGCATCGATTGCGAAGGCTGACCGGAGGCAACAGCCGGGGACGGCGTCGGAGGCCCCTGAAGCCCTGTGACGAAATCGGCTCAGGTTCTACAATCGGCGCATGAGGGTTGTGGACTGGCTGCTCGATTCTGATCCCGCGCTTCGCTGGCAGGTGCTACGTGACCTGGCCGGCGCATCAGGCGACGTGGTCGCGGCGGAGCGCGCACGCGTGGTCACAGAGGGCTGGGGGGCCCGGCTGCTGGCGTTGCGCGGGGAAGACGGCCAGTGGGCCGGGGGTGCCTACTCTCCTGCGCTCCGGGAAGGCCCCGACGCCGGACCCCGCAACGACGGCAGCCAGCCCTGGACAGCCACCACCTATTGCCTCCTGCAGTTGCGCGACTTCGGGGCCGACCCCGGGAGTCCGCAGATGCGCACCACCGCTGCGCTCGTGCGGGACAACTGCCGCTGGGAGGAAGGCGGACAACCTTATTTCAGCGGCGAGGTCGAGCCCTGCATCAACGGCATGGTTACGGCGCTCGGCGCCTACTTCGGTCAGGGCGTGGAGGGCGTGGTCGCGCGGCTGCTCGGAGACCAGCTTGACGACGGCGGGTGGAACTGCTGGGCGGAGTACGGCGCGGTGGTCTCGTCGGCAGCGACCACGCTGAACGTGCTTGAGGGGTTGCTAGCGCAGGAACAGGCAACAGGCGGTTCCGCCGAATCCGCGGCGGCCCGCCGCCGCGCTGAGGAGTATCTGCTCGAACGGCGGCTCTTTCGGCGCAAGAGCGCGGCGGAGATTATTGACCCCCACTGGCTGGAGTTCAGCTACCCGAACCGATGGCACTACGACGTGCTGCGGGCCCTCGATTACTTCCGGTCCGCTGGGGACCCGCCCGATCCGCGGCTGGCCGAGGCAATCGAGCTGCTTCGCTCCAAACGGCGGCCGGACGGCACCTGGCTGCTGGAGAATACCCATCCAGGGCAGATCCATTTCGAGCTGGAGGATGGCGACGGCCACCCCAGCCGGTGGAACACCTTCCGGGCGCTGCGGGTCCTCAAGTGGTCCGAGAACGGCGCGGTCCCGTAGACCTGCCGGTGCGCCGGCAGGTCCTAGGCGGCCCCGGACCACCTCGCTGCTGATGCCGCCCGCCGGATTGTCGCGGCGCGGGTGTGAAAAGTATCCGGCCGCCGGTGCCAGTTCTGACGGACCGGCAGGGGACCGGCGGAGCGGACCGATTCAGCAGACCCGCTTTGCGCACGTCCTTCCCCGCAAAGATCGGTGATGAGCCCCATGCCGGCGCACTCGCGCACGGCGGCGATGCCCGTGACGGCCGCGGCCTTGTCGCTGAACGCCGCTGACACGGCCAGCACCATCCCGTCCGGCGCCCTGAGCCGGAACCGAAAATGGGACTTCTCATCGAGAAACACTTCAAACATGCCGGCCATGACAACCCTTCCGGTTTTCCGGGTCCGACCCGGCATCGATCCGCGGACCAGACAGGAACGCATCGCTGCGCCCCCGTCGCACTCCCTCGACCAAACCCCACCTCAATCGGTTCGCGATATAACGAGTCTGTTGAAGCGGCCGTGCCACAGCAAGGTGCGGGACGTAAACGTTGGGTAAAACCTGTGCAACACCGCCACCGGGTAAGCACCGCCACGAGGGTGGGCCCGCGCGCCGGCTGGAGCCGCCCGCGCCTTTGCCGGATGACTTATTTCGACATGGAAATGCCGCCGGGTGATGACCGGTCCGTAACATTGGAGAATATTCGGTCCCAAGCTTGCCTGGTTAATTGAAAAGGACTATTTAGGTGCCACTCGAATCATTGCCCGTCCTGGACTTCTCCCGTTTGACCGCAGGCCCGGAGGAGGCCTCGCAGTTCCGGAACGAACTCCGCAACGCCATGCACGAGGTCGGGTTCCTCTACCTGTCCGGACACGGTGTTCCCCAGGAGCTTACAGATGCCATGCTCGACGTGTCGCGGCGCTTCTTCGAACTTCCCGACGAGCAAAAGCTCGCTGTCGAAAACGTTAACAGTCCGCAATTCCGCGGCTACACCCGGGTGGGCGGCGAGCTGACCGACGGCGCCGTTGACTGGCGCGAACAGATTGATATCGGCGTCGAGCGTGCGGCGCTCAAGCCGGGACCCGGCGTCGCCGACTACTGGCGCCTCGAGGGACCCAACCTCTGGCCGGACGCGCTCCCCGAAATGCGGGACATCGTCTCGGAATGGACCGAGAGGCTCAGCGCCATCTCACTGGCCCTCCTGCGTGCCCTGGCGGTTTCCCTCGGTGCGCCCGAAGATACCTTCGACGCCGCTTTTGCCGCCCGGGCCTTCCCCCTGCTCAAGATCGTGCGGTATCCGGGGGAGTCCGATCCGGAACCCAAGCAGGGGGTGGGCTCCCACCGCGACGGCGGAGTCTTGACGCTGCTGCTCGTGGAGCCCGGCAAGGGAGGACTGCAGGTGGAGTACCAGGGTCAATGGATCGACGCCCCGCAGGTCCCGGGGACATTCGTCGTAAATATTGGCGAGATGCTCGAACTGGCAACCAACGGATACCTTAAGGCGACGCTGCACCGCGTGATCTCACCCCTGCGCGGCACCGACCGCGTGTCCCTGCCTTTCTTTTTCAATCCGGCGTTGGACGCCACAATGCCTCAGCTCGCGGTGAATCCTGACTTCCAGGCCCGAGCCCGCGGCCTCTCGGTTGATCCTACGAACAGCCCAATCCTGGAAACGTACGGAGACAACGCCTTGCGCTACCGGCTGCGTGCCCACCCCAACGTCGCTGCAGTACACCACGCCGACCTCCAGCAGGGCTGACCAGCGCGGGTTGCAGTCAGCGTCCGGAGCCCGGGTGTCATTTCCAGCGGAGGGGCCGGGGTGCCGAGGTACGCCAGGTCCGGAAGAACCGTTTGCGAGATTCATCGCCGGTCTGTTGTTCCAGGGCGTGCAGCCGCCCGTAGGTGAAGGCGTTGGCGCCAGGGTTGTCGGTGGCCAGCCGGCGCAGAAGGTCCCGGGTGACGACGCTGTCATGGTGCTCGCCTAAAATCTCTTGAATCTCCTCGGCGGCCCGGGCCAGGGCTGTTGCCCGCTTGCCGAATACAGGTGCCGACGCTTCCGCGGCGTAGCGCAGGCGCTTGGCCCGCTTACGGACATCGTGCAGTTCGAGATCCAGGGCCTGATCCACGGTATCGAGGTCGAGGGCAGCGACCTGCTTCTTGAGCTTTTTACGTTCCTTCGAGAGCAGACGGCCTACCGTCGGCAGGGCTTCCCCGCCGGCGGTCTCCGTCAGCGGCGGGTTGGCCAGGAAGTCATCCAGCGCATCGAGCAAGCGGAAGTAGCGTGCACTGTTCATCGCTGTGCTGGCCTTGGCCCGCGCGCTCTTCGCCACCACCCCGAGGTGATCTTCGATCTGCTGCGTCACCTGCCCCATCACCAGCTCCGCCGGTTCGGCGCCGACCAGTTCCATCAGCCGCGAGGAGATCACCTCATTGTCGCGGGACTCACCCACGGTGCTGGCGAGCCACTGGAGATCCGAACGCAGCGAGCGGGCAGCGGACCCGTCGGCAAACTTCTGGAAAGTAGCCAGTGCGGAACGGATCCGCCGTGCTGCCACCCGCAGCTGGTGAACGGCGTCCACCGCGGCCGTCCGGACTCCGGGGTCATGTTTCTTCAGTGCCTCAACCTGCTGATGCAGGTAGGACAAGAGGACTGCCGAGGCAGGCCCCCGGGGATCCGGATCAGGGACCGCCGTCCGATCGGGGGGATACATTCCGCCCAGGCTACGGGCGAGTTTTGACGGAAATGCCGAGGGTTCGTGCCGGCCCGTTGCGGCCACCAGCGCGTCGGCGGACTTGAGCAACCCCTTGGGACCGTCATTGAGTTCGAGTTCCCATTCCCGCCAAGTGGCGTGGGCCGGGGGCTCCAGCAGGTTGAGGGAGTCCACGCGATCATCGCTGAATTCCGCCAATGTTCTGCCGTCGGCCGCAAAGAGGCGCCGGACAGTTCGCCGGGTCTTTAGCCGGGCCACGGGAATCAGGTCATGGTCTCTCGTGTGGACCCGCACTAGCTGCAGAAGACGCCGGGGCACTGACTCCGGCTTCTTGCCGAGGGGCGCCGAGATCTCCCGCCGCTCACCTGCGGCCACAGGGAGTTTTAAATGCCATCCGGCATCGTGGCCCCCGGTCCGCCGGCGCAGGGTGATCCGGCGGGAAGCCAGCGCCAGCCCCGCGGTATCAAAGTAGACGGCCTCAAGGGACTCCTCCTCCGGCGGACCAACGCGGTCCACTCCCGCCAGCGCGTCCAGGGCCGGCAGTTCGTCGTCTTCTGCAGCCTCGTATTTTCGTTCCACCTCGAGTGTCTCGGAGCTTGCCATGTCTTAGCATAGGCCCGTCAGATACGGTTTCGCGGGAGTCGAAGGACACGCGCGCGCATCCTCACGGACGCGACGCGCACGGTTTGTAGGCACAATGGAGGCGTGACTTCTCCGGCCGTGCCACCGACCTCTGCTTTCGTGCCCTTCGACCTGTCGGTCATTGGGTCCGGCCTCGTATTCGCGCAGTCGCTCGGCGAGCTGGCTGACGTGTTGCGTGCCGGAGGTTCCGGTGCCACCGCCGTGGTGCAAGCGCCCCCGGGTACGGGTAAAACAACGCTTGTGCCGCCGTTGCTTGCCAACCTCGCGCTAGCCAAGGAGCGGCAGGACGGACCTGGCACCATGCCGCGCATCATAGTCACCCAGCCCCGCCGGGTGGCCGCGCGTTCGGCTGCGCGGCGCCTTGCCACGCTTGACGGTTCCCGGGTGGGGGACCGGGTGGGGTATACGGTCCGCGGCGAACGGCAGACCGGTCCGGGCACCCTGATCGAATTCGTCACCCCCGGCATCCTGCTCAACCGCCTGCTCGCGGACCCGGGACTGGACAACGCCAGCGCCGTTGTGCTGGACGAGGTGCACGAACGCGGTCTTGAAACCGATCTGCTCCTTGGCTTGCTCACCGAGGTGCGTCAGCTTCGCGGTGACCTTGTCCTTGTCGCGATGTCGGCCACCCTGGACGCACCCCGCTTCGCTGCTCTCATCGGAACAGGTGACAGCACCGGAGACGAGGGCGGCTCGGCGCCCGTCGTCGATTGCCCGTCCGCGCTTTATCCGCTGGAGGTGGACTGGGTGCCCCCTGCTGTGCCCCGGCTGGATGAACGGGGGGTAACGCGTGCCTTCCTGGACCATGTGGCGGACACCGCTGCGGCGTGCCATGCCCAGGCACTCGCCGCAAGCCGCGATATCGATGCCCTGGTGTTCGTCCCGGGGGCACGGGAAGTGTCCTATGTGGCCGGCCGGCTGCGCGGCCGGACCCGCGCGGAAGTCCTGGAGCTGCACGGGCAGGTCGGTCCTGCCGAGCAGGACCGGGCAGTCTCCGGTCGCAAATCCGGCGGCGGCCCGCGGATCATCGTATCGACGTCGCTCGCCGAATCCTCCTTGACCGTGCCGGGGGTCCGGCTGGTCATCGACTCCGGGCTCTCCCGGGAGCCCCGGCGGGACGCGGGCCGGGGCATGACAGGGCTGGTCAACGTCTCCTGTTCCCGGGCATCCGCCGACCAACGTGCCGGACGCGCGGCCCGGCAGGGGCCCGGGCGGGTGGTGCGCTGCTACGACCAGAAGACCTTCGGCGCGGCCCCGGCCCATCAGACACCGGAGATCGCCGTCGCCGATCTCACCGGGGCGGCCCTGGTTCTCGCCTGCTGGGGATCTCCCGCCGGGCGGGGCCTGGCGCTGCCCGACGCGCCGCCACAGGCCGCCCTGGACGACGCTGTTGAAGTGCTGCGCGAACTCGGCGCGGTGGGCCGGGACGGTCACGCGACCGATCTTGGCAAGGCGCTGGCGAGGGTTCCGGCCGATCCACGACTGGCCAGGGCCCTTTTGGACGGGTCCGCCGCCGTTGGCCACCGAACGGCTGCGGAAGCTGTCGCCGTGGTCGCCGGGGACCAGCGGGCTCCCGGCGCGGACCTCCCGCGTCTTCTTGCCGCGCTCCGTTCGGGGAATGATCCAGCATCCCGGCGCTGGGCGGAGGACGTCCAGCGGATGGAGGCAATCGCACGCAAGGAGGGGGCCGGGGTGACCTCGCCGCCCATGCCGCGGGTGGACAGCGCGGCGGAGTCCGTCGGCGTCGTCGTGGCCCTCGCCTTCCCCGACCGCGTCTCGCGCCGGGTTGCCGGCGAGGGCCCGGAGCGGTACCTGCTCTCCTCCGGAACGGGCGCCGGCCTGCCGGCGGGAAGCTCGCTGTCCGGCCACGAATGGCTCGCTGTGGCCGAGGTTTCCCGGGCACAGGGGCGCGACGCGGCCGGCACGGGCGCCGTCATCCGGTCCGCAGCACCGATGAGTGCAGCCACCGCGGAAGCTGCCGCCCGGCACCTGATCACCGACACCGTAACGGCGCGGTTCAGCCAGGGCCGGGTCACCGCCCGGAAGGAACGCAGACTGGGTGCGATCGTCTTATCTTCAACTCCGGTGCGTCCCACGGCCGCGGAGGGACGCAGGGCGGTGGCCCAGGCGCTGGAAACGGACGGGCTGGGAACCCTCGCATGGTCGACGGCGGCGGATGCGTTGCGCCGGCGTCTTGCCCTCCTGTACCGGGAGCTTGGGGACCCCTGGCCCGACGTGTCCGAGCCGGCGTTGCTGGCCCGGCTCGACGAGTGGCTGACACCGGAGCTTGAGGCGCTCGCCGGGGGCGCTGCCGTGAGCGGGATCGACCTGGCAGATCCGCTCCGTCGCCTGCTGCCCTGGCCCGACGCCGCCCGGCTGGCGGAGCTGGTTCCGGAACGGCTGGAGGTGCCGAGCGGTTCCCGGGTCAGAATTGACTACCCCGGGGTGGGCGACGACGATGGCCGCCCGGTGGTGGCAGTGAAACTGCAGGAGTGTTTCGGCTGGGACCGGACTCCGCGTCTTGTGGCGGGCAGGGTTCCTGTGCTCTTTCACTTGCTCTCACCCGCCCGACGGCCTTTGGCTGTGACAGATGACCTCGCTTCGTTCTGGTCGGGCCCCTACGCACAGGTCCGTGCCGAGATGCGGGGGCGGTATCCGCGGCACCCCTGGCCGGAGGATCCTTGGACTGCGCCGGCGACCGCGCGTACCAAGAACAGGAGCTGACGCCGGCCGGCTGTTACGTAATTGTGACGCCGTTCACGGTGGTTCGGTATTCTGGAAGCGGTCAAGCAAGCGGCCAAACATGCTTCAAAGGGATTTTTCACTATGACCAGCAAGCTCGGCATTACCGTTGCTTTAGATCTCAGTTCCGAATCTGCACGCATAGCACCGGAGGGCCGGCTCACTGTCGGCAACGCCCCGAGCCTCATCGCCGTTGGCCGCCGGGCCAGCTCATTCGGGCACGGACTTGAAACGATCATGGACCTGCGGAAGCTGTCCGCCGCCGACCCGGAAGCCGTGGCCATGATCCGCGACTCTGGATGGCACGGAAGCCACCTTCTGTGCGGCCGCGCCGGCGGCTGGGACCGCGCAGCATGAGGCCCGACCCGGCCGCCGCCTACGGTCCGCACACCCGGACAGCAGGCGCAGAGTTGATGTTCGATTCCTTCCGGCGCTGGCCCCTGGTTCCCTCCGCGCAATTGGTGCGGCTCCGCTCGGCACTGCTGCAGTGCGTCGAGTTGGCCTCCCCGGGCAACGGCAGGGACCTCTCGGAGCCTGCCGGAAAGCTGCTGCAGCTCGTCAGCGACGAGTTGGACCGGCGGTCCGGCCCGTCCTTCCCGCCGGCAGCGGCGCCGCTGCGAGCCCGGCACGCACGGCGGCCGGTCGGGCGGGCAGCCGTCGGGCGCGCCCACGCAGGCGGAATGCCCGCCGTTTCACCATCATCTGCCCGGTAACGGTCCTGTGCCGCCAACGCCGGCACGGTCCGGCGTCAATGGCGGTGGATGCGCCCACGCTCTTCAGTTCCGCGGCTGTTGGGGGGGTAGGTTGTCACCATGCCCAAGGAAGTAGCCTCCATCACTGTCAACAGCGCCGGCGGCGACCGTGAACTGCGGATCTCGAGTCCCGGCAGGGTTCTGTGGCCCCAGCTCGGTCTCACCAAGCTGGACCTCGCCCGGTACATCGTCGACGTCGGGGACGCCTTCCTGACGGCGAACGGCGGCCGCCCTGTGACGCTTCAGCGGTTCGGGGACACGGTGGACGGCGATCAGTTCTTCTCCAAGAACCCGCCACGGGGCGCGCCGGACTTTGTGCGCTCGGTGATGGTGGTCTACCCCAGCGCACGCTCGCACCCCCAGCTGGTGATCGATGAGGTGGCCGCCGCCGTGTGGGCCGTGCAGATGAACACGGTGGTCTTCCATCCGTGGGCGTCCAGGGCCGGCAACCCTGACAACCCTGACCAGCTCCGGATCGACCTCGATCCACAGCCGGGCACCGGGTTCGAGGACGCAATTCCGGCTGCGCAGGAACTGCGCTCCGTGCTGTCCGAGGCCGGACTGGACTCATTCATTAAGACTTCCGGCAACCGGGGACTCCACGTGTTCGCACCCGTCGAGCCCAGCCATGAGTTCCTCGATGTGCGGCACGCCGTGATCGCCGCCGCCCGGGAACTGGAACGGCGGATGCCCGAAAAAGTCACTACTGCGTGGTGGAAGGAGGAGCGGGGCACCCGTATTTTCGTTGACTTCAATCAGGCGAACCGTGACCGCACCATGGCCGGGGCGTACAGCCCGCGCGCCCTATCCGGGGCCACTGTGTCCTGTCCTATCGGCTGGGACGAACTGGAGCACATCAGCGCCCAGGATTTCACTATCACCACGGTGCCGGAGCGGCTCAAGAAGACCGGAGACCCCTGGGCGGACATGCACGCGACGCCGGGCACCATCGATGGTCTCCTGAAGTGGTGGGAGCGTGACCTCGCCGCCGGGCTGGGGGAACTGCCCTTCCCGCCGGACTTCCCGAAGATGCCGGGCGAACCGATGCGGGTGCAGCCCAGCAGGGCCAGGAGCAAGGATTAGCCGGACCCGGGGCCCGAGGCCCGGCAGCATCCGGCGCCGCACTCCCCGACGGGTGCCGCAGTGTGCGGAGCGTCCCGCATCAGCACCTGGCCCCGCCGAGCCATCAGGGCCATCCGGCTCCTGTCCACCCGGGGAGTGCCGAAATAGATTGGAATTTCGGAGAAAGCGCATGACGTCGCAGCAGAGAAGAGGCCAGAATCATGACGAAACGGACCGGGGTGGCGACGCGGCTTGCTGAGGTGCTGGCTATCGTCCTGGGAACGGAAGACATCCCGCTGCGGCTGAGGGCCTGGGACGGTTCCGAGGCGGGTCCGGCCGGCGCGCCGGTCCTCGAGTTCCGGTCCCGGCGAGCGCTGCGCCGGATGCTGTGGTCGCCCGGGCAGCTTGGCCTCAGCCGCGCCTATGTCGCCGGGGACGTCGACGCGCCCGGCGACGTCTTCGCCAGTTTCTCTGCCCTGAGCGCCACCGGAAAATTCGCCGAACCGGGACCATTCCGCCGCCCCACAGTGCGCGATATCGGGACAATACTCAAGAACGCCGCCCTGATCGGCGCCCTGGGCCCGAACCCTGCTCCGCCGCCGGAGGAAGCCCGGATTGTCCGTGCTGGCCGGCAGCACACCCGCAGTCGCGATGCTGCCGCCATCTCCCATCACTACGACGTCGGCAATGACTTCTATGCACTCGTCCTGGGCCCGTCCCTGGTCTACTCCTGCGCAGTGTGGGAGGCGGAAGGCACCGGATTGGAGGTGGCTCAGGACGCCAAGCTCAGCCTGGTCTGCCGCAAACTGGGACTACAGCCTGGCATGCGGGTACTGGACGTCGGCTGCGGCTGGGGGAGTTTCGCGCTGCACGCGGCCCAAAACTACGGCGTCGACGTGGTGGGGGTGACTCTTTCGGCCGAACAGGCCGCCATGGCGGGGAAACGGGTTGCGGAGGCCGGCTTGACCGACCGGGTAACCATCCGGGTCCAGGACTACCGCGACATCGAGGACGGGCCCTTTGACGCAATCAGCTCGATCGGCATGTCAGAGCATGTGGGCAGGGAGCAAACGCCCGCCTACGTCGCCACGCTGCACGGTCTGCTCCGGCCGGGCGGCCGCCTGCTGAACCACGCCATCTCCTGGAACGCGGGACAAACTGCCCCTGATCCGGACTCATTCATCCCGCGCTACGTCTTCCCCGACGGTGAGATGCTCCCCCTGGCGGACATGGTAGGTGCCCTCGAATCCGGCGGACTGGAGGTTCTCGACGTTGAAGCCCTGCGGCGGCACTACGCATTGACCCTCCGGGCCTGGGTGCACAACCTCGAGGATCACTGGGGTGATGCAGTGCAGCTGGCAGGGGAAGGCCGCGCCCGGGTGTGGCGGCTGTACATGGCAGCCAGTGCTCTGGGCTTCGAAGCCGGAATCACCGGCGTCAACCAGATTCTGGTGCAGCGCCCCGGTGGCGCGGAGCCACCCCTGCGTCGGACAGCCTGGCTCTGAAATCCGGGCGGCGGCCCGGTGGCGCCTCAACGGGGACCGCGGGCTGAGATGAAGGCTGCCGCGGACCCAGCCAACGATGCGCCGACATCGTCCGCATTGCGCTTGGACCGCGCGACGTCGAAAGTGTGGTTGCCGCCGGCGAGCCACTCCAGCGTCGCTGTCGGACCGATCCAGGCCACCACGGCTTCCAGCAGTTCGGGTGTGGCAAACGGATCGCGGGTGCCCTGCAGGAAGAGCATCGGCAGAGTCAGACCGTACAGGTGTTCGTCCCGCAGCTTCTCCGGCTTGCCCGGCGGGTGAAGTGGGTAACCAAGGTAGATGAGTCCGGCCGCAGGCATCCCTTCAGCAACAGCCATGGAGGCCATCCGGCCGCCGAAGGATTTCCCGGCGGCCCAGAGCGGCTCGCCCCCGGATCGGGCCGCGGCCTCGGCCATGGCCGCGCGCCAGGCAGCGATGGCTGCGGGAGGCCGGTCCGGGAACTTCCGGCCCGTCTCCCGGTAGGGGAAGTTAAAGCGCAGCGTGGCGATGGCCAGGCGGTTCATGGCGCGCGTGAATCCGGTGAGGAACGGGTGCTCCATGCCGGCCCCGGCGCCGTGGGCGACCACCACGGTGGCGGAGGGCTGGGCAGGGCGGGCGTAGATGCCCGAAACGCAGGTGCCTCCCGCAGCGAAAGTGACCGGCAACTCGTTGAGTGTCATACCTCCATCATGAGGCGCGCGGGCACGCTGGTGCGTTGGTCGCTAGGCTGTCCTCATGAGTAATACCGAGGTGGCTCCGCAGGAGATACTTTGCGCGTCGGACGGCAGCCGTGCCGGGGTCGAAGTCCTGGTTCCCCGCCAGGTTCCGCTCGGCGGCCCGCGTGCCATGGACGTCCGGCGGACGCTGCCCCAGCGCCAACGCAGCCTCATCGGGGCCTGGTGCTTCCTGGACCATTACGGCCCGGACCGGGTCGGCGAGTCGGGGGGCATGCGCGTTCCGCGCCACCCACACACGGGGCTGCAAACGGTGAGCTGGCTGTTTACCGGCGGGATTGAGCACCGGGACTCGGCCGGTTTCCACGCTGCGGTGCGGCCCGGCGAGGTCAACCTGATGACGGCCGGCCGCGGAATCAGTCACTCAGAGTTTTCCACGCCCGCCACCGATGTCCTGCATGGTGCGCAGTTGTGGGTGGCACTGCCGGAGGGGGCACGCCGGATGGCACCAACGTTTGAGCATTACCAGCCCGAGCCGTTGGCGGGACCCGGTTGGAGCATGCGAGTCTTTCTGGGATCCCTCGCCGGTGCAGTGTCTCCCGTCACGACCCACACGCCCCTGCTTGGAGCGGAAATCATCGTGTCAGCAGGATCCTCGCTGAGCCTGGACACGGACCCCTCCTTTGAGCACGGTGTGCTCGTGGACACCGGGACCCTCACGGTGGAGGGCCACCCGGTCGCCCGGGACCACCTTGCCTACCTGCCCGTCGGGCGCACCGCCTTGACCCTAGCGGCCGGTGATGAAGCCCTGCGTGTGTTGCTGATCGGCGGGGCACCCCTGGGCGAACCGATCGTGATGTGGTGGAATTTCGTAGGGCGCAGCCACGAAGAAATCGTGGAGTTCCGGTCCATATGGCAGGCGGAAATTGGCGCCGGGGTAGCGCCCGCCGGCGCCGAAACGGAAACCACGTCCCGGTTCGGCCCGTTTCCCGCAGGAGAACCCGCACCGCTTCCAGCCCCGGCGCTCCCCAACGCCAGGCTCCGGCCCCGGGCCTGACCCCTTTTGCCGATCCGATCGTTGCCGCCCCCAGGAGACGAATAGATGCCCAGCTCACCTACGATCCGCCACAACCCCGGCCGGCTGCGTTTTGAACTGCTGGACGGGGAAACGGTCACCGGCAAGGCGGCCTATATCGACGACGGCGGCGGGCACCGGATTTTTTACCACACAGTTGTGGACGAGGAATTCCGGGGCCGGGGGCTCGCCGGCCGGCTCGCGGCACAGGCGCTTGAGGACACCGTCGCTGCCGGCTTGAAGGTCGTCCCGGTTTGTCCGTACATCAAAAAGTACCTCCAAGGTCACCCCCGGTACGCGGCGAGCGTCCAGGTCCCCACCCCGGCACTGCTCCGAGTTCTCGACGGCGTGTTGCCGCAGCGCGGCCGGCGCTGAAGCCGGGCCCGGGTTCCTTCCCCGGGACTGGCCGAAGGGCGACTCTTAGCTCATGCAGTCAGCGCAATACGAGTGGCCGGCTTTCTCACGGGCGAGCTGCGAGCGGTGTCGGACGAGAAAACATGAGTAGCACATAAACTCGTCGTCCTTCTGCGGGATAACGGTTACCGTTAGTTCCTCGCCGGACAGGTCGGCTCCGGGCAGTTCCACACCCTCCGAAGTGTCGGCTTCGTCGAGCTCACGGGTGACGCTGCGGGCGTCCGGCGCGTTCGCGGACCGCAGGGCTTCCAGTGAGGCGTTGCGTGATTCCGCAACGTCGGATCGGACTTCGTCATAATCGGTTGCCACCTGGTTGATTCTCGATTCCGTTTTGTTATGGGTTTACCGGACTTGAACCGTACAGTACTTACCCGTTAATTCGCTGGGTGCAGGGGGACTGCGGACAGTGACTCTGCTAACACCGTCAGATGGTGGCTGCGGCCGGGATCTGTTGGCTGATTGTCGCCCCGAATTCATGTGCCGTTCACAGCTCGGTCCTAGGCTGGTGCTTCACAGACCATCCGCCAGAAGGGATCCGTGATGGCAGATATAGCAGCAGTGCTCGGCAGGCTCACGCCGGAGGAAGTTGACCACATCCGTTCTCTCGGGCCCGCGGGGCACCTGCCGAGACAGCTCACGGATGCCTTTGACCGCGCAGCTGGCGGTCCGGGGGCGGGTCGCGGATACTACGTGGCCAGCGGCAGCGTCAGCGCCACGGGTGGGCCGCACTTTGTGTTGCGCAGCGACGTCTCTGGCTGGTTTTTTGGGCCCGCGGCCTACGGGTCACAGCCCCGCTAAGACGGTGAGGCAAGCCCGCGGTCGCCGCGCCGGCCCCTGCCGGGTTCCTAGCCCGCGACCCGGATGAAGAGCGGGTCCATCGGCTGTCCGGCAGCATATTGGCCGTCGAAAAGCTCGGATCCTTCCGGGGAAACGACGACGTCGACGTTGTCCCACACCCAGGACCCGGCGTCGACTCGCGGAACGGAAGGGGCGAGAAACCCCACGGTGGCCCGGTCGTGGCGGCCGCCGCCACCGGTGCTGATCGAGAGCACTCCGCTGCCGCCGGTGAATGTGATCCAGGGGTCCAGAAGACGCACCAGCAACATGCCGTGGTGGCCGGCGAGCCGAACGTCGCCGCGGAAGCGCAGTACGCCGGCGCCCCGAGCAAAATCGTAGTCTGAAGCTTCGGGACTGAAGGAGAACAAGGAACAGTCCGAGACGGTGGCCCCGTCGGTCGCGGAAACTGAACCGTCCGGCAAACTGGTGATGTAGTCGACGAAGCTGCGCTTGATGCCCCAGCTCAGGCCCAGCGCGGGCTGCGGATCGGGTGAGGCGGACGCTGGGTTCACGTAGGTTCTCCTGAGGGTGAAAAGTTGGTCTCCTCCGAGCCTAGCGGCGCATGGCTTCCAGGATGAACTGCAGCCAGGCCGCCGTGACATCCGGCGTAGTCCGCCGGGGCAGCAGGGGCGCCCGACCCTGGCGGGCGATGCCTGGCCCCTGATGGTGAAGAGGCCGCCCGCCACGCTGGGCCGCGACAGAGGCAATGTGTCGAAGCAAGGGGAATGGATACTTGCCCGGCTGCCCGGTTACGCAGAATGGTGCCCTCAGGTACTTGGCGCCCTTACGAGGTGTACCTGAGTTTCGGGACGGCAAAGGATCGGGTAGTTGCATTCCTTGTTGTGCATTGTCCTGCATGCAACCGTTTGTCTAGAGGGCGGATAGAAATGCATCTGGATATATCCCGCAATTCTTTTTCAGCTCTTCGACAATCGATTAAGAGATACCGGAAGGAGGTAAAGGTGAAGACTCCGGGCATTTCCACACCGACAATCTCCGTTCAACTTTTTGGAACATTCGAAATCCGGCGCGATGGCGCGGTGCTCCGGGCCGCCGACCTGGGTGGCTGCAAGCCGCGGCATATTCTGGAAATCCTGCTCCTGAACCTCGGTACACCTGTTTCCAAGACGCGCCTGGTGGAGATCCTATGGGGGTCCCGGGCCAGTGCGGGGGCGGTGGCCACTCTTGAGAGCTACGTCAGTGGCCTGCGTCGCGTGATCCAGCCCGGCAACACGAAATGCGGCCCCCTCCGCACCGCCAACGCCGGCTACGTCCTCGATCCCCAGCTGGTGGAGCTGGACCTGTCTGAATTCCAGGACCTGGTCCTCGTGGCCCGGCGCTCCCCGCCGGCGGAGGCCCACGAGCTCTCGATGCGGGCGCTGGAACTGGCGGCAGAGCCGTTGCTGGGTTTTGAACTCGTGGCTGACTGGGCGGAGGAAGCCCGGACCCGGCACGCCGCAGAGAAGGTCGCCACACAGATTCTCGCCGCTGAGACGGCGGCGTTCCTGAACAAATCCGAGCTCGCCATTTCGTTGGCGCAAACGGCGGTCCGGTCCGAGCCACTCAACGAACGGGCGTGGACGGTTCTCGTTGCGGGCTACGAGCAGGCGGGGCTGCCGGTCGAGGGACTGTCCGCATACGAACGCTGCCGCCGGTTGTTTGACCGGGACATGGGTTGCGCTCCCGGGCCTGCGCTGCAGGCGGCGTACTTGCGGCTTTTGCGGCAGCGCGCCGACGGAAACACGGATCTCTCGGAAGTCCTGGCAGCTCTGCTGTATCTCGCCGAACGGTTGCACGGACCCAAGCGCGGCCTGCTCGCCGCGGAGGAGTCCCGGCGCAGGCAGGAGAACGCCGGTCGAGTTGTGGACTCCTTCCTGCGCCAGGCGCTGGCCGTCGCCATCTGAAGTCCGGCCGTGCCGCCCCGGCCCGCGTCCTGGATCATCTAGGCGGCTTTGACGACCGGAAGCTCGGCCCAGTGGGTGGTGTAGCGGGGGGACAGCATGTCCCGTCTCATGCTCCAGTCCGGTCCGCCGCGGATTCCGGCGTGTCCCAGGCCAATCGCCTCGCGTCCATACTTTTTGCTGACCTCTTCAAGGAGGGACCCTATGCCGCGTTCCTCGTGCAAGTTCTCAAAGACTGCCAGAGGCGGCTGATTGCCCGTCGGCCGGAGGTCGGTAACCATGAGACCGGCACACACGTACTTGACGCCCTCATTAATCCGGGGGAGCAGGGCGAAGGCAGCCCGTGCCAGAACGACCGGGTCAGCGGTGGGCATTGGCAGCGGCACGCACACGGACGGGTGCGCACTGTGCTGCTGGTTGAAGGGGGACGTGCCCGCGAACGCCGTCAGAACCTTGGCCTGCAGCCTGTGCCGCGCCAGCCGCGCACTAGCCTGCTGGGCATAGATGCCGAGGACTTGGCGCAGCCCGGCCGCGGTGGTGATGGGAGCGGCGAAGGACCGGCTGAAGATCAGTTGGTCACGTCCGATCCGTTGCTCTTCCAGCGGAATGCACGCAGTTCCCTGGAGCTCAAGCACAGTCCGCATCAGCACCACGGAGAATCGGTCCCTGATCCTGACCGGGTCTGCGCGCGCAAGGTCCAGTACCGAGTGAATTCCCGTGCTGTTGAGTCTCTTGGTCAACCGGGACGCAACGCCCCAGAGTTCAATCACGGACAGTCCGGCCATGAGGTTGTTCCGCTGGGCAACCGGGACAGCATCCCAGTGGCAGACGCCGTCGAACGCTGGATTATTCTTGGCCCACTTGTTGGCCAGTTTTGCGAGGGTCTCCGTGCCGGCGATGCCCACGCAGACGGGGACGCCGACGTTGCGGCGCACCGCCGTTTTCATGCTGTGGCCGACCCGCAACAGCTCGTCCGGGGCGCCGCTGACGCCCAGGAACGCCTCGTCGATGCTGTATACCTCCAGCCAGGCGGAGTATCGGCCAAGGAGTTCCATGACCCGGGCGCTGATGTCACCGTAAAGCTCGTAGTTGCTGGAACGCGCCACCAGTCCCCATTCCCTTGCCCGCGGCGCGAGCTTAAACCAGGGTTCCCCGAGGGGAATTCCGAGTGCCTTGGCCTCCGGCGACCGGGTGACAGCGCATCCGTCCTTGTTGGAGAGCACCACCAGGGGACGGCCCTCCAAGGACGGGTCGAAGGCTCGTTCGGCGCTGGCGTAGAAGCAGTTCACGTCGACAAGGGCAATGCTTCCCCGTCCCGGTCCGGTCCTGTGCGGGTAAGGCATGCTTTTCATTGCTCGTTCCTCTTCCGGGTGTGCGCTCGCGGCCATACCACCGTGCGAGCGCACGAGTCGGGATTCCTGCGACCATGACACACCCTCTATCGAATCCATGTTCGATAGTCCAAGGTAGGGTGCGGCGGTGACAACGTCTTTGCCTTTGGTACGGCGGTTCGGCGGTACTCGGACGTCGAGCAGGGTCCGACCACATGATGAGGGGCCTTCCCACCGAATTGGTCATTCCAAGGCGCCGTTTCGAGGACCCTCTAAGAGCCGGCGGGCGTCCGGCATCTCTTCTGCAGCTTCAGGCCGCCAATCCCGTGCCACAATCTGGCGAAACCCGATCGACCGTTCAGACCCTATTAACCTCGCGGACCTCGTCGGTCCGCAGCGTGCTGGTGGACCACGTCAACTGCGTCCTCACGAACCAGTACCGGCAAGAGCTCGGACTGAGTGACAACCCATCGGACCAAGCAGCACCCGCAGTGACCGGCCGGATGACCAATGATCAGGTCAGTGTCCTGGTCAACGGAGTCGACGTACCCGGTGCGGAAGTCGATACAGACCCGTTCCTGTACGGCATCGGCGCAGAACCAGCAGGCGGTGGCGTCGTTACCGCCGTGCTTCCACGCAACGAGCCCAAACTCATCCGGGTCCAGTTCACGCCCCGGAGCTAGCGGCCCTTGAGAAGGCGAGGCTACTGCAGGGCCGGGGTCCAGGGATCGCCCTGCGAGGTGCGGGACCCGTCAGCCGCGAATCATCTGATTCGCGCGCGACGTCGGTGAGCCAGATCGTACTCTCTGGGTCCCAGCCGGCGATGACCGTAGCCGCGTCTGTGTCGACCTGGAGCGCGCGGGTGGCGCCCCCTGAGGGAGCCCAGGCCAGAGAGGTGCGCGGCGTCCCACTCACCCGCCACCAGGAAGAGTTCAGAATCGCCGTGACCGATGCGGTCTGCCGGGACAAAACGGGTTTCCACTCCGCGTTGGACAAAGTCCTGGACAAGCACCTGAGAACCCGCATGCAGAAACTCGCCCTGCAGATCGAAAAGGTCAAAGAGATACGCCGTACGGCCGGCACGAACGCGGCTACACTGCGTGGTACTGCAACGAGATAGTGGGGCGCGGGCGCAGGGGCCGGCCGCCGCACCGGTCGGGTAGCCGGACGCAATGATTCCATGCGGTCTCCGACCGCTCCGAGTACGATCAAATACGAGGAAACAGCGCGAGAGGAGATCCGATGGATAGGTCGCCCGGGTCACCATATGCCAGCTGTCCTGGCCCTTCCAACATGGTGGCCGGAACGTTCGTTTTGGACGGTGCAACCCAGGCCATGCAGTGGTCTGACGAGATCTACAGCATCCACGGCTACCATCGCGGGGACGTCGTTCCGACCCTGGCCCTGGCTCTGGCGCACAAGCACCCTGACGACTTACCCCGGATCCAGGCCATCAACGGTGAACTTTTCGCCCATGGCGGGCACGTGGCCATCTATCATCGTCTGATTGATGCTCGCTCGCGGGAGCACACGGTACTCACAGCGGGGGAGGCGCTCCTGGACGACCAAGGAAGTCTGCTGTCAGTGACAGGGATCATGCTGGACCTTACCTCAACCATCCGCACCGAGACGGAACTGGCCGCCCGCGATGCCATCCGTGGGGCCCTGGGCACTCGTGTCACCATCGCTAAAGCCGAAGGCATTCTGATGGGGCGCCTCGGTATCAGTTCGACGGAAGCGTTCAGACTGCTGGCAACGTTCAGCAACAACAGGAACATCAAGCTTGCCGGTGTCGCGTGCGGGCTCGTGACGCTGGCCGATGATCCTGCGGACGGAAGCGCGGTGGGGGATTTCATCGAGGAGCTCATCACGGCCGGCCCGCATCCCCGGAGCACCTCTTATAAGACAGTTCCCGCTGCTCGGAGGATCCCGCCCGCGCTGGAAGGGCCCCGTCTAGACGTGGTGCAGGCACCAGGTTGCAACGCCCCAGATAACAAGATCTGACAGCGCCGCAACCCTTATGTCCGGGTACCAGGGGTTGTCCGCCTGAAGGATCACCCCGGACACCGTGATGCGAAGCCTCTTGACGGTGAGTTCGCCGTCGAGGACGGCAACGACGACGCACCCGTCGCGGGGTTCGAGCGCCCGGTTGACGATCAGTTCGTCGCCGTCGCTGATTCCCGCCCCCTCCATGGAGTCCCCGGACACCCGGACCACATAGGTGCTGGTGATGTCTTTGATGAGGTGCTCATTCAAGTCGATCCGGCCGTCAAAGTAATCCTGGGCGGGCGAGGGATAGCCGGCCGCAACCCGCACCGGCGAGATCAGAACCGACAGTAGAGAAGTGCCCGCATCCATCACGCGGGGTCCGATGATTACGCCCACGACACACCCTTATTCGAATATATGTTCGATGTCTCCAGTGTAGCCTCCCCTTCTTCGGAAGGGGGCCTGCCACTGTTCCTTACCGGCCTTGGGGGTCCCTGCCAGGGATCCCGAACCGGGTCCGGCGATGACGTCCGGGGCACCGGTGTTTTTCAGACGTCGCTCAGTCAGGTCCCGCGCGCTGACGTCGGCTCCCAGCCGATCGATCCTGGCAACCACGACGTCCGGTGACGCCAGTTCGGCGAGGGAGCCGACGTCGTCGATCTCGGCTCGCATGGCTGCCTCCACGTCGTATCCGGCGGGAAGGTATCCAAGCACCGGGCCGCCGAAGGCGGTGACCTGTTGCTCTGATAATCCAAAGGGGGTCCATCAGGCCCTGGGCTACGGACAGCGCGCCACTTCCGGGCAGGGTCCTGGTGAAAGCGGCCCTTGCCGGTTTCAGCTGGCGACGCCGCGGCAAAGTTAGCTTCATCACGTACCGGGCCGTCGACGAAATTCGGGGCGCGGCGGGCCCCATACTTGGATTGACCCCGGCGGCCAACTTCCCACCGCCAGGCATGAGGAGGGTCCGTGAAAACTCTAGGTATTGTCAAAAGCGTCGTCAGCAACGAGTACTTCCCCGCGGGTGCGGTCCTGGCCGGAGTAACCCTGTTTTGGGTCCTCGGGCTCTTCGGAGGGCTGTCCCTGCTGAGCGACCACCAGACGCTGCTGACCACTCTGGCGTGGCTGCTGTTCGTCTACGTGGCGGCGGTGCTGACGCCGCTCGCCGGACTGATCGCGGCAATGGACCTGTCCCGCCGTTGGCTGCGGAACCGGGCGTCGACCTCCGCTGGCGCGCCCGATACCGCGTCCAAGTAGCCCCGCGGGGCCCGCTATTCGAAGCGGGACGGGTCGCCCATGCCGCGCCGGACGATTTCCGCCGTGCCGCTGGAGTAATCGATCACCGTCGTCGGCTCGGAGCCGCAGTCTCCGGAGTCAATGACGGCGTCCACTACGTGCTCGAGCCGTTCCTTGATTTCCCATCCCTGCGTCAGGGGCTCGTCCTCGTCCGGCAGCAGGAGTGTGCTCGATAGCAGCGGCTCGCCTAATTCTGCCAGCAGTGCCTGGACCACCCGGTTGTCCGGGATACGCACGCCTACGGTCTTCTTCTTCGGATGCAGGAGACGCCGGGGGACTTCCTTGGTGGCGGGCAGGATGAACGTGTAGCTCCCGGGAGTGACAGCCTTGAGGGTGCGGAACACGTCGTTGTCGATCTGCACGAACTGTCCCAGCTGGGCGAAGTCCTTGCACACCAGCGTGAAGTGGTGTTTGTCGTTGAGATGGCGGATGGTTCGGATGCGGTCCAGGGCCTCCCGGTTGCCGATTTGGGCGCCGAGCGCATAGCAGGAGTCGGTGGGATAGGCGATCAGACCTCCGGACCGGACGATTTCCACCGCCTGGCTGATGGACCGCGCCTGCGGGTTTTCGGGGTGGACATCGAAGTATCTCGCCATGGGACGAGCTTACGCGCCCGACGCCGGCCCGGGCACGCCGACGTGCGGACTCGCCGCGAGCGCCACTGGTGCGGCCGTGGTCAGGGAAGTTCCGGCAGCCTTTGCGCTCCTAAGCCTCGCGGGTCGCGTTGCGTTACGCCGGTGTCGGTGCTAACCCTAGTGGGGGAAGACGATCAACTGACGCACCGCCATCAAAGAGGAGTAGCACATGACTTTGCCCCGCGACGAAGACAGCACACTGCGACACTGGAGTACCCGACTCATCCAGGCGCTGCAGATTCTTGATCTGGAAATGGACCACGAGAAAATCGTCCAGGTCGCGGACGAGTCGCTCAGGGCCGTCGGGCCCCATGCGGACGCCATCAGCGCCTTTATCGTTGGCTTCGCTGCGGGAACAGCATCGACCGACGGCAGGAAGAGCGTCGACGAGGCGGTCCACGCAGCATCAAACAAGGTCCTGGAGCTGTGTGAGCACGGCGAGGCTGGCGGGCCGGACGAAGAGGGCTGGAGCAAGCGCGCCCAGTAAACCGGCGCCAAAAAAGGGCTTGTCCCGCGGGGTGGTGAACCTCCCGCGGGACATGCCCTTTTATTGTTCCCGGGGTGGACGTCCAGGGGTTGGATCTACCGGCTGTTGCCGGCACAGGGCATGTCCTGCTGGGGGGGAGACCCCGCGGGACCCGCCCTGCGCCGGCGGGACTGCTACTGCGTCTTGGCCGGAGTGGAGACCGCGGCAACCGTGCCGGCCGGCGTCTGGTCCTCGCTGGGCTCAAGCCGCACGATGACGGCCTTGGAAACCGGAGTGTTGCTGCCTTCGGCCGTGTGGTTCAGTGGCACCAGCACGTTTGCTTCCGGGTAGTAGGCGGCCGCACAGCCACGGGAGGTCGGGTAGGAGACCACCCGGAACTTGCGAAGCACGCGCTCCGCGCCGTCCTGGTACTCGCCCCGGATGTCCACGAACATTCCGTCGGCCAGGGCAAGTTCCGTAATATCCTCCGGATTCACAAAGACCACATGCCGGCCCTTCTTGATGCCCCGGTAGCGGTCGTTGTGCCCGTAGATGGTGGTGTTGAACTGGTCGTGGGAGCGCATGGTCTGCAGAATCAGCGTGCCTGCGGGCCTCTCCACGTGTTCCAACTCGTTGACGGTCAGCACGGCCTTGCCGGTCGGGGTGGGGAAGGTGCGTGAATCCCGCGGCCCGTTCTCCAGGACGAAGCCGCCTTCATTCCGGATCCGTTCGTTGTAGTCCTCGCAACCACCGACGACCCGCGAGATGTGGTCCCGGATGGCGTCGTAGTTCTTCTCGAAGCCATCCCAGTCCGCGTTGATCTTGTTTCCCACCAGCGCCTTGCCGAGCCTGCTGACAATCACCGGCTCTGACAGCAGGTTGTGCGAAACCGGTTCCACGCTGCCCCATGAGGGGTGCACGGCGCACACGGTGTCCTCCACCGAAACGAACTGCGGCCCGGATTCCTGGATGTCGATCTCCGTGCGGCCCATGGTGGGCAGAATCAGCGCTTCGGCGCCCGTGACCGTGTGGGAGCGGTTGAGTTTCGTGGAAATCTGCACCGAGAGCTCAGTGCTTTCCATCGCGGCCTCGGTGGCGTTGGTGTCCGACATGGCGCCCACGAAGTTGCCGCCGAGCGCGACGAAAGCCTTGATCCCGCCGTCGCGCATCCTGTTGATCGTTTCGACGGCGTCTACGCCGTGTTCGCGGGGCGGCTCAAAGCCGAACTCCTCCCCAAGGGCCTCCATGAAGGACTGCGGCATCTGCTCCCAAATTCCCATGGTGCGGTCACCTTGGACGTTGCTGTGGCCGCGGATGGGGGAGGCGCCGGCGCCGGGCTTGCCGATGTTCCCGCGCAACAGGAGCAGGTTAATGATCTCCTTGATGGTCGCGACGCCCTTCTTCTGCTGCGTGATGCCCATGGCCCAGGTGATGATGACCTTTTCGGCCTTCAGGTAGCGCGCGGCAAGCTCATCGATGTCCTCGGTGCGCAGTCCCGTGGCGGTCAGGACTTCGGCGTCGTCTACCCGGCTGAGGTGCTCCGTGAGTTCCTCCAGCCCCTCACAGTGCTCGTCAAGGAAAGCCTGGTCCAGGACCGTGCCCGGGTTGCGCGCCTCGGCCTCAAGCACCCGCTTCGAGACTGCCTGCAGCAGCGCCATGTCCCCGCCAATGCGGATATGCAGGAACTGGTCTGCGATCTCCGTGCCGCGGCCCACAATGCCCCTGACCTTTTGCGGGTTCTTGTACCGGCGCAGCCCGGCCTCCGGCAACGGATTGACGGCCACGATTTCGCCGCCGTTCTCCTTGCACGCCTCCAGCTCGGTCAGCATGCGCGGGTGGTTCGTGCCCGGGTTTTGCCCCATGATGATGATCAGGTCCGCTTTGGCGTAGTCATCGAAACTGACGGTGGCCTTGCCGATGCCAATGGTCTGGCCCATCCCCCAGCCGGACGATTCGTGGCACATGTTGGAACAGTCGGGCAGGTTGTTGGTGCCATAGCCGCGCACCATGAGCTGGTAAAGGAAAGCTGCCTCGTTGGAGGTGCGTCCACTCGTGTAGAAGGCGGCTTCGTCCGGGGAGTCCAGGCTGTTGAGCTTGTCCGCGATGATACTGATCGCCTCCGGCCAGGACACCGGCTTGTAGTGGTCCTCGCCGGCCGGCTTGTAAACCGGCTCAGTGAGCCGGCCTTGCATTCCCAGCCAGTATTCAGTTTTGCTCCGCAGTTCGCTGACCGAATGCTCGGCCCAGAACTCGGAGCCGATCACCACCGGGGTGGCCTCCCAGGTGACGGCCTTGGCGCCGTTCTCACAAAACTCGAACGCCTTACGATGATGCGGGTCCGGCCACGCGCAGCTGGGGCAGTCGAAGCCGTCCTTCTGGTTCATCGCCAGCACGGTCTTGCGCGTTCGATTCACGCCCATGTGCTCAAGGGCGGGCTTCATGGAGTGCAACACGCCGGGAATGCCAGCCGCCCAGTTCTTGGGACCATCTCCGACAACGATGTCCTTTTCGTCGTTTTCCTCGACCTGGGGATTCTTGCGGGTCATGTGAACTTCCCTTCTACAACCGCCGCCTGCTCAGGCTGGCGCTTCTCTTCTACTAAGCACACTACCTTTCGGCCAGCGCCACGCCTATCAATGGGGCCGGAGCGCCGCGAGGGATCCGGCGTCGACGGCGGCGCCGCAGTTCCGTAGCATGTGCGGTACCGGGACCGCTTCAGTGTATGGACGGTGACCGCCCGGAACCGAGAGGGCCCTGCATGGCCGAGCAACAGGAATCATTGGCCGGTTTCACCGGGTCGACCTTCAGCCACGGGAACATCCACCACCAGGTCTTCCGGGCAGGTGCGGGACCGGCGGTGAACCTGATCCACGAGGTCCCGGGTATCCACCCGGGGGGTGCGGGACCCCCGGAAACAGAGGAGAAGTCATGAAATTAAAGACACTGGCGTGGACGTCCGCCGCTACTGCCGCGACGGCTGCGGCCGGCGGAGTGGCGACGGACCCGGAAAGCAGCTGGTACCGGACGTTGCGTAAACCGGACTGGCAGCCGCCCGCCATCGCGTTTCCGGTGGTCTGGACGGCGCTCTACGCGGATCTCGCCGTGAGTTCCGCCGTCGCGCTGGACAGCAACGAGGGCTCTGACACCCCCGCACACACAACGGCGGCGCAGGAACTGCGCGCCTACCGTGGCGCGCTGGCCGTGAACTTCGCCCTCAATGCCGCGTGGAGCTGGCTCTTCTGGCGCTCCCGCCGGCCGTGGCTGGCTGCCGCTGAGTGCGCTGTTCTGACGGCAAGCAGCGCGGACCTGGTCCGCCGAACCTACCGACTCAGCCCGGGAGCCGGCGTGTCCCTTGCTCCCTACGCGCTCTGGTGCGGCTTCGCGACGGCTCTGTCGACGGCGATCGCGCTGCTCAATCCCCAGGCCGCTGACCGGCGGTAAACCCGGATCAGTGCCCGGCCACGAGGGTGTCCCGGATCTCGCGGCGGAGGACCTTGCCGATCAATGACCGCGGAAGCGAATCGAGCACCACCACTTTGCGCGGCACCTTGTAGCCGGTCAGGTGCTTGCGGGCGAAGGCCAAAAGCGCCTCGGGCTCGATGGAGGCGCCCGGGACAGGCACGACGGCGGCGACGACGTCCTCGCCGCCCCCGGGCCGGGGGAGACCCACGACCGAGACTTCCGAAACGTCCGGATACGTGGCGAGCACGTCCTCCACCTCACTGGGCGAGACATTGAAGCCTCCGGTGATGATCAGTTCCTTGATCCGGTCGCGGATTGTCACGAAGTACTCGTCGTCCACCGAGACGATGTCGCCCGTGCGGAACCAGCCGCCGTCGAGCAGGGCTTCCTCGGTCTCCTCCGGCCGGTTCCAGTATCCAGTGAACACCTGCGGCCCGCGGATGAGGAGCTCGCCCTCCTCGCCCGGGGCGCGATCCAGCGCGACGTTCCGGGGATCGACCACCCGGATGTCGGTCAGCGGGAAGGGCACGCCCACGGTCCCGGGTTTGCGGCTGGGACCGAAAGGGTTGCCGATTGCGATCGGCGAGGTCTCAGTCAGTCCGTAGCCCTCGATCAGATAACCGCCGGTCGCTTTCTCCCACGTCTCCACCGTCGCCGTCGGCAAATTCATGGCGCCCGAGATCGAGAAACGGATGCTGTCCAGCCCGACGCCGCGTTCAGCGGCGGCGGCGGCGATCCGGTCATAGATCGGCGGCACAGCCGGCAGGAACGTCGCCGGGGACTTTTTCAGCGCCTTCATCACGAGGTCGACGTCGAACTTCGGAAAAAGGACCAGCTTCGCACCGATACTCAGGGCGAACGTCATGCAAAGGGTCAGGCCGTAAGCGTGGAACATCGGCAGCACGGCGTACACGGTTTCCCGGCCGTTCTTGAGCCCCGGCACCCAGGCCCGGCCCTGCGCCGCGTTGGCCTGCAGATTGGCGTGGCTGAGCATGGCTCCTTTGGGGAGCCCGGTGGTGCCGGAAGTGTATTGGAGGACGGCGAGGTCCTGGGCCGCGGGGCGCGGATGCTTCTTCCTTAGCTCACCGGCGTCGAGGAGACCCAACCAGGGCAGCACGGCCCGCACAGCCGGGGCGGGCCGGCCCTTCGGCTCGTGCCGGCCCACCGTCAGGGCGGCGCGGGCTTTGCGGGCCGCGCCCACCGGAAGCCGGAGTGCCAGCCGCTGCAGCAGGGGCATGGCCGGAATCAGTTCCACGGAGACGATACTCCGGAGCCCGACGTCGGCCGGCAGTTGGCGGACCTTCTCCACAGCCTTGTCCCAGACGATCGCGACGACGGCGCCGTGGTCCTCGAACTGGTGGCGCAGTTCCCGGTCCGTGTACAGCGGGTTGTGCTCGACCACCACGGCGCCGAGGCGCAGCACCGCATGGAAAGCAACGATGTGTTGCGGACAGTTCGGCAGCACCAGGGCGACCCTGTCACCGGCCTTGACGCCCAGTTTCTCCAGTCCCGCAGCCACGCGGCTGATCAGCGCGCCCAACTCGCGGTAGCTCGTGCGGGCGCCGAAGAACTCCAGCGCAGTCTTGGACCCGTACCGCCGCACCGAGTCGTCCACGAGGTCCACGAGCGACCCCGTTGGAAGCACCAGGCCGGCCGGAACCCCCGGACTGTAAGAACCAGTCCACGGACGGTCGCCGGTGGACTGACCGGCCCGCTGCGCCGGGCTGCTGCGCGCCGCACGTGAGGGTTTGTGCTTCATGATCAATCCTTGCCACTGGTATCCGCCGGGTGCGCCCGGGAGGGTGTCGCCGGGCCAAGGAGCCCGCCGGGAAAAGCCTACCGGTGCCCCGGCCGGCGTGCGTGCGGACAGGCACCCACCGGCCCGCAGGACCCGGCTGGAAAATTGCGGCGGGGCAACGATTTGACTTTTACGAGGGTTTAACGGCCCGGCGACGACGTTCTCTGATAGCGTGCCCGATATCCCGGCAGGCTCATCCGGATAAATACTCTCTCCGGCCCGCAGCCTGCCACCACTATGGAGGAAAAATGCACAAATGGACACCGCTCTTTGGGGGGTGCGCGGTGGGCCTCATAGCCTTGGCCGCTTGTAGTCCGCCGGCGCCCAGCCTGCCGACTTCGTCGGAGTCGTCGGAGCCGTCGGAGTCGTCGCAGCCGTCGCAGCCGTCGGCCCCGACGGCAGCCTCGAGTGCAGCGGCTGTTTCCAGTACAGCACCGCAACCGACGACCCCTGCGCCCGCAACCGGGGTGCCTGCGCCTTCGGCGCTCGCCTCCGACGCTCTCAGCGAGGTCACATGCAGTCCGGACGCTGCAGGCTCGTGGTCCTTCTCGGGAACGCTGAGCAACCAGGGTTCCACCGACGTCACCTACACAGTGGCGGTGGCCGTGGGCTCGACCAGCAGCCCTGCCGGCCACGCGTTGATAGAACGACGAGTAACGGCCGGCGCGTCGGTGACGGTCCGGGCCGATAACTTCGCGTCCGGTGCACCGGCCGGAGCTACCTGCGAGGCGGTGGTTTCCAAATGAAGCCGCTGTTCAAAACCTCCCGGAACTCCGCAGCCGCTATTGTCGCCCTGTCATCGCTGCTGATGGCCGGTCTGGCGGTTCCCGCCCAAGCGACGACAGCCACGCCGACGCCCGTCCCGTCCGCACCGCCAAGCCGGATGGTCGCGCCATCACCTTCGGCCACGCCCTCAGCCAGCGCGAATCCCACCGCTCCGGCGCCGGCTGCCCCGGCCACGGCAACCCCGACTGCTTCCGCACCGACGACGCCGGACGCTACCCCGGCGCCAACGCAAAGCGGGACCGCGCCGGCGCCGGTGACGTCCGCGCCCGCCGCCAGGGGCGGCAGCGAAGATGCTGTCCCTGTTCCTTTCGGTGCCATCGGCGCTAAATGGCGGGAACTCGGCGGCGCCGCAGGTCCGCTGGGAGAACCCACCGCCAACGAAAAGTGCGACCCGGCCGGACTCTGCGTTGAACCTTTCACCTCGGGCGAGATTTACTACACCCCGGCAACGGGCGCCAAAGCCGTCCTGTTTGCCGCCGGAAAGACCGGACCCCAATGGAAGTCCAAGGGCGGGATTGCCGCCTTCGGGTATCCCATCGCCGACGAGAAATGTGTCGCGGATGGCTGCGTTCAACGGTTTTCCCGGGGTACGGACCTCACCTGGTCAGCAGCCGGCGGTCATCAGCAGGTCTGGACCCGTGGGGCCATTGGCGCCGCGGTCTACCAGGTGTACGGCGGATACGCCGGCACGGGGTATCCCACCTCGGCGGAAACCTGCACGCTCAAGGACCAAGGCTGCGCCCAGAATTTTGGGCAGCTCAAGATCATGTGGTCGGCGAAAACCGGTGCGTTCGGGGTCTGGGCCCCCGGAGCGATCGGCGGGCTGTACAAAGACGCAGACGCCGAGCGTGGAAAGCTGGGTTTCCCCACGTCCAAGGAAACCTGCGGCCTCAAAGCGAAGGGCTGCTACCAGAATTACCAAGGCGGAGCGATCGTGTGGTCGCCCGCAAGCGGAGCCCACATCAGCCAGGGCGCCATGCGTCGTGACTGGGCAAGCCGCGGGTACGAGAACGGCGGCCTTGGCTATCCCACAACCGAGGAAGTGTGCGGCCTTCCCGGGTCCGGTTGCCGTCAGGAGTATCAGGGCGGAACCATCTTCTGGTCCCAGGCCACCGGGGCCCGGTCGGTCAACGGTGCCATCAAGGGACGCTACCAGGATCAAGGTGGCGTCACCGGCTATCTTGGGTACCCGATCGAAAACGAGATTTGCAGCCAACCCAGGGGCGGCTGCTACCAGTGGTTCCAGGGCGGGGTGATCTTCTGGTCCCCGGCGACAGGCGCCCAGCCTGTCCGCGGCGGAATGAAAACCAAGTACGAGTCCATGGGATGGCACCTGAGTTATCTCGGCTACCCGGCAGCACCCGAAGTGTGCACCGGCGGCGAGTGCGCGCAGGCGTTCCAGGGCGGTTACATCACCTGGACACCGACGACGTCCAGGGACTACGGCCGTTCGGAGTGCTCGAACCTCAACGAGGGGGGCGTCAAGTACACTGCCGGCGGCGCCAAGCATGTGCTGCTGACCTACGCCGCGGACTACGGGCAGTCATATGCCGCCGTCGTTTACTGCAAGCGGGTCGCCGGAACCTACGTGGTTGACTGGAGGACCGACGGACGGGTTGGCGCCAGTGGCTTCAAGCCGCCGGGAGTTCCCTCCGGACCGACACGCTACAATTTCTCACCCACTGGCTCCTACTCGGTGACTGAGGCATTCGGACTCGGCAATCCGGGGACGGCACTTCCTTATAAGCTGCTGAACCCCAACTCGCGCTGGGGCGGCAACCCGTGGACGGCCACTTACAACAAGTACTTTGAATCCACGTCCTGGGTGGGTTGGGACGAGAACATGTGGTACTTCGCCACAGGCCGGTCCCACGACTACCGCCAAGGGGCCGTGCTCAACTACAACCGGCCGCCGGATTCGGAAATTGTGCAGGACGCCGGTTTCGCCATCTTCCTTCACGAGCACAAAGTTCCCACCGCTGGATGCATTTCGCTGGACGACTGGGCGGTAGAGGATTACCTCCGGAAATCTGTTCCGGGAGACAGGATCATCATGGGAGTGGCCCGGGATATCTTCCGGTAACCAGCACCTGGCGACCCTGCCTGCTAAGCAACGAACCGCCGGTGGTTTCGGAGTCCTTCCGAAGCCTCCGGCGGTTCTGCGTGGGCAGGCCGGTCAGCACCTCCGCCCTTTCCGACGACGGCCGGTGGTGACCTTTGGCCCTAGGTCCCGCCGCGGTACGGGCGGAAGCTGAGTGCATCGCCCGTACCGGCCAACGGCGCCGTTCGCGTCGCTGCATGCCATTCCAGGTGCGTCATGCGGGATCGGAAGCACCATGGAAGACCATCAGCCCACCCTCCGTTTCCTCGGCGCCACGGACACCGTTACCGGCTCGAGGTATCTGGTCGAGGCGGGCGGTGAACGCATACTCGTGGACTGCGGGTTGTTCCAGGGCTACAAACGCAGCAGGGAACGGAACCGAGTGCCCTTCCCGGTCCGGCCGTCCTCCATTGACGCAGTGGTCCTGACCCACGCGCACCTGGACCACACCGGCTACATCCCGGCCCTCGTTCGGGACGGATTTACGGGGCCGGTGATTGCCACTGACGGCACCACGGACCTCTGCAAGCTGCTCCTGCCCGATAGCGGCTACCTGCAGGAGGAGGAGGCCCGCTACGCCACCCACACGGGGTCAAGCAGCCATCACCCGGCGCTTCCGCTGTACACGGCTGCCGACGCCGTAACTTCGCTCAACAGCTTTCAGGCCCTCGACTTCGACGTTCCCCGCGACCTCGGCGGAGGGATGGAATTGACGTTTGTTCCCGCCGGCCACATCCTGGGCGCTGCCCAGGTCCACGTCCGGATCGGTGCGCTCGCGGTGCACTTCACTGGCGACCTGGGCCGGGTGGATGACCCGCTGATGAACCCGCCCCGGCCCCTGGGCAGCACCGATGTCCTGGTGACGGAGTCGACGTACGGGAACCGGAAACACTCCGCGGCGGATCCCGAAGGGCAACTGGGGGACATTATCAACCGGGTCGCGAAGCGCAACGGTGTGGTGTTGTTCGCGGCGTTCGCCGTCGGCCGCGCCGAGACCCTGATGCTGCACCTTTCCCGTCTCCGCAGCAAGAATCTGATTCCCGATATCCCGGTCTACCTCAACAGCCCGATGGCCATCGACGCCTCCGGAATGTACCAGCGGCACCCCGAGGAGCACCGCCTCAACGCGCAGGAATACCTGAACATGTACAAGGTGGCGAAGCTGACCCGCACCGTCGACGAATCCAAACTGCTGAACCTCCGCGGGGGGCCGATGATCATCATCTCAGCCAGTGGCATGCTGACCGGAGGAAGAATCCTCCACCACCTCGCCGCCTATGGCCCCGATCCGAAAAACGCCGTGATCCTCAGCGGTTACCAGGCCGGCGGCACCCGCGGTGCGATGCTGGCGGCCGGCGAACGCGCAGTGCGTGTCTACGGCGAGGACATCAAGATCCGGGCCGAGGTGGTCCAAATGGAAAACCTGTCGGCGCACGCAGACGGCGACGGGCTGATGGCGTGGATGAAAGCCGCGGAGAGAGCACCCAGGATGACGTACATCACCCACGGCGAACCGGACGCCTCGGACGCCCTCCGCCTGCGGATCAAGCGCGAGCTGGGCTGGCGCACCCGCGTCCCCGAACACCTCGAAACGGTCTCCATCGCGGAGCCCCGGTGACCTCCGGCGTCGGGAAAGCCCCGGTACTGGCGGAAATCCACTCGCTGGCCCGTCCGCTGAAGACCGACCGGGACCTCGACGGGCTGGTCCGGCGTGCCCGGGACTGCCGGTTTGTTGCCGTCGGTGAGGCTTCCCACGGCACTCACGAGTTCTACACGTGGCGGGACACCTTCAGCAGGCGCCTCATCGAAGAGGACGGGTACAACTGGATCGGAGTCGAGGGGGACTGGCCCGACTGCTGGCGGATCAACCGCTGGGTGCGGGGCGAGACCGGGCAGGACAAGGGTGTCCACGCCCTGCTGGCCGGCTTTGAACGCTGGCCTACCTGGATGTGGGCAAATGAGGAAGTGGCGGCGTTCCTGGACTGGCTCCGCACGTGGAACCGCCGCCGTCCAACCAGCAGGCGGGTCGGTTTCTACGGCCTCGACGTGTACTCGCTGTGGGATTCGCTGCGCGCGATCATCGGCTGGCTCCAGGAGAATCCTCCCGACGCCGTTGCCGATGCCATGCGTGCCTGGCAGTGCTTCCTGCCCCACCAACAGGACCCGCACAAGTACGCCTGGAACACCCGGCTGGTCCCAGCGTCCTGCGAAGCCGATGTGATTGCGCTCCTCACCGAAATCCGCAGCCGCGCGTCCGGTCCGGACCGTCAGGACGAGGCAGCGTTCGACGCCGTGCAGAACGCCGAGGTGGCAGCCAACGCCGAACACTACTACCGGATCATGGTCCGCGGGGACCGCCAGTCCTGGAACGTCCGCGACCACCACATGGCCGACACCATCGACCGGCTCAGCCGGCACCTGGGTCCCGGTTCAAAGGGCATCGTCTGGGAGCACAACACCCATGTGGGCGATGCCCGCGCCACGGACATGGCCCAGGACGGACTCATCAACGTGGGGCAGTTGCTGCGCGAACGGCACGCCGCGGAAGGCGTGATGTTGGTGGGCCTGGCCGGCCACCGGGGCCGCGTCCTGGCGGCGGATGCCTGGGGCAGCGCGGAGCGGATCATGCCGGTTCCGCCAGCGCGGCCGGGCAGCCACGAGGATCTCCTGCACCAGGCACTGGGGGTGCCGTCAGTACTGGAATTCGGGGAGGACAGATCGGGCCCGTGGCTTTCCAACTGGCGTGGCCACCGTGCGATCGGAGTGGTCTACCATCCGGAGCGGGAGTCAGGGAACTACGTTCCAACCCGGATCGGCGGGCGCTACGACGCGCTGATCTGGCTGGAGAGCACCCATGCCCTGCGGCCGGTGCACCATGAAGGACCTCCGCGGGAACCGGAATTCGAGACGGAACCGACCGGCTACTGAGCCGCCGCCTGGTCCGGCCGGCCGGCAGCATGGAACCGGCAAGAACCGAACGGCGCTGAGGGTGACGAATTCATTAGGCCCCCACGCGCCCCAGTCGGCGGCTTGGAATTCCAGATGCGCCGCCCGGCGGACGGCAGGTTCCTCGGAGGCCGCCAACCACGCGATGACGGCCGGCAAAGCATTCCGCTGCATGGTTTGACGCTACGCAGGGGACCCGTGGGGAGTGGAGGACTTAAGCCCCTAACCGGTGGGGCTGGGCCCGGTGCACACTGAGGTGCCGGCGGATGCCTGGGCTGCCCCCGGAGAGTGCCAGGCACAACAGACCGCGCCATGGAAAGAGCAGGGTTCAAAATGAGTAAACCAATCGTCGTCGGTATCAACGAGTCACCCGGAAGTGAGGCCGCACTCGCGTGGGCCCTGGAGCGGGCGGCCCGCCAGAAGCTCCCGGTCACGGTCATCCACGCCGTGGATGACCGCTGGATGTCCCCGGACTTCCAATACCACGAACTCATCAGGCAATCCGGCATGGAGCTTCTCCAAAAGGCGCAAGCCAGCGCCAGCGAGCAGACGCCCGGCGTGAAGGTGGACATTCAACTCCGTCACGGCAGCGGCGGCTCGGTCCTTCGGGAGGTCTCCAAGGAAGCCGCCATGGTGGTCGTCGGTGAGCACGACAAGCACTGGATGGACGGCGGGCCCATGACCGACCGTGCGCTGCAGATCGTATCGGCTTCGGAAATCCCTGCAGCGGTGATCCCGCTGAACCGCGGCGCCGGCGGCCACGGCGTTGTGGTGGGTGTGGACGGTTCCGAAGAGTCCCTGCAGGCTGTCGAGCTCGCCGCGGCCGAAGCGGACCGGGGAGGGGATGAGCTGACGGTCATCCTTGCGTTCCGCAGGCCGGCCCGTTGGCTCGAAAGCCAGCTGCCGGACAGCAGCCTCGCCGAGACCATCCTCGAAGAAGACCGGGTGGTCCTTGCAGAATCCGTTGCCGGGCTGGGCGATAAGTACCCGGATCTGGTGGTCCACCAGCGCCTGGAGTCCGACGCCGATCCCGCCAAGGCCCTCGTCGAGGCTGCCCGGACTGCCCGGCTTCTGGTGATCGGCAGCCGCGGGCGCGGTGGCTTCTCCCGGATGCTGCTGGGCTCCACAGCCCACGCCGTCCTGCTCAGCTTGCCCTGCCCTACCATCGTCACCCGGGTGCACAAGGTCAAGCACGGGGGCTGACCGGAGCAGCAACGCTCCCCGCTGACTAGCCCCTCCAGGGAGGGGCTTTTCAGCGGGTAACCCTTGAGCCCGCCCGGGCCGGATGGGAGGATGATCCAGTGGAGCACCTCTTCGAATTTGCCGGCCACTTCTGGTGGCTCATCTTTCCGCTAAGCGGTCTGTTCGGCGGCTGGGCGCGCTCCTGGTCCAAAGCCAGTGAACGCCGGCACCGGCGCAAAGTGGAGCTTTACACCCTCCGAAACCAGGCAGCGGCAGTGGACCGGGTGACCCGGGCCGAGGTCGTGCAGCTCATGGCGGCCCACGACGACGTGAACCGGCGGTGGCTCGACTACGAACTGGACGCGGGAAAGCTCATCGACTTTCCGGTCATGACCGATGTCCGCGAACCCTTGACCGTGGCTTTCCTGCGGGCGAAGCGCACCGCTGACGCGATGCGGCCGGGTGCCCCGGAGAACATCACGACGGTGGCTCGGCTGGCGGAGTACCGCGAGGCTGTAAATGCCTTCGAACTCGCCTTTGACGTTGCTGAGCGGGAAGCCCGACGGATCAAGGACGGGAAGTTCAGCGGCCCGGAGCGGGAGCGCCTGGCGACCGCCCGGAAGCTGCTGAGGATAGCCTCCGATGCCGCCGCCACCCCGGCGGAGCGGCAAACCGCTTATAAACGGGCGCGCCGCGAACTGGACGGGCTGATCGTGTTGCCCGACGCCACCCTCGCCGCCTTGGAGGGGAAAACCGCAGGGATGATCGACGCCGGACGGGTACCGGACCTCCATCAGGGCTGACGGGAGCCGGCGCCCGGCCCCGCAGCGCTGCGGGTTTATCGGTCGTTTTGCCCTGCCCCCTTTCCACCGTACGATTTAAGCCGTCAAGCTACTTTGCTGAACGCTGCGCGTCCTCCCGGTAACTCTGGATGACTATTGCGGCGACGGGGAATGAAACTGCTGACCGTCGACTCTGCAGATTGGGCAACAGGTGGAAATCACCATCATGGTGGCGCTGGTAATTATGCTGGCGCTCTTCTTTGACTTCACCAACGGATTTCATGACACGGCCAATGCGATGGCCACGCCCATCGCCACCGGCGCCATCAAACCCAAAACGGCAGTAGCCCTCGCGGCGGTGCTGAACCTGGTGGGGGCCTTCCTGTCCACGGAAGTGGCGAGGACCGTATCCGGTGGAATCATCAAAGAAGGCTCCGACGGGATCCAGATCACTCCGGACATCATCTTCGCCGGGTTGATGGGCGCCATCCTGTGGAACATGATCACATGGCTGAAGGGCCTCCCGTCGAGTTCCTCGCATGCGCTCTTCGGCGGCCTGATCGGTGCGGCCATCGCCGGCATCGGGATCCATTCGATCAACTTTGAAAGCCTGATGCAGAAGGTGATCCTCCCCGCCGTCTTCGCGCCCATCATCGCGGGCGGCGTCGCGTACCTGTGCACCAAACTGGCTTACGGGCTCACGGCCCGGCATGATCCGGAGACCGGCAGCAAGCTCAGGCAAAAGCGCGGCGGCTTCCGGAATGGCCAGATTTTCACCTCCAGCCTCGTTGCCCTGGCGCACGGCACCAACGACGCCCAGAAGACCATGGGCATCATCACCCTGGTGCTGATCGCCGCCGGCACGCAACAGCCTGGTTCCGGTCCGCAGCTTTGGGTGATCGCCTCCTGCGCCCTCGCCATTGCGATCGGCACGTATTCCGGCGGCTGGCGGATCATCCGCACCATGGGATCCGGGCTCACCGACGTCAAACCCGCCCAGGGCTTCGCCGCTGAAAGCAGCACGGCGTCCGCCATCCTGGCGTCCTCGCACTTAGGTTTTGCGCTGTCCACCACCCAGGTGGCCTCCGGGTCCGTCATCGGTTCGGGGCTGGGCCGCCGCGGCACCACCGTCCGCTGGGGCACAGCCGGAAAGATTGCCCTGGGCTGGCTGTTCACCCTGCCGGCTGCCGGCCTTGTGGGCGCCCTGACCGCCGTCCTGGTGAAAACCGGCGTCGTGGGCATCGTGATTGCCGCCGTGGCGGGCACCGGTGCGGTGCTGTACATGTTCCTGCACTCGAAGAAGTCGCATATCGGCCACCACAACGCCGTTGAGGTCGAGGAAGCCGGCGCGGCCGTGCGCTTCCGCAAGAAGAAGGCGCTAGCCGTCAGCCGCGCCAACAACAAGCCGGAGGACGAACTGTAATGAAGTGGCTGGAACTGGTCCAGGTGGCAGGCGCTACCCTCATCTCGGCGGTGACCGTGGTGGTGCTGTACTCCCTCGGGGTGCGCCTCACCGCCATCGCCGGTGACGTGAGTGAGAGGAAGCCGGCCTGGGTCCGGCCGCTCGCCGTCGTGTGTTTCGGCCTGTGCGGGCTGGCCGTGCTGTTTGGGCTCTATTTGATCATTCCCTACTTCAGCAAGTAGTGCGGGGGATGGGCACCCGCGCCGGAATTAGTTAGGCTGTGCCCATGGCCGGCTTCCAGTATTTCGTCGCGTCCTCGCTGGACGGCTTTCTCGCCACCGCCGATGACGGACTGGAGTGGCTGCTGCAGTTCGACGGGTTTGCCGGCGGCAGGGAAAGCTACGACGCTTTTCTGGCCGATGTCGGATGCATCGTGATGGGCGGCGACACGTACGCCTGGCTCCAGAAGCATGAACCGGACACCTGGCCGTATCCCGCGACGCCCTGCTGGGTGTTCACGCACCACGAACTCTCGGCACCCCGGGGCGCCAACGTGACCTTCGTCCGCGGTCCTGTCGCCGAATTCGTCGAGGACCTTCGAACCGACGCGCGGGGCCGGAACGTATGGATCGTCGGCGGCGGAATCCTGGCGGCCCAGTTCGCCGACGCCGGTGCGCTCGACGAGATCATCATCTCAATCATTCCCGTGGTTCTCGGCCACGGCAAAGCGGTGCTGCCCCTGTCAAGCCCCACGCCGCCCTTGGAACTGCTGTCCTCGCACACCATGGGGCGGGGCATCATTGAGCTGCGCTACCGGTTGGGCAGCGGCCCGGCCTAGGCCCGCACGCGGCGGCTACTGTCCCGTGTCCCGGATCAGGTTGGTGATGCGCGCCGTGGACAGCCGCCGCCCTTGCTCGTCCGTCATGACGATCTCGTGCGTGGTGAGGGTGCGGCCAAGGTGGATAGCGGTGCATGTACCGGTCACGGTGCCCGAGGTGACGGCCCGGTGATGGGTCGCACTGACGTCGATACCCAGCGCCTGGCGCATGGGACCGGCGTGCATGCCGGCGGCAAACGACCCGAGCGTCTCGGCGAGCACTACGTGGGCTCCGCCATGGAGGATTCCCGCCACCTGCGTATTGCCTTCCACGGGCATGGTCGCCACGGTGCGCTGGGGGCTCATCTCCAGGAAATGGATTCCCATCTTCACCACCAGCGCTCCCACGCCGAACTGGCCAAGCCAGTCGTGCATGTCCTCGGGAATCCCGGCAGCTGCGAGTTCGGCCGCGTAAGGGCCCGGCGTGAAATTGTCCGTCATGGGAACTAGGCTGGCACCTGTGAGCGAAACTACCAAACCGGCCCCTTCCCCTCTTTCAACAGACACCGCGGACGGTTTTCTTCCGGATCCCGGGACCGGGGCAGTAGGTTCCTCTGCTCCCACCCGGACATCCCGTACGGCGCCGGCGCCGGTTTCCGCCACCGCAGCACCGGTTGTTCCGCTGAGTGACCAGCCCCGCCTGTTGGTCCTGGACGGTCACTCGATGGCGTTCCGGGCGTTCTTCGCCCTCCCCGCGGACAAGTTTTCCACCGCCTCAGGACAGCACACCAACGCGATCCACGGGTTTACCTCCATGCTCATCAACCTGATTAAGGAGCAGAAACCCACCCACGTCGCAGTCGCTTTTGACGTCTCCGACGACACTACGCACCGTAAGGCCGAATACAGCGAGTACAAGGGCGGACGCAACGAGACTCCCCGGGAAATGAGCGGCCAGATAGACCTGATCGACAAGGTCATGGGCGCGTGGGGCATCAAGACCATCAAAATGCCCGGCTACGAAGCTGATGACATCCTCGCGACCCTCGCCGCCATGGGTGAAGAGGCCGGCTTCGAGGTGCTGCTGGTCTCAGGCGACCGGGACGCATTCCAGCTGATTACAGACAACGTTTTTGTGCTGTATCCCCGTAAAGGGGTCAGTGACATTCCCAGGATGGACGCTACGGCGATCCTGGATAAGTACTTCGTCAGCCCTGCCCAATACTCGGATCTCGCAGCTTTGGTCGGGGAGTCCGCGGACAATCTTCCCGGCGTTCCCGGTGTCGGACCCAAAACGGCGGCCAAATGGATCAACCTTTACGGCGGTCTGGAGGGGGTCCTGGAAAACCTCGACGCCATCGGAGGCAAGGTGGGGGACTCGCTGCGGGAAAACGTGGACGAGGTCAAGCGCAACCGCCGCCTTAACCGGCTGCACACCGACCTCAACCTCCCGGTGACCCTGTCCGAACTTGCGGAACCGCGGCCGGACCAGGCCGCGCTTGAGGAACTGTTCGACGAGCTCGAGTTCAAGACCATCCGCACCCGGCTGTTTGCCCTCTACGGCAGTGAGGTGACCGAGGCGGAGCGGGAAAGCCTTGAGACCCCGGATTTCGTGACTCCCCGGGACGCTGCCGAACTGACCGCGTTCCTTGCATCCGGAACAGGCCAGCGCGCAGCCGTCGCCGTTGACCTGGTCCCCGGCCGGATCGTTGAGGACGCCGCCGCCATCGCCATCGTTCACGGCCACGGGGCGGCATACATCGACCTCGCGGGCCAGGACGCCGCCGCCGAAAACGTTTTAGCCGGCTGGCTCCGCGATGCCGGTGCGGCCAAGGTGCTGCACGGTTACAAGGCGGCCCTCAAAGCCCTTTCCAGCCGCGGCCTGGGCCTGCAAGGCGTGGTGGACGACACCTCGATCTCCGGATATCTCATCCAACCCGACCGCCGCAGCTATGAACTCGCCGAGCTGGCCCAGCACCACCTCAACATCAGCATTTCAACCGAAGTCGCCAAGGCCGGACAGCTGGAGCTGGCGTTCGACGGCGTTGATGCCGCCGCGGCCGGTGAACTGGTCCAGGTGGCTGCCGTGGTCCAGGCGCTGAGCCGGTTCTTCGAGACAGAACTGGCCGAACGCAAGGCCCAGGAGCTGTTGACCACCCTTGAGTTGCCCGTCAGCCGCGTTCTTGCTGACATGGAACTCACCGGCATCGCCATCGACATGCCGCGGATGGACGAACAACTGGCGGATCTCGCCAAGGTGATCGACAACGCCCAGGAGCTTGCCTTCGCCGCGATCGGCCATGAGGTCAATCTTGGCTCACCCAAGCAGCTGCAGACGGTGCTCTTCGAAGAGTTGGGGCTGCCGAAGACCAAGAAAATCAAGTCCGGCTACACCACCGACGCGGCGTCCCTCAAGAACCTGCTGGAAAAAACCGGGCATGAATTCCTGGTGCAACTCATGGCGCACCGTGAATCCGCGAAATTGCGGCAGATGCTGGAGTCGCTGAAGAAGTCCGTGACGGACGACGGCCGGATCCACACCACGTACGCGCAAAACGTGGCAGCCACCGGCCGGATCTCCTCGAATAACCCCAATCTCCAGAACATCCCCATCCGCAGCGAGGAAGGCCGGCGCGTCCGGGGCATCTTTGTGGTCAGCGACGGTTATGAGTGCCTGCTGTCCGCAGACTACTCGCAGATCGAGATGCGCATCATGGCCCACCTCTCCGGAGACGCAGGCCTGATCCAGGCCTACAAGGACGGTGAGGACCTGCACCGCTTTGTGGGCTCGAACATCTTCCACGTCCCCACGGACCAGGTGACCAGTGCGATGCGTTCGAAGGTCAAGGCCATGTCCTACGGCCTTGCCTACGGCTTGACGTCGTTCGGGCTGTCCAAGCAGCTGGAGATCTCCGTCGACGAGGCGCGGACGCTGATGAAGGACTACTTCGACCGGTTTGGTGCCGTGCGCGACTACCTCCGGGGCGTTGTGGACCAGGCCAGGATCGACGGCTATACCGCCACCATCGAAGGCCGCCGCCGCTACCTCCCGGACCTCACCAGCACTGACCGCCAGCTGCGCGAGAATGCGGAACGCATTGCCCTGAACTCGCCCATCCAGGGCTCGGCCGCTGACATCATTAAGCGGGCCATGCTTGGTGTCTCCGGGGCTTTGGCTGACCAGGGCCTGAAATCCCGGATGCTGCTGCAGGTCCATGACGAACTCGTCCTCGAGGTGGCGCAGGGCGAGCGCGAGGCAGTTGAGAAGCTGGTGACCGAGCAGATGGGCTCGGCCGCCAGCCTGACCGTTCCGCTGGACGTGCAGATCGGCATCGGCACCAGCTGGTACGAGGCCGGGCACTAACGCCCGAGGGCCGGCACGGCAAGGCCTTTTCAGTTCTTTCAAAGTCGCAGGAATTTTCAGGGGGAAGCACGTGGCAGAGCAGTACGAGATCCGGCGGTTCAAACCTGCGGCCAAGGACGACCCGGCGTACCCGGAGTGCGTCGCCTGGATGCGCGCCGTGGCCTTCGGTTTCCATGACGCCCGCCGCAGCGACGAGCGGGTGGACAGGGGCATCGAGATGCAGCGCACGGACGGGCGGGTGATGACCGGCGCCTACCAGGCCGGGCCCGTCGCCGGCCATTCCCTCGGCGCCGATGTTCCCGTGGCGACCTTCGGCACGCTGGACAAGACGCTGAACATCGGCTTCGGGCGGCTCCTCGACACCCGGCTCGTGACGGCCGTGACCGTGCGGACCTCGCACCGCCGCCGCGGGCTGCTCCGCCGCATGATGGCCGAGGAACTGGGGCTGGCACGGGGGGAAGGCCTGGCGATGGCGGCCCTGACCGCCTCGGAAGCGTCCATTTACGGCCGCTTCGGGTACGGCGTCGCGACCCGGGAGCAGTCGATCAAGGTCGACACCAGCGCCCGCTTCGTCGTGAACCACACCCCGGTCGGCAGTGTCGAGGTGGCCGATCCCAAAGTCCTCCTCGAGCTGGCTTCGGCGGTCTTCGACCGCCTGCACCGCCTCACGCCGGGCTCCATCGGCCGGCACGAGTACTACCGTCAGTTCGCGTCCGGTGCTGTGAGCCGGGAAGACGGAGAGGACCCGAAGGTCAAGGTCGCGCTGCACTACGGCCCCGACGGCGGCGTGGATGGCTACGTGTCCTATAAGTTCGGCGGCTGGTCCAGCACCCCTTACACGATGGAGGTCCTCGACCTGGTGGCGGCCACCCGGGCCGGCTACCTTGAACTCTGGCAATACCTCGGCGCCATCGACCTCGTCGAACGCGTCACCTGGGACGAGGCACCGGTGGACGATCCGCTGCCCTGGGCCCTCGAGGACCCGCGCTGCGTTGACGCCTCAGAGGCCCGGGACATGCTCTGGCTGCGGATCCTGGACGTGCAGAAGGCCCTGGCCGCCCGCCATTACCCGGCCGACGGCCGGCTGGTGCTCAAAGTGGCGGATCCGCTCGGGTTGACCGGCGGCACGTTCGCCCTGGATGTGAACGGGGGTGCCGCCGTCGTCACGGAAGCAGGCGACGCGGTCGTCGACCTTGAACTGGACGTAGCGGCGCTGTCCTCGGTCTACCTCCGCGGTGTGCACCCGGTCACGCTGGCCGCGTCCGGGCGGATGCAGGAGAAGACAACCGGCGCGGCGTTCCGCGCAGCCGGGATGTTCGCGGTTGAACGCCCGGCGCACTGCCTCACGCACTTCTAGCAGCCGCGGCGGAGGCGTCCGGCGCGGGCGCGGCGCGCTTTGACCGGCGTTCGCGTGTACGACTAGACTGAACGGGCGTGTACTACGTGCGCGCATCTTCAATCCACAAATCAGGATGACCCGGCACTACGCCGTGTTCTGTGCCCGTGTCGCCGACGCGGGCGCAGCGGTTTGCCTGACCGACTCACTATCCACAACGGAGCCCCTACTACATGACCATCACCTCCACCGAGAAGCCCGGTACACCCGTAGTCGCTATTAACGACATCGGTACCGCTGAGGACTTCCTCGCAGCAGTCGACGCCACCATCAAGTACTTCAACGACGGAGACCTCGTCGAAGGTACCGTCGTCAAGGTCGACCGCGACGAAGTTCTGCTCGACATCGGTTACAAGACCGAAGGTGTCATTCCCTCCCGCGAGCTGTCCATCAAACACGATGTTGATCCCGGAGACGTCGTCTCCGTTGGCGATCTCGTCGAAGCCCTGGTGCTCACCAAGGAAGACAAAGAAGGCCGCCTGATCCTCTCCAAGAAGCGCGCTCAGTACGAGCGTGCCTGGGGCGACATCGAGAAGGTCAAGGAAGAAGACGGTGTTGTCACCGGTACCGTCATCGAGGTTGTCAAGGGTGGTCTTATCCTCGACATCGGCCTGCGCGGCTTCCTGCCCGCATCCCTCGTCGAGATGCGCCGTGTGCGCGACCTTGCTCCGTACATCGGTCAGAAGATCGAAGCCAAAATCATCGAACTGGACAAGAACCGCAACAACGTTGTGCTGTCCCGCCGTGCTTGGCTCGAGCAGACCCAGTCCGAGGTCCGCTCCACGTTCCTCAACAAGCTGGAAAAGGGCCAGGTCCGTCCCGGCGTCGTGTCCTCCATCGTCAACTTCGGTGCCTTCGTGGACCTGGGCGGCGTAGACGGCCTCGTCCACGTTTCCGAGCTGTCCTGGAAGCACATCGACCACCCGTCCGAGGTTGTCGAAGTTGGCCAGGAAGTCACTGTCGAGGTCCTCGAGGTCGATCTGGACCGCGAGCGCGTGTCCCTGTCGCTCAAGGCTACGCAGGAAGATCCGTGGCAGACCTTCGCCCGCACCCACGCCCTCGGGCAGGTTGTGCCGGGTAAGGTCACCAAGCTCGTTCCGTTCGGCGCGTTCGTTCGCGTTGAAGACGGCATCGAAGGCCTGGTCCACATCTCCGAGCTCGCCGTGCGCCACGTTGAACTGGCAGAGCAGGTTGTCTCTGTAGGAGATGAGCTGTTCGTCAAGGTCATCGACATCGACCTCGAACGCCGCCGCATCTCGCTGTCCCTCAAGCAGGCCAACGAGGGCGTCGACGCCGAGTCCACCGAATTCGATCCTGCTCTCTACGGCATGGCCGCAGAGTACGACGAAGAGGGCAACTACAAGTACCCGGAGGGCTTCGATCCGGAGTCCAACGAGTGGCTCGAAGGCTACGAGACGCAGCGCGCCGCCTGGGAGCAGCAGTACGCCGATGCCCAGACCCGCTGGGAAGCCCACAAGAAGCAGGTTGCTCAGCACGCTGCCGATGACGCTGCAGCTGCAACGTCCGGCGAGAGCGATTCCGGCACCACCAGCTACTCCTCCGAGCCGGCTGTGGCCGAGTCCAACACCGGTGGCGGCACGCTCGCTTCCGACGAGGCTCTTGCTGCTCTGCGCGAGAAGCTGACCGGCAACTAATTGCCCTCCGGTCCGGCGGAGTCCGCTCCCCGGGCCAGGCAGTTCGTAGCTTGATCCAGCACCACGAAGGTGGCCGTCCCTACGGGGCGGCCACTTTTTCGTTGTGGGACCGTTCCTGCCCCAACGTCCAGCGCGCGGCAGGCGCGCCTGCACCTGCTTTTCGTACCCGGGGAATCCTTGACGGCAAGGCATCGTCCGCCCAGACTGGGCAGACTGAGTACACGGCGCGGTGGGAAGAGGGGTCATGGCGGGAAATTCCAACGGCCCGGAGACGACCACGGCCATGCTTGCCAGACCCTGGCCGGGCGGCATCGGTGCCATTACATTGTTCGTCGAGGACCTGCCAGGCACCAAACGCTTTTACAGTGAGGTCTTTGGACTGCCCGTGGCGTTCGAGGATGAGGCGTCCGTGGTCTTCACATTCGGGGACACCCTGGTCAACCTGTTGGCATCGGCTGAGGCCCCCGAACTCATCGGACCGGCCCTGGTGGCATCCCCGGAGTCAGGTGCCCGGATGCAGTTCACCCTGGAGGTCGACGACGTCGACGCGACGTGTGCCGCCTTGGCCGGCCACGGCGTCAGGCTCCTCAACGGCCCAATGGACCGCCCCTGGGGGATCCGTACGGCCACCTTCCGTGATCCCGGCGGCCACATTTGGGAAATTGCGGCTCCGGCCACTTATCCGCCGGAGGACATGTCCTGTGCAGGGGTGCGGGAATGGGCATAACAGGATTATGTCCCGTGGCCCGGGTCAAGAGAGGGCATGCCCAGCGGCCCGGGTCAAGAGAGGGCATGCCCAGCGGCCCGGGTCAGGAACGGGCATGTCCCGTGGCCCGGGTCAGGGGAGGGCATGTCCCCTAGGCAGCGCGATCCGGGCCCTGACGGGGACGGCGGCGGCTTCGGAAGCACCGCCCTCCTCCAGCTCCGCCCCGGCTGAGCGCAGCAGGACCAACGCCGCGGTATTCCCGGCTGTGGTGTAGGCCTCCAGCACGGCAGCTCCGGACGCCGCGGCCCGGCCGATCACCAGGCGAAGCGCTTCGCGTGCGACTCCCCGGCCCCTAAAGCCGCGGCCCAGCCAGATGCCGGTCTCCAGCGAGTCCGCTCCGGTCCGCTTGAGCCGGACCGATCCCGCCAGTTCCCCGCCGGCGTTGATGGCCCAGGTTTTCTCCTGCGCGGGCCCGTCCAGCGCTGCCGCCGCGAGGTGGTACTCCCGGAACCAGCTGATCCGTTCTGAATTCCAGCCCGTGGCGCTGCCCAGGGGAGGCGTCACCTCGTCCGCGTCGGCATCCTGGATCGCCACCGTCAGGAGTTGCTCCAGAACCCGGCCGGAGACGTCGATCAGCAGGACAGGGGGAGGATAAGGATCAGCTGTGGGGGACATCGATCCACTCCGATTCGCCAGGCACCAACGTGGCAGTTCCGGCAGACAGCGCGGCGAGCCGTTCACCGGCCCGGGCCAGACCCGCCGGGTCATCCGGGAGGGCGAGCCGCAGGACAGCCGTGTCCGCCGCGTATCCGGTCGCGGCCATCACGTATCCGGCGGCACGCAAATCGTTCTCCAGCCGCCCTGCGGCCGTGTGGGCAACGGGTACAGTGCAGATCCGCAGCCGGCGGCGCTGCACCAGGGGCGCCTGAGCCAGCGCGGCGGCCACGGATTCCGAGTAGGCCCGGACAAGCCCGCCCGCGCCCAGCAGAATCCCGCCGAAGTAACGGACCACCACCGCGGTGATATCGCTAAGGTCGGTGACGCCGGGCCCGGTTTCGCGTTTCAGCAGCGCCTCAAGCATCGGGGCACCGGCCGTGCCGGAGGGCTCACCGTCGTCATTGGAGCGCTGCACATCGCGGTCCGGGCCGAGCACGAAGGCGGAGCAGTGATGCCGCGCGTCATAAAATTCCCGACGCAGCCCGGCGAGGAACGTACGGGCGCTTTCCTCATCCGGGGTGCGGTGGAGCACGGTGATGAAGCGGGAGCGCTTCGCCTCAAGTTCCCGGCGGAACGCCGGCCCGGCTGCCAGAGTGGTGTACACGGCGGCCCTGCTCTCCGGAAAAACCGCATCTTCAGCCACCGGATCAGTTTAGTCTGGTGGAGTGCTGAAAATAGGGTTGACGGGCGGCATCGCCGCAGGCAAGTCAGTGGCCGCCTCGCGGCTGCGCGAACTCGGGGCGGTGGTGATCGACGCCGACGCCCTGGCCCGCGAAGTCGTCCACCCCGGAACGCCGGGGCTCGAGCAGGTCGTGGCGGCCTTCAGCAAGGCCGTCCTGGCGTCCGACGGCGGCTTGGACCGCCCGAAGCTCGGCGCCCTGGTTTTCGGCGACCCGGAACGCCTGGCCGTGCTGAACGGCATCATTCATCCCCTGGTCCGGGAACGGGCCGCCGCGCTGGCCGCTGCTGCACCGAAAGGCGGCATCGTGGTCCAGGACATTCCGCTCCTGGTGGAGACCGGCCAGGGACCCAACTTCCACCTGGTGGTGGTGGTGGACGCCCCGGATGAAGTCCGGGTCCGACGAATGATGCAGCACCGGCACATGTCCGCCGCGGACGCCCGGGCGCGGATGGCCGCGCAGGCCAGCCGGGAGGGCCGGCTCGCCGCCGCCGACGTCGTTCTCGACAACTCCGGGTTCAAGGAAGAACTCCGGGACGCCGTGGACCGGCTTTGGAAGTTTCGGCTGGTGCCGTTCGCGGAAAACCTGGCCAGACACCGCATGGCATCCCGGACCGGCGGGCCGGTGCTGGTGCCGGCCAACCCGGACTGGCCCGGGCAGGCACACCGGCTCATGGCGCGCCTCCAGGCAGCCGCCGGGCAAGAAGTCCTCGCACTCGACCACGTCGGGTCCACTGCCGTTCCCGGACTCGCCGCCACAGACGCCCTGGACCTCCAGCTCGGCGTCGCGGATATGGCCTCTGCGGACCGGATTGCGCCGCTGCTGGCCGACGCCGGGTTCCCCGCGCGGCCCGGCGTCGTTGCTGACACTTCCAGTCCGACGGACCCGGACCCTGCGGGCTGGCAAAAGCGGCTGCACGCCAACGCGGACCCCGGCCGCACCGTTAACCTCCATGTCCGGGCCGTGGGATCCCCGGGCTGGCGGTCCGCGCTCTGCTTCCGGGACTGGCTGCGGAACGACGCGGCCGCCCGGGCGGACTACCTCACCGAGCAGCGCCGGCTCGCGAGGGTACACGCCGCGGCAAAGTCCACGGCGGGGACCGCCGCGGACAAGGACGCCTGGTCCACCGGGCAGGCAGCGGAACGGATGGCAGCGTGGGCGCAGCGCACCGGCTGGCAGCCGCCGCCGTCCACGGGCACAGGCACAGGACCCGAGCCTGACCCGGACGGAACGGCCCCAGGTGCCGCCCAAAGCTGAATCATGGTGAAGCGTCGGACCCCGGCGGTAGATTAGAACCATGAGTCTCGCCCAGCAAATCAACCGTGTCGTGGCACCCTTTGAGGTCATCAGCGAATTCCAACCGGCAGGCGACCAGCCGGCCGCCATCGGGGAACTGACCGAGCGCATCAAGAACGGCGAGAAGGATGTCGTGCTGCTGGGCGCCACGGGCACCGGCAAGAGCGCCACGACGGCGTGGCTGATCGAACAGGTGCAGCGGCCCACCCTGGTGATGGTGCAAAACAAGACCCTCGCCGCGCAGCTCGTCAACGAATTCCGCGAACTGCTGCCAAACAACGCCGTCGAGTACTTCGTCTCCTACTACGACTACTACCAGCCGGAAGCTTATGTTGCGCAGACGGACACCTTCATCGAAAAGGACTCCTCCGTCAATGAGGAAGTCGAACGGCTCCGGCACTCCGCCACCAACGCGCTCCTGACCCGCAGGGACGTGATCGTCGTCGCCACCGTGTCCTGCATTTACGGCCTCGGCACCCCGGAAGAGTACATCGCCGGTATGGTGACGCTGCGCAAGGGCGCCCAGATGAACCGCGATGACCTGCTCCGGAAGTTCGTTTCCATGCAGTACGCCCGCAACGACATGGACTTCCACCGCGGTACGTTCCGGGTCCGCGGTGACACCGTGGAAATCATTCCGATGTACGAGGAACTCGCGATCCGGATCGAGTTCTTCGGCGACGAAATCGAGAACATCTACACCCTGCACCCGCTTACCGGGGAAATCATCCGGGACGAGACTGAGATGTACGTCTTCCCGGCGTCCCACTACGTGGCTGGTCCCGAACGTATGGGCCGGGCGATCAAGCGGATCGAAGACGAGCTTGCCGAGCGGCTCCAGGTCCTGGAAAGCCAGAACAAGCTGGTGGAGGCGCAGCGCCTCAGGATGCGCACCACCTACGACCTGGAAATGATGCAGCAGATGGGCTTCTGCAACGGCATCGAGAACTACTCCAGCCACATCGACGGCCGGGCCCGGGGAACCGCGCCGCACTGCCTCATCGATTACTTCCCGGACGACTTTCTCCTGGTGATTGACGAATCGCACGTCACGGTTCCGCAGATCGGCGCGATGTACGAAGGAGACATGTCCCGGAAGCGGAACCTCGTGGACCACGGCTTCCGCCTGCCTTCCGCGATGGACAACCGCCCGTTGAAATGGGACGAATTCCAGGACCGCGTGGGCCAGACGGTCTACCTCTCCGCGACGCCGGGCAAGTACGAGCTCGGCAAGGCCGACGGCTTCGTCCAGCAGATCATCCGGCCCACGGGCCTGATCGACCCCGAGGTGATCGTCAAACCCACCAAAGGCCAGATTGATGACCTCCTCGGTGAAATCAAAGCCCGCACCGCGAAGGATGAGCGCATTCTGGTCACCACGCTGACCAAGCGGATGGCGGAGGACCTCACCGACTATCTGCTGGGGCACGGCGTCAAGGTCGAGTACCTGCACTCGGACGTGGACACCCTGCGCCGTGTGGAGCTGCTGCGGGAGCTCCGGATGGGCGTTTTCGACGTCCTGGTCGGCATCAACCTGCTCCGGGAAGGCCTGGACCTGCCCGAAGTGTCCCTGGTCAGCATTCTGGATGCTGACAAGGAAGGCTTCCTGCGCTCGGCGACCTCGCTGATTCAGACCATCGGCCGTGCCGCCCGCAACGTCTCCGGCGAGGTCCACATGTACGCGGACCGGATCACCGACTCCATGGCAAAGGCCATTGACGAGACCAACCGCCGTCGTGAAATCCAGGTGGCATACAACACCGCAAATGGAGTCGATCCGCAGCCGCTGCGCAAGAAGATCGCCGACATCACAGACCAAATCGCCAAGGAAGACGCCGATACGCGCGAGCTCCTCGCCGCCGCCGGCAAGGCACGCGGCAAGGGGAAGGGCTCGGCGAAGGTCCGGGCGGACGGCCTGGCCGCGGCGCCGGCCGAGGACCTGGTGGGACTGATCGAACAGCTCACCGAGCAGATGCACGCCGCCGCCGGAGAACTGCAGTTCGAGCTTGCCGCCCGGCTTCGGGACGAGGTGGGTGAACTCAAGAAGGAGCTCCGCCAGATGCAGTCCGCCGGGCACGCCTAGGGCAACGTGGGGCGGACGTAGGGGAGTATCCGGAGCGTTCCGATCGTCACCACGCCCGGCAGCGGTGCCCTGCCGGGTAGCGGGCAGCCAAACGGTACCAGGTAGGCACTACCGGACATGCGGCCAGTCGGAGAGACTTACATCGCACCGTCACACCCTGCGAGAGGTATCTCCGTGCCCGGACTTCCCATCTGGTTTGAGATCGGCTCCTTTGCCGTCCTCGGCATCATTCTGGCCATTGACCTGCTTTTGGTCCTCAAACGCCCGCACGAGCCGTCCATGAAGGAAGCCGGCCTGTGGGTGTCCTTTTACATCGGACTTGCGCTGGTTTTTGCCGGCGCCATGTTCGTCTTCGCTGGCCCGGAATACGGCGGCCAGTTCGTCGCGGGCTGGGTGACGGAATACAGCCTCAGCATGGACAACCTGTTCGTCTTCATCATCATCATGGCCCGCTTCTCCGTACCCCGGAAGTACCAGCAGGAAGTGCTCATGGTGGGCATCATCATCGCCCTGATCCTGCGCGGGATCGTCATCCTGCTGGGCGCAATCGTCATCGAACAGTTCAGCTGGGTGTTTTACATCTTCGGCGCCTTCCTGCTGTGGACCGCCTGGAAACAGGCCCGGGACGACGGTGCGGACGCCGAGGACAAGGAAAATCCGCTCATCGCCCGGATCCGCAAGGTCCTGCCAATGTCCGCGAAGTTCGACGGCGGCAAGCTCCGTACCGTGCTGGACGGCAAGAAGGTCTTCACCCCGATGCTGATCGTCTTCGTCACCATCGGCCTCACGGACCTGCTCTTCGCGATGGACTCCCTTCCGGCCATCTTCGGCCTGACCCAGAGCGCGTTCATCGTGTTCACCGCCAACATTTTCGCCTTGATGGGATTGCGCCAGCTGTACTTCCTGCTCGGCGGCCTGATGACCCGATTGATCTACCTCAAGCATGCACTCTCCGTGATCCTCGCCTTCATCGGCGTGAAACTGGTCCTGCACGCCATGCACGTCAACGAACTGCCCTTCATCAACGGCGGCCGGCACATCGAACGGGCACCCGAGATCCCGACATACGTCTCGCTCGGCGTGATCATCGGCACCATTATCATTGCCGTCATCGCCAGCCTGGTCAGCTCCGGTTCGTCGAAATCCAAGCTCGATTCCCGGCTGGAGGAGGACTCCCGCAAGAGCCTCAGCGATGCCGAATAGCCCCATCGGTTCGGCTAAGCTCGGACCGTGAAAGTCTTTGACGCCAGGCCACAGAACGGTACGGCGCTGGACCCGCAACGGGTCCAGCGCCGTACCGTTCGGATCCTAAGCGCAGCCCAGCTCCTCAGCGGGGTGGGTAGTGGTGCCAGCCTCTCCGTTGGTTCGCTTCTGGCCGTGCAGCTGTCCGGCTCGAATGCGTGGGCCGGTTCTGTCACCACCACCATGACACTCGGGGCTGCTGCAGCCGCCCTGCCCCTGGCCGGCCTGGCCGGCCGGCGGGGCAGGCGGGCTTCCCTTGTCACTGGCCTGCTCTCGGCCATGGCCGGAGCGCTGTTGGTGATCGTGTCCACAGCGACGGGCAGCTTCCCGGTGCTGCTGCTCGCTGCGGCGTTGCTGGGGCTCGGCACAGCCGCCAACCTGCAGGCCCGGTTCGCCGCGGTCGACCTCGCCGAGCCGGAACGGCGGGGCCGGTCCCTGGCGATCGTGGTGTGGTCCGTGACCATCGGCGCCGTCGCCGGTCCCAACCTGATCCGCCCGGGCGCGCTGGTGGGGGAGGCCCTCGGCCTGCCGGCGCTGGCCGGACCCTTCGTGTTCTCGACGGCGGGGCTGGCGGCGGCCGCCCTGCTCCTGCTCCTTGGCCTGCGGCCGGACCCGCTGCTGCTCGCCGCCCGGCTCCGGTCCGGCGGGGACCCGCCAGCGGCCGGCGCCGCGGCCGTTCGGCGGCCGCGCGGCCTGCGCCACGGCCTGGCCGCTGTCCGGGCCTCGCCCCGGGCCGGGCTGGCCCTTCTCGCCGTCATCACCGCGCACGGCTGCATGGCCGCCGTCATGTCGATGACGCCCCTGCACCTGCAGTTGCTGACCGAGGGTCCCCTCGCGGACATGCCAGCCGGCCACACCCACGCCGCCAGTACTGATGTCCTGGTCCTGATCGGCTTCACCATTTCGCTGCATATCGCCGGGATGTACGCACTCTCACCGGTCATGGGCTGGCTGACGGACAAGGCGGGCCGGCTGCTCGTCATTCTGCTTGGCCACGGCCTGATCCTGCTCTCGGTCCTCGTTGCCGGGTTCGGACAGGCCCAACCGGTCCTCGTGACCGTGGGCCTGGTGCTGCTCGGGCTGGGCTGGTCCGCAGCGACAATCGCCGGGTCCACGATGCTGGCCGAAAGCGTCCGCGCGGACGACCGCGTCCTCGTCCAGGGCGTCTCGGACACTCTGATGGGCGTCGCCGGCGCGGTCGGCGCAGGATTCTCCGGACTGGTGATGAGCGGCGTCGGCTATCAGGGCCTGAACCTGGCGGCCGCCGTCATCGCGGCGGCCGTGCTCGCTGTCGTCGTCTCCGCTGCGGCCCGCGACCGCGCCCAGCCCGCACCCGTCTAAGCGGGACGGCGCGCCCGGTCAGCCGATCGGTGGAGTTCCCGCCGCACGGTCTCCACAGCTGCACAGTTCCGCAGCTGCACAGTTTCCCCCGCCCGGTCTCCACAGCTGCACAGTTCCGCAGTCCCTTGTCCGCCTATGTCCGCGCTGAGCGGGTCATGCCCAGGAGCCGGGCGAAGATGCCCTCGCCGTCGTCAGCGATGCCGTCATGGTGGAAGTCCGCGGACTCCCACACCTGCAGGCCGCGGACGGCCGAGGCCGTCTCCAGCGAAAGTGCGCGCTCAACGTAGATATCCGCGGAGTACACGGCGGCGGCAACCGGCACAGTATTGAGGGCCAGACGTTCGGCATCATAGAGCGGCGGCCAGTCATCCTTTTCGGCGAGGAGCTGGGCAACGTTCCGCAGCGGCTTCAGGGCGGGATCCTGGTCGAAGTACCACGGGTAGACCATCTCGCCCGTGAGCAGGGGCTCAGGAGCGTCGGGGGAGAACTCCGGAAAGTCCTGCAGCACCCGCCAGGCGGCCCAATCCGTGGACTCACCCTGGCCGTAAATGGATTCGTGCATGAGGGCGTACAACGGGTTGGTGGATCGTGAGGCGAGGGCGCGGACCTGCTCCAGGAAGGTGTCGGAGAGCCGGTCCCCGGCGGCGGTGCCTACGAAGGCGTCCTCCAGCAGGTGGTGCAGCGAGTCCATCCGGGTGTTTCCGCCCAGGAAGGACCCCGCCATCTGGAAACGTTCCACGGTGAGCCGTTCGCCGTCAGGCAGAAATTCTTCCGTGTCGCGCAGGTGCCGGGCGATCCGGGTAACCGCCGGGCGATCCTCGGGGTACCGGCCAAAATACTCGGCGTTGCGGGCCGCGACCCGCAAGAAGGTGGCTTGATAGACCCGGTCCGCAGGACCCTTCAGGGGCGCCAGCCCGCCCGTCACCAGGGCTTCCCGGAGGCCGTCCGGGGCGAAGGAAAGGTAACTGAGTGCACAGAAGCCGCCATAGCTCTGGCCGTAGATCGTCCACGGACCGGAGCCGAGAGCCCGCCGGATGGCCTCCGCGTCCGCGACGATGGAGTCGGCCCGGAAATGCGCGAGGTAGGCGGCCTGATCGGCGTCGTTCCCGCGCAACGGCAGGGTGTTGCGGTCGACGGCGGATGACAGGCCGGTGCCGCGCTGATCCAGCATGAGGATGCGGAAGTCTTTGGCAGCGGCTTTGCTCCAGCCGCCGAGAGCGGGAAAGCGGTTCCCGCGCCCGCCGGGGCCGCCCTGCAGGTAGAGCAGCCATGGGAGCTGGGCGGCTTCCTCCTCGGTGTAGTCCGCGGAGACGTATTCGCGCGCAAAGACGGTGATGGTTTCGGCCGGCGGTCCGGCGCTGAAGTGATCCAGCGGAACTTCGAAGTAATGCTCAACGGTGCGCATTCCGCGGTAGGCGTGCCGGGCCTTGACTGTGTGGGGGACAGGGGGCCGGTCAGCCACGGGCCGGCACCTGGCGGGCGCCGAAGGCTTCCAGTGCCTCGCCGGTGAGCCGGAAAGTGGACCATTCCTGCATTGGCTGGGCACCGAGTTTCTTGTAAAAGTTGATGGAAGGCTCGTTCCAGTCCAGGACGCTCCATTCCACGCGCGCGTACCCGCGGTCCACGGCGGTCTGCGCCAGGTGCTGCAGCAGCGCCTTGCCGTGCCCTTCGCCGCGGGCCTCGGGGCGCACGTAAAGGTCCTCAAGGTAGATGCCATGGACACCTTCCCAGGTGGAGTAGTTCAGGAACCAGAGCGCGAATCCACGGACCTCGCCGGCCTCGTTCTCAGCCATGGCGGCAAACACCCGCGGGTTCCCGCCGAAGAGAGCCTCGCCCAGCATCTCCGGGGTGTTCCGGACGGCGTCGGGTTCCTTCTCGTAGAGGGCCAGGTCATGGATCATTTGCAGGATTGCGGGGACATCGTTCGCCGTAGCGGGCCGGATTACACTCATTGTTCGAGTTTACTGGTGCCGGACCTAGAGTCGGTTGACGTCCGTGACACGGACGACGGCGGTGCCGGACTCATCCGATGCCGCGAGGTCCACCTCTGCGGAGATGCCCCAGTCGTGGTTGCCTGCCGGGTCCTCGAAGATCTGCCGGACCTTCCACGTACCGGTCTCCTCCGTGATGATCAGCAGCCCCGGTCCGCGGGCGTCCGGGCCGGTGCCGATGTCGTCGTGTTCGTCGAAGTAGTCATCGAGCGTGTCCTCCCAGCGCTCGGCATCCCAGCCGGAGCCGGCGTCGAGCTCGCCCAGGGCGGTGGCGTTCTCGTCCGCGAACAGTTCCACCCGGCGGAACAACTCGTTGCGGACCATCACGCGGAAGGCGCGGACGTTGGAGGTGAGCGACGGCGGCGGGGGCGGCGGGGCGTCGTGCGGGGTCGGGGCCTTGCCGGAGGTAAGTTCCTCCCACTCGTCCAAGAGGCTGGAGTCAACCTGCCGGACCAGCTCACCGAGCCATGCGATGAGGTCCTCGAGGTCCTCGCGGAGGGCGTCCCGGGGGACGGTCTGCCGCAGGGCCTTGTAACCATCGGCAAGGTAACGCAGCACGATCCCCTCGGAACGGGCCAAACCGTAGAACTGGACGAACTCGCCGAAGTTCATGGCCCGCTCGTACATGTCCCGAACAATGGATTTCGGTGCGAGTTCGAAGTCGCCGATCCACGGCGCGGCCCTGCGGTAGATGTCGAAGGCCTCGCCGAGAAGTTCCGCCAGCGGCTGCGGGTACGTGACGTCGTCGAGCATGGCCATGCGCTGGTCGTAGTCGATCCCGTCGGCCTTCATCGCGGCAACTGCCTCACCGCGCGCCTTCTTCAGCTGGGCGGACAGTATCTGCCGCGGTTTCTCCAGCGTCGACTCAATGACGGACACGACGTCGAGGGCGTAGGACGGCGAATCCGGATCCAGCAACTCCAGGGCCGCGAGCGCGAACGGGGACAGCGGCTGGTTCAAAGCGAAGTTGGCCTGCAGGTGCACGGTCAACCGGACAGTGCGTCCGTCGGTACCCTGTTCCGCCGCCGGAATCCGTTCGACGACGCCGGCGGCCAGGAGCTCACGATAGATGCCAAGGGCCTTTTTCATCAGCTGCAGCTGGGAGGACCGGGTCTCGTGGTTTTCGGTGAGCAGCCGGCGGGCCGCCTGGAACGGATCCCCCGGCCGTTCCATCAGGTTCATCAGCATCGCATGGGTCACCGTGAAACTGGACGTCAGTGGATCGGGCACCGAGTCGACCAGACGCTTGTAGGTCGGTTCCCCCCAGGACACGAAGCCCTCCGGCGGCTTCTTCTTGACCACTTGGCGCAGTTTCTTCTGATCATCACCGAACTTGGCCGTGGCCTTGGCCATCGCCTTGACGTTCTCGGTGACGTGCTCCGGGGCCTGGACCACGACGGTGCCGGCGGTGTCGTAGCCGGCACGCCCGGCGCGGCCGGCAATCTGGTGGAACTCACGCGAATTCAGCACCCGGGTGCGGACGCCGTCGTACTTGCTCAAGGCGGTGAGCAGCACGGTGCGGATAGGCACGTTGATGCCCACGCCAAGGGTGTCCGTACCGCAGATGACTTTGAGCAGCCCGGCCTGGGCGAGCTGTTCCACCAGTCTGCGATATTTCGGCAACATGCCCGCGTGGTGGACCCCGATGCCGTGCCGGACCAGCCGGTTGAGGGTCTTGCCGAACCCTGCGGCGAACCGGAAACCGGCGATAAGCTCCGCGATTTTGTCTTTCTCCTCGCGGGTGCAGACATTGACGCTCATGAGGTTCTGGGCCCGGTCGATCGCCTCCACCTGGCTGAAGTGCACCACATACACCGGCACCTGCTTCGTGGCGAGAAGCTCCTCGAGGGTCTCGTGCACGGGGGTCTGCTCGTAGTAGTAGTGCAGGGGAATGGGGCGTTCCACCGAACTCACCGTCGTGGTTGGGCGGCCCGTCAACTCGGTCATACCGGCTTCGAAGCGGCTGACGTCGCCAAGCGTGGCGGACATCAGCAGGTACTGCGCCTGGGGGAGTTCCAGCAACGGGACCTGCCAGGCCCAGCCGCGCTGCGGGTCGGAGTAGAAATGGAATTCGTCCATGATGACGGCGCCGAGCTCGGCCGCAGCACCTTCGCGGAGGGCAATGTTGGCCAGGATTTCGGCTGTGCAGCAGATGATCGGGGCGTCCTGGTTGACGCCGGAGTCTCCGGTGATCATGCCGACGTTTTCGGCGCCGAAGATCTCGCAGAGAGCAAAGAACTTCTCCGAGACGAGGGCCTTGATCGGTGCCGTGTAGTAGCTGCGCTGGCCGCGGGCCAGGGCCTGGAAATGAACGGCGATCGCGACAAGGGACTTTCCCGACCCGGTGGGGGTGGCCAGGATGACGTTCGCGCCGGAGGCAAGCTCCATGATGGCTTCGTCCTGGGCGGTGTACAGGGCCAGCCCGCGGGTCTCCGCCCACTCGACAAAGCGGGTGTAGAGCTCGTCCGGGTCAAGACCGGTCCGGCCTGGGACCCGGGCGGACGGGGCGGGGAGCTGATCAACTAGTTTCATTGCCCACCAGCTTAGTAGCCGGATCCGCCGCCGCCCGCCGAAGACCGCGGCCCGCCGCGCGCCTCCCCGGCTGCTGCACCCGGCCGGGGTTAGGCTTCGGACGGCGTACCGTCGCCGGCGACTGGAGGACAACAGTGATATGGGACCCCAGCACGTACATGCAGTTCGGGGATTGCCGTGACAGGCCCTACTTTGACCTGACCGCCCGCATCCGCGCCGGCACTCCACGGCACGTCGTGGACCTCGGCTGCGGTCCGGGGAACCTGACGGCCACCCTCGCCGCACGCTGGCCCGCAGCGCAGGTCGTGGGCCTTGACTCTTCCGGTCAAATGCTGGCCCGGGCCGCCGGGTATGCGGACCGCCTGCCCAATCTCTCTTTCAGCCAGGCCGACATCGCCGGTTGGATGCCCACCGCGGATACTGACGTGGTGGTAACCAATGCCGCACTGCAGTGGGTCCCCGGGCACCGGGACATGCTGCGGCGTTGGCTCGCCGCGCTCAGGCCCGGGGCGTGGTTCGCGTTGCAGGTGCCCGGAAACTTCGACGCGCCCTCGCACGCGCTGATGCGAGGGCTGGCCGAGTCAACGGCGTGGACGGGCCGGCTGTCCGGTGTCCTGCGGCACACAGACGCAGTGGGCCGGCCGGAGGAGTACCTGGAGATCATGCTCGACGCCGGGTGTGAGGCGGACGCCTGGGAGAGCACCTACCTCCAGCTCCTGCCGGGTCCGGACCCCGTGCTGGAGTGGGTCAGGGGTACCGGTCTCCGGCCCGTGCTCGCCGCCCTGTCCGCCCGTGACGCGGCGGAATTCGAAGCCGACTACGCTGCCTTGCTGGCGGACGCGTACCCGGCCGGCCCCCACGGCACGGTGTTCCCGTTCCGCCGGGTCTTTGCCGTGGCCCGCAAGCGGGACCAAGCGGGGACGGGTGTCAACGCCGGTGAAACGGCGGGCAACGAGGACCGCGGGGAGGGCCGCGGGGAGCGGAACACCACATGACAACCGGGCACGGTGTGAGCGTGCTTACAATGTCGAGGCGGCGCGGGGGCGGCCGCCTCGGGCTCCTGCGATCCATGCCCCTCACCTAGCGATGGAGGTTCGGTGCTCATTGGCCTGACGGGCCGGCTGTTGGCCGCCCACAAAGGTGCCGTGCTGGCCATCGTGGCGCTCCAGCTCATCCAGACGATGGCCACCCTCCTCCTTCCCACGCTGAACGCGGCCATCATCGACAACGGAATCGTCGGCGGGGATGTACCTCAGATCGTGAACCTGGGCTCCTGGATGGCGGTGACCGCCGGTGTGCAGGTGGTGGCGGCCGTGGCGGCCGGCTATCTCGGCGCTGTCGTGGCGATGGAGCTTGGCCGGACGCTGCGCGAGGAATTGTTCGCGACGGTCCAGTCGATGTCGTCCCAGGAGGTCAATGCGTTCGGTGCCGCCAGCCTCGTGACCCGGGTCACCAACGACGTCACGCAGGTGCAGAACCTGGTGGTCCTCGTCTTCACGATGCTGGTCGCAGCGCCCGCCATTTTCGTTGGCGGGATCGCGCTCGCCGTGCACCAGGACGTCGTCTTGTCCGGCATCGTCATCGCGGTGGTTCCGGTGCTCGCCGTGATCATGGTGCTGATTGTCCGCCGTCTCATCCCGCTGTACCGGCAGGGCCAGGAGCTGATCGACCGGATCAGCCGGGTGCTGCGGGAGCAGATTATCGGAGCCTCCGTGATCCGCGGCTTCGGGCGGCAGGGGCACGAGGAACGGCGCTTTGACGGGGCCAACAAGGAGTTGACCGACAACAACCTGCGCTCGGCACTGCTGGTGGCCGGGATGATGCCCATGATCATGCTGGTGGTGAACCTCTCCTCCGTCGGCGTCGTCTGGTTCGGCGGTCACCGGATCCAGTCCGGCGACATGCGGCTGGGCGCCTTGACGGCGTTCATCGCGTACATTCTGCAGATTCTGATCGCGATCATGATGGCCATGTACGTCTTCATGACGGCTCCCCGCGCTGCCGCGTGCGCTGAACGCATCCAGGCGGTCCTCGACACAACACCGGCGGTCACCGACGGCCCGGGTGTCGGTGGTCCCGGCGGAAATGCCGTGGAGTACCGGAACGTCTCCTTCGCGTACCCCGGCGCCGAGCAACCCGTCCTCGACGGCGTCACGTTCACTGCCGCGCCCGGAACCGTGACGGCCATCATCGGTGCCACAGGCACCGGCAAAAGTACCCTGCTGAATCTTCTGCCCAGGTTCCTGGATGCCAGCGGCGGCGCCGTCAGCATCGGCGGATGCGATGTGCGCAGCCTCAGCCTTCCGGCGTTGCGGAGCCTGGTCGCCGTCGTTCCCCAGCACTCCTACCTGTTCTCCGGAACCATCGCCGGGAATCTGCGGATGGCCGCTCCTGCGGCGACGGACGCGGACCTGTGGCGGGTGCTGGGAAGCGCGCAGGCCGAGGAGTTTGTGCGGAAATCCCCGCAGGGTCTGCGTGCGCCGGTGAGCCAGGGCGGCACGAACTTTTCCGGAGGCCAGCGCCAGCGGTTGTGCATCGCCCGGGCCCTGCTTCGGGAGGCGGACGTGTACCTGTTCGATGACAGCTTTTCGGCGCTGGACTATGGCACCGACTACCGTCTCCGCGAAGCGTTGCGGTCGCTGCTGCGCACAGCCACCGTGCTGGTCGTCGCGGAGCGGGTCGCGACGATTATGGACGCGGACCTGATCCTGGTCCTCGAGGACGGCCGGGTCGTAGCCCAGGGCACACACCGGCAACTGATGACGTCCTCGCCGAGCTACCAGGAGATCGCCGCCTCCCAGCTCGTGCTCGAGGAAACCCCGTGACGCCGCAACCGGACCCCGGCGCCGGAACCAGCACCCCCACCGGCGTCCGGGACCAGGCACCGGAGGGCCCGCCGTCGGCAGGCCGCATCAACCCCCTGCCGGCAGCAGCCGTCACGGACCTCAAGGCGCCCGGCCGGTTCCGCTGGCGCACGGCCGGGCGGCTGCTCGGTCTGCTCCGCCCTTCCAGGTGGCTGATGGCCGGTGTGGTCATCGCAACATGCGCCTTTGTGGCCCTGAACGTCGCGGCGCCGAAGCTCCTGGGGGACGCCACCGACGTCGTCGTCCGGGGGGTGGCCGGCGGAACTTTCGACCAGGAAAAGCTGGCCGTCCTGCTGGCGGTTGTGTCTGTTTTGTATCTGGGGGCCTCCATCTTCAGCTGGGTGCAGGGCAGTCTGACCGCCGTGGCGGTGCAGCGCCTGGGCTACGGGCTGCGCGCCTCGGTGGAAGGAAAACTCCAGGTCCTGCCGTCAAGCCATTTTGACGAGCAGCACCGCGGCGACGTGTTGAGCCGCGCTACCAACGACGTCGACAACATCGCCCAGGCCCTGAACCAGTTGCTGAACCAGCTGATCCTCTCGCTGCTGATGCTCTCCGGAGCCCTGGCCATGATGCTGTGGCTCTCCCCGGTCCTGGCCGGAATCGCCCTGGTTTCCGTTCCGTTGTCCACCCTCATCACCATCGTGGTGGCCCGGAAGTCCCAGGCCCATTTCGCGGAGCAGTGGGACAGCACCGGCGGCCTCAACGCACAGCTGGAGGAGTTCTTCACCGGCCACGAGGTGGTTAAGGCCTTCGGCTGGCAGGACGCGGCCGCGGCCAGCTTCAGGGACGGCAACGACAGATTGTGCCGGGCCAGCACCTCCGCCCAGTACGTATCCGGGATCGTCCAGCCCCTGATGGTATTCGTCGCCAACCTCAACTACATTGCCGTGGCCGTTGTCGGGGCCTTACAGGTCCTGTCCGGCGCCATGACCCTCGGCGGTCTGCAGGCCTTCATCCAGTTCAGCAGGCTCTTCAGCCAGCCGATGGGGCAGATCGGCGGCATGTTGACCCTCATGCAGTCCTGCTTGGTCTCGGCAGGGCGGGTCTTCGACCTCCTGGACGCGCCGGAGATCCCGCCGGAAACCCGGTCGCTTCGTGCCCGCGGCGCTGAGCCAGCAGCGGCCACGGCGGCGGACCGGGCCTGCGGTCCTGTGACCGGCGCCGCCGGCCCGGTGGTGTTCGAGCATGTCACCTTCGGCTACGCCGCCGGATCACCGGTTATTCAAAACCTGAGCTTCGCGGTCGAACCCGGGCAGACCGTGGCGATCGTGGGACAGACCGGCGCCGGCAAGACCACCGTGGTGAACCTGCTGCTGCGCTTTTACGAACCGGACACGGGGCGGATCACCATCGGCGGCAGGGACATCGCGGAGCTGACCCGGGACGAGGTACGGGCCAACTTCGGCACGGTGCTGCAGGAAGCCTGGCTGTTCACCGGCAGCATCCGCGACAACATTGAATACGGCCGCCCCGGAGCCACCGACGCGGAGATTGTCGCCGCCGCAAAGGCCAGTTATGTGGACCAGTTTGTCCGCGCCCTGCCCGGCGGCTACGCCACCATCCTCGCCAACGATGGCGGTTCGCTCAGCCGCGGCCAGCGCCAGCTCATTTCGATCGCCAGGGCCCACCTGGCCGGGCGCGACATCCTGATCCTGGACGAGGCCACGAGCTCGGTGGACAGCCGCACCGAGGTGCAAATCCGGCAGGCCCTGGTGCGGCTGCGGCAGGGACGCACCAGCTTCATCATTGCCCACCGCTTGTCCACCGTCCGGGACGCTGATCTAATTCTGGTCATGGATCAAGGACGGATCGTTGAACAGGGAACCCACGAACGACTCATGGCTGGAGGCGGCCTGTACCTGGAACTTTACGAAGCACAGTTCGCCCGCCGCGAACACGGCAAGCCCGCCCGGGAGCCCGGACTGTGATGCCTCCGGCAGCATCAACCGCACCGTTCCCCGGTGTCTGGCGGCCCAATCCGGGGAGCTCCGTCGCCTTGTTTGACCAGCTCCGGCTCAACATCATCGAACGAGCCGACGACGGCACCCTGGCCCCCGGGACCAAGCTCCCCGCCGTCCGTACCCTCGCCGGCGAACTGGGCGTCGCGCCCCACACCGTGGCCCGCGCCTACAAGGAATTGGAGGCAGCCGGCGTCGTGGTGACCCGGGGCCGGAACGGGACCGTGGTCTGCGCCCGCGACGAGGCCTGGAGCTCGCTGTCCGCTGCGGCCGCCGAATTCGCGGAGGCCGCCAAAGCCCAAGGTGCCAGCTTCGCGGAGGCCGTGCAATTGCTCGCCGCCGCCTACGACCGCCGCTAACCCCCGATAGCACAGCGCTGGGGATTTCGGGGCCCGGGACACCGTCCGGAATAGATGTTCGAAGAAGTTTTCGATTAGCATTGGTAGCGTGCCTAAAGCCGTAGCTGAAGATCCAGCAGTTGATTCCCCGTCCGCCGTCGTCCCGCTGGGCTCCGTCAGGGCGGGCCGTGCAGACGACGCCCGCCCCGCCGTCAAACGCCCGGACATGTCCCGGCTGGTGGTCAAGGGCGCCCGCGAGCACAACCTGCGCAATGTCGACCTGGACCTGCCCCGGGACTCCATGATCGTCTTCACCGGACTCTCCGGTTCCGGCAAATCCTCCCTCGCCTTCGACACCATCTTCGCCGAGGGCCAGCGCCGCTACGTTGAGTCGCTCTCCGCCTACGCCCGGCAGTTTCTCGGCCAGGTGGACAAGCCGGACGTCGACTTCATCGAGGGGCTTTCTCCCGCGGTGTCCATCGACCAGAAGTCCACCAGCAAGAACCCCCGCTCCACGGTCGGCACCATCACCGAAATCTATGACTACATGCGGCTCCTGTGGGCCCGAGTGGGCCGTCCGCACTGCCCCATTTGCGGGGAGCCGGTCGCGAAGCAGACCCCGCAGCAGATTGTCGACCAGCTGCTGGAACTGCCGGAAGGTACCCGCTTCCAGGTCCTGGCCCCCGTGGTCCGTGGCCGCAAGGGCGAGTTCGTCGAACTGTTCAAGGAACTCACAGCCAAGGGCTACTCGAGGGCCCGGGTGGATGACAAGCTGATCCAGCTCAGCGATCCGCCCAAGCTGGGCAAGCAGTTCAAACACACCATTGAGGTGGTGGTGGACCGCCTGGTGGTCAAAGACGGCATCAGCCAGCGGCTCACCGACTCCGTCGAGACCGCCCTCGGCCTGGCCGAGGGCAGGATCCTCGCCGAGTTCGTCGACCTCGACGCCGACGATCCGGAACGGATCAGGGCCTTCTCGGAGCACCTCGCCTGCCCCAACGAGCATCCGCTCGCCATCGATGAGATCGAACCCCGCTCCTTTTCCTTCAACAACCCCTTCGGTGCCTGCGCCGCCTGCAGCGGCATCGGCACCAAACTGGAAGTTGACGAGGAACTCATCATTCCGAACGGCGAACTCTCCCTCGCTGAGGGCGCCATAGCACCGTGGTCCCTGGGTACAGCCACCACCGAATACTGGAACCGTCTGCTCGGTGGACTCGCGAAGGAACTCGGCTTCTCGATGAAGACCCCGTGGGACGAGCTCTCCCGCGACGTCCGCCAGACCGTTCTGCACGGCAAGGACCACAAGGTGGTGGTGCAGTACCGCAACCGGTTCGGCCGGGAACGCAAGTACAGCACCGGCTTTGAGGGCGTCATTCAGTACGTTCACCGCAAGCACGTCGAGACGGACTCGGACAAGGCCCGGGACCGCTACGAGGAATACATGCGGCAGATCCCGTGCCCTGCCTGCAACGGCGCCCGCCTGAACCCGGCGTCGCTGTCCGTGCTGATCAACGGCAAGTCCATCGCCGAGGTCGCGGCCCTGCCGATGCGCGAATGCGCCCACTTCCTGGACAACCTGGTGCTCACCGGCAGGGAAGCCCAGATCGCCAACCAGGTCCTCAAGGAGATCCAGGCCCGGCTGACCTTCCTGCTGGACGTCGGCCTGGAGTACCTGAACCTGGAACGGCCCTCCGGAACGCTCTCCGGCGGCGAAGCCCAGCGCATCCGGCTGGCCACGCAGATTGGCTCCGGACTCGTGGGGGTGCTCTACGTCCTGGACGAGCCCTCGATTGGCCTGCACCAGCGGGACAACCGACGCCTCATCGAAACCCTCACCCGGCTGCGCGACCTCGGTAATACCCTGATCGTCGTCGAGCACGACGAAGATACCATCCAGGAAGCCGACTGGGTCGTGGACATCGGACCGGGCGCCGGCGAGCACGGCGGCATGGTGGTTCACTCCGGTTCCTACAAAGACCTGCTGGAAAACACGGAATCGCTCACCGGCGACTACCTGTCCGGCCGGAAGCAGATTGAAGTACCTAAGAAGCGGCGGAAGTACGACAAGAAGCGTGAAATCAAGGTGGTTGGCGCGAAAGAACACAACCTCCTGAACGTGGATGCCGCTTTCCCGCTCGGCCTGTTCACCGCGGTCACGGGCGTCTCCGGCTCCGGTAAATCCACGCTGGTCAACGAAATCCTCTACAAGGTGCTGGCCAACAAGCTCAACGGCGCCAAGCAGGTGGCAGGACGGCACAAGTCCATTCAAGGCCTGGAACATCTCGACAAGGTGGTCCACGTCGACCAGAGCCCCATCGGCCGGACCCCGCGGTCCAACCCGGCCACGTACACGGGTGTGTTCGACAACATCCGCAAGCTCTTCGCCGACACCACCGAAGCCAAGGTCCGCGGTTACCTGCCGGGCCGGTTCTCCTTCAACGTCAAGGGCGGCCGCTGCGAGGCCTGCTCGGGCGACGGCACGCTGAAGATCGAAATGAACTTCCTGCCCGACGTCTATGTGCCCTGCGAGGTGTGCCACGGCGCCCGGTACAACCGCGAAACCCTGGAGGTCCATTACAAAGGCAAGACGATCGCCGATGTGCTGAACATGCCCATCGAGGAAGGTGCCGAATTCTTCGCGGCATTCTCGCCGATTGCCCGGCACCTGCGCACCCTCGTCGACGTCGGACTCGGCTATGTACGCTTGGGTCAGCCGGCGACGACGCTCTCCGGCGGCGAGGCCCAGCGCGTCAAGCTCGCGGCGGAACTCCAGAAGCGCTCCAATGGCCGCAGTATCTACGTGCTGGACGAGCCCACCACCGGACTCCACTTCGAGGACATCCGGAAACTGCTCCTGGTCCTGCAAGGCCTTGTGGACAAGGGCAACACCGTCATCACGATCGAGCACAACCTGGACGTCATCAAAAGTGCCGACTGGATTGTGGATCTCGGCCCGGACGGCGGATCGGGTGGCGGCCGCATTATCGCTTCGGGAACGCCGGAACAGGTGGCCAAGTCCACCGAAAGCTACACGGCAGCGTTCCTGGCGGACATCCTCGCCTGAGATCGGACCGGACCGCGGCTGCTGCCCACGCGGCGGCCGCGGTGCCGCCGCCGATACATTCCGCTCCGGGCATGGGAGTTTCTGGCATCCGGAGACTCGTGAGAAACTAAGCCGGTGACGCAAACAACAGTGCCCGTGCCCGCCGACCGAGCCCTAAACGAGGTGCGCACCGATGGCGATGTTTGATGCGATCCGCTGGACCACCCGGGGTCTGGTCAGCTCAACCTGCCGGCCGACGGTCATCGGACTGGATAACGTGCCCGAAGAGGGCCCGTTCATTGTGGCCCCCAACCACCTGTCCTTCCTGGACAGCGTGATCGTCCAGGCGCTGATGCCCCGGCCCGTGGCGTTCTTCGCGAAAGCGGAATATTTTACCACGGGCGGGGTCAAAGGGAAGGTGATGAAGTCCTTTTTCGAAGCCGTGGGATCCATTCCGGTGGAACGCGGTGAGCAGGCGGCGAGCGTGCAGGCGCTTAAGACGCTCCTGGACATTCTGAACTCCGGCAAGGGCATCGGGATCTATCCGGAGGGTACCCGGTCCCGCGACGGCATCCTCTACCGCGGCCGGACCGGAGTGGGCTGGCTTGCCCTGACCACCGGTGCCCCCGTGATCCCGGTCGGATTGATCGGGACCGAGCACCTACAACCTGCGGACAGCAAATCCGTCAAGCCCCAGCACTTCACCATGAAGGTCGGGGAACCGTTGTACTTCGACAAAACCGGGCCGGACCACTCCCTGCCTGCGCGCCGTCAGGCGACCGACCGTATCATGGACGCGATCGCCGAGCTCAGCGGCCAGGAACGCTCCACCAGCTACAACCAGAGTAAATCCGTCGACTAGCGCAACCTCTGCCGGCGGCTGAACCGTCAAGGGCACGGGCGCAGGCTCAGTAGACTTGAACCGTGGCAGATCCAGCAAGTTACCGACCCCAGACGGGTGAAATACCGACCAATCCGGGCGTCTACCGCTTCCGCGACCCGCACGGCAGGGTCATCTACGTCGGCAAAGCCAAAAACCTCAGGGCCAGGCTGAACTCGTACTTCGCGAACCCTGCCGGGCTGCTCGCGAAAACCTACGCCATGGTCCACACCGCCAGCAGCGTCGAGTGGACCGTCGTCGGCAGCGAACTGGAATCGCTGCAGCTGGAGTACACGTGGATCAAGGAATTCAAACCCCGGTTCAACGTGATGTTCCGCGACGACAAGAGTTACCCCTACCTCGCCGTCACGATGGGGGAAAAGTACCCCCGCGTCCAGGTCCTCCGCGGTGACCGGCGCAAAGGCACCCGCTACTTCGGCCCCTACACCGCCGGGGCCATCCGGGACACCATGGACACCCTCCTGCGCGTTTTTCCGGTCCGCAGCTGCAGCGCCGGGGTCCTGAAACGCGCTGAGGCCAGCGGCCGTCCCTGCCTGCTCGGCTACATCGACAAGTGCGCCGCGCCGTGCGTGGGCCGCATCTCCGCTGAGGACCACCGCGCCCTCGCCGAGGACTTCTGCACCTTCATGGGCGGCGAAGCAAAGCCCTTCGTGACCCGGCTGGAGAAGGACATGGCCGCCGCCGTCGCTGAATTGGACTACGAGCGCGCGGCACGCATCCGCGATGACATCGTCGCGCTCAAAAAGGTCTTCGAACGCAACGCCGTCGTCCTGGCGGAGGGCACCGACGCCGACGTCTTCGCCTTGCACGAGGATGAACTCGAAGCCGCCGTGCAGGTCTTCCACGTCCGCGGCGGCCGTATCCGCGGGCAGCGCGGCTGGGTGGTCGAAAAAGTGGAGGACTCCACCACGCCCGACCTCGTGGAACACCTGCTGCAGCAGGTCTACGGCGAAGAAGCCGGCCTGGAGGGCAGGCTGCCCCGCGAAGTCCTCGTCCCGGAGGAGCCCAGCAACGCCGCCGAACTCGCGCAATGGCTCAGCGGCCTGCGCGGAGCCAGGGTGGAAGTCCGTGTACCCCAGCGCGGCGACAAGGCCGCGTTGTTGTCCACCGTCCGGGACAACGCCGAGCACGCCCTGCGGCTCCACAAATCCCGGCGGGCAGGGGACCTGACCATGCGGTCCCAGGCATTGCAGGAACTGCAGGAAGCCCTCGAGATTCCGGTCGCGCTGATGCGGATCGAATGCTTCGACATCTCCCACGTCCAGGGCACCAACGTGGTCGGCTCCATGGTCGTCGTTGAGGACGGGCTGCCAAGGAAGTCCGACTACCGGAAATTCTCCGTCACCGGCGCCGCCGCAACGGACGACACCGCAGCCATGCACGACGTGCTGACCCGGCGTTTCCGGAACTACCTTCAGGAGAAGGAGGTCCAGGCCGACGCCGCCGGGCAGCCGGGCCATCAGGCCATGCTCAACGCCGTGGCCGACGCTGCCGTCGCCGGCCACACCGCCACGGTGGCGGACACCACCACCCCGGCGCCGCGGACCAAGTTCGCCTACCCGCCCAACCTCGTCGTGGTCGACGGCGGCAAGCCGCAGGTCAACGCGGCAGCACGGGCCCTGGCGGAACTGGGCATCGTCGACGTCTACGTCGTCGGCCTCGCCAAACGGCTCGAGGAGGTCTGGCTGCCGGACAGCGACTTCCCGGTGATCCTGCCCCGGGCCTCCGCCGGGCTGTACCTGCTGCAGCGTATCCGCGACGAGGCCCACCGCTTCGCCATCTCCTTCCACCGGCAAAAACGCGGCAAGGCGATGACAGTCTCCGCGCTCGACGGCGTGCCCGGCCTCGGCGACTCCAAGCGCAAGGCGCTGCTGGCCCAGTTCGGCTCGGTCAAAAGCATTAAAGCGGCCACGGCCGGGGAACTGACCGGTACCAAGGGGATTGGCCCGTCCCTGGCCGACGCCATCGTCCGGCACTTCGCCGACGGCGGCGACGCTTCCACAGTGCCCGCCATCAACATGACCACCGGCGAAATCCTGGAGACTTAGCTAGCACCAGCAAACTTAGCTAGGGTTAGGACTTGGGAAATGGCCCGCGCGGTACTTCCGTGCGGCCCTCCCTGTCCGCGATAGAGCACAACAGCACAGCAGAACGGGGCTTCACTGATGGCAGAGTCGACGGCAGGATCCGGTACGGAGTCGGACGGCATGACGCCGGTCAAACCCGTTGAGGCCGAACTGCTCGTAGTGACGGGCATGTCGGGAGCCGGCCGGAGCACAGCTGCGGACGCCCTCGAGGACCACGGCTGGTACGTCGTGGAGAACCTTCCCCCGCAGATGCTCGGCACGCTGGCGGAAATCGTGTCCCACGCACCGGGTTCCATCTCCAAGCTCGCCGTCGTGATGGATGTCCGCAGCAAGGAACTGTTTGTGGACATCCGCACCGCGCTGCGCAACCTGGAAGCCAGCGGCGTCGCATTCCGGGTGCTGTTCCTGGACGCCAACGACGACGTCCTGGTGCGCCGCTTCGAACAGGGCAGGCGCCCCCACCCCCTGCAGGGCGGCGGCAGGATCCTGGACGGCATCGCCGCCGAACGCGAGTTGCTCCACGAACTGCGCACCTCCGCCGACATCGTCCTGGATACCTCCATGCTGAACGTCCACGGCCTCGCCACGGCGATTACCGAACTCTTCAGCGAAACGGGGCCCGTGGCCCTCCGCCTCAACGTCATGAGTTTCGGCTTCAAGTACGGGTTGCCGGTGGACGCCAACTTCGTCGCCGACGCCCGCTTCATTCCCAACCCGCATTGGGTACCGGCGCTTCGCCCGCACACCGGGCTCGACGACGACGTCAGTAGCTACGTGCTCCAGGCGCAGGGCGTCAGTGACTTCGTGGAACGCTACGTGCTGGCACTCGAGCCCGTCCTGGACGGCTACCGACGGGAGAATAAGCACTACGCGACCATCGCCGTCGGGTGCACCGGCGGCAAGCACCGCTCCGTGGCTGTTGCGGTGGAACTCTCGCGGCGGCTCGCGCAGTACCCGCGTGTCACGGTGACCACCACCCACCGGGACCTGGGCCGCGAATAATGGCGCTCCTCACCGGTCCGCTTCCCCTCGTCCCGCCCGCCAGCGCTGCCTTGTCCAGCCAGCAGGACAAGGGACCCTCCGTCGTCGCGCTCGGCGGTGGCCACGGCCTTTCGGCCTCCCTGTCAGCGTTGCGTCTGCTCACATCGGAGCTGACTGCCGTCGTCACGGTCGCGGACGACGGCGGCTCCTCGGGACGGCTCCGCGAAGAGTACGGGGTGCTGCCGCCCGGTGACCTTCGGATGGCTCTTTCCGCGCTCTGCGACGACACCGACTGGGGCCGCACCTGGCGTGATGTGATGCAGCACCGGTTCGCGCCCGGCAAAGGCCGCGGCGGTTCCCTCGACGAGCACGCCATGGGCAACCTGCTGATCGTGACACTCTGGGAGCTTCTGGGCGATACCGTGGCGGGCCTCAAATGGGCCGGTGCGCTGCTCGGTGCCCGCGGCGACGTCCTGCCGATGTCCAGCATCCCGCTGACCATCGAAGGCCAGGTCCGGGTCCCCGCTCCGGACGGCACCCCGGTGCTGCAGACCCTGACCGGCCAGGCAAAGTGCGCTGTCGCCGGATCCCTCGAACACGTCCGGCTGCTGCCGGAGAACGCTCCGGCCTGCATTGAGGCGCTCACCGCCATCGAGCTCGCGGACTGGGTGATCCTCGGACCGGGCTCCTGGTACACCTCCGTCCTGCCGCACCTGCTGCTCCCGGAGATGCGTGAGGCGCTCTGCAGCACGGCCGCCCGCCGGTGCCTCACCATGAACCTGGCCATGGACACGAAGGAGACATCCGGTATGTCCGCCGGGGACCATTTGCGGGTCCTGCGGGAGTACGCGCCGGACTTCACGGTCGACGTTGTGCTGGCCGACCCGGCGTCTGTCGCCGACGCCGCAGACTTCGAAAAGGCGGCCGGGATGCTCGGCGCCGAGGTGGTGTTGGGTAAAGTGGGGGCGTCCAGCCGCCGGCCGGTCCACGACCCACTGCGTCTGGCAACGGCGTACCACGACATTTTCGGGAACAGGTAGGAAGGTGCCATGGCACTGACAGCATCAGTCAAGGAAGAACTTTCCCGGCTGGATATCAAGAAGTCTTCGGTCCGCAAGGCTGAAGTGTCCGCCATGCTCCGTTTCGCCGGTGGCTTGCACATTATTTCCGGCCGGATCGTGATCGAGGCCGAAGTTGACCTCGCCTCCACCGCACGGCGGCTGCGCGCCGCCATCGCCGAGGTCTACGGGCACCAGAGCGAAATTATCGTTGTGTCCGGCGGCGGACTGCGCCGCGGCAGCCGCTACGTGGTCCGGGTGGTGCGCGACGGCGAAGCCCTCGCCCGCCAGACCGGCCTGCTGGACGCCCGGGGGCGCCCGGTGCGCGGGCTGCCCTCCGTAGTGGTGAATGGTTCCGCCGCTGACGCCGAGGCCGTCTGGCGCGGCGCCTTCCTGGCTCACGGATCCCTCACGGAACCCGGCCGGTCCTCGGCCATGGAGGTCACCTGCCCGGGCCCGGAGTCCGCCCTGGCGCTTGTCGGTGCGGCCCGCCGGCTCGGCATCCAGGCCAAGGCCCGTGAGGTCAGGGGAGTGGACCGTGTGGTCATCCGCGACGGCGACACGATCGCGGCGCTCCTGACCCGGATGGGCGCCCATGACGCGCTCATGGTCTGGGAGGAACGGCGGATGCGCAAAGAGGTCCGTGCCACCGCCAACCGGCTGGCCAACTTCGACGACGCCAACCTCCGGCGATCGGCGCAGGCAGCGGTAGCCGCCGGCGCCCGGGTGGACCGCGCGCTGGAAATTCTCGGTGATGACGTGCCGGACCATCTAAAGTACGCCGGCGAATTGCGGGTGGCCCACAAGCAGGCGAGCCTGGACGAGCTCGGCCGCCTTGCGGACCCTGTCATGACCAAGGACGCGATCGCCGGCCGGATCCGCCGGTTACTGGCCATGGCGGACAAACGCGCCCAGGACCTCGGCATTCCCGGCACGGAAGCCAACGTGACGCCGGAAATGCTGGACGAGTAGACCCGCCGGCGCAGCCCCTGCAGAATCGGATCGGGACGGTGGGAATACCTCGGGGGAACCGGAGGCTATGCCCAGTGGACGCCAATCCAGAAATTTCCGGGTGCCAAACCATCCGGATGCACAATCCGAGAGTTACCAACCGGACAACCAGTCCACGACATTGGAGGATTTTGTGACCGAGTACGTACTGCCCGAACTGGACTACGACTACGCCGCGCTGGAGCCCCATATCTCCGCAAGAATCATGGAACTGCACCACAGCAAGCACCATGCCGCGTACGTGGCCGGGGCCAACAACGCTCTCGCCCAGCTGGCCGAGGCCCGCGACAAGGGCGACTTCGCCAACATTAACCGCCTTTCCAAGGACCTCGCGTTCCACACCGGCGGCCACGTGAACCACTCCGTGTTCTGGAAGAACCTCTCCCCGGACGGCGGCGACAAGCCTGAGGGTGAGCTTGCGGCTGCGATCGACGATGCCTTTGGTTCCTTCGACGCTTTCCGTGCCCAGTTCACTGCCGCGGCCATGGGCCTGCAGGGCTCGGGCTGGGGCTTCCTCGCCTACGAGCCGATCGGCGGCAACCTGGTGATCGAGCAGCTGTATGACCAGCAGGGCAACGTTGCACTGGGCACCACCCCGCTGCTGATGCTGGACATGTGGGAGCACGCCTTCTACCTGGATTACGTGAACGTCAAGGCGGATTACGTGAAAGCGTTCTGGAACATCGTGAACTGGGCCGACGTCGCCAAGCGCTTCAACGCCGCGCGCACCAGCGCCACAGGGTTGATCACCCTCTAGCAGAGCCGGGGCACTTCTGCGTGGCAGAGTTCACGCACCCGTAACCAAGTTCACCGCACGGGCGGTTCAGCCCGAATCGTGGACGGTCCGCCCCCGCACTTGCGGGGGCGGACCAAGTTAAACGTAAGATGGATCACGGAAGGCGGTTAGCCTTCAGCAATGTGGCTGGTCGCCCTCCGATCTGTAATCATCTCTGCCCAATGGCGTGCGGGATCTGTTAGTTGGCTTGAGCGCCTTCTCAACTAGTCGTGCTTGCAAGAGCACCAAGGAGACTGAAAACGTGACCACCCGTATTGGTATTAACGGCTTCGGCCGTATTGGCCGCAACTACTTCCGCGCCGCACTCGCCCAGGGGGCGGACCTCGAGATCGTTGCAGTCAACGACCTCACCAGCCCGGAAGCACTCGCCCACCTCTTCAAGTACGACTCCGTCGGCGGGCGCCTGGCCGAATCCATCGAGGTCAAGGACGGCAACATCGTTGTCGACGGCAAGACCGTGAAGGTCCTCGCAGAACGGGACCCCGCCAACCTTCCGTGGGGTGAGCTCGGCGTCGACGTCGTGATCGAATCCACCGGCTTCTTCACCAAGGCCGCCGATGCGCAGAAGCACATCGACGCCGGTGCCAAGAAGGTCCTGATCTCCGCCCCCGCGTCGGACGAGGACATCACCATCGTGATGGGTGTCAACGAGGGTCTCTACGATCCGGCGGCGCACCACATCATCTCCAACGCCTCGTGCACCACCAACTGCCTCGGCCCGCTGGCCAAGGTCATCAATGACTCCTTCGGCATCGAGCGCGGCCTGATGACGACGATCCACGCCTACACCGCGGACCAGAACCTGCAGGACGGTCCGCACAAGGACCTCCGGCGCGCCCGGGCCGCTGCCATCAACATGGTCCCCACCTCGACGGGCGCAGCCAAGGCGATTGGCCTGGTCCTGCCGGCGCTCAAGGGCAAGCTCGATGGCTACGCCATCCGTGTACCCGTGCCCACCGGCTCCGCCACGGACCTGACCGTCGTCGTCTCCCGCGAAACCACCGTCGAGGAAGTCAACGCCGCCCTCAAGGCCGCATCCGAAACCCCTGAACTCAAGGGCCTGCTGACCTACACGGACGAGCCGATTGTCTCTTCGGACATCGTCGGGGACCCGGCATCCTCCATCTTCGACTCCGGCCTGACCAAGGTGATCGGCAACCAGGTCAAGGTCGTTTCCTGGTACGACAACGAGTGGGGCTACTCCAACCGCCTGGTGGACCTCACGGAGCTCGTCGCAGCCAAGCTGGGCTAGGGTAAGACTCATGACATTCCACACCCTCGACGAATTAATCGCTGATGGTGTCCGCGGGCGGTACGTTCTGGTGCGCAGTGACCTGAACGTGCCGCTCGACGGCTCTACAGTGACTGATGACGGCCGGATCAAGGCCTCCCTCCCAGTGCTGGCGAAGCTCACGGACGCCGGCGCCCGCGTGCTGGTCACAGCCCACCTCGGCCGCCCCAAGGGTGCGCCCGAGGACAAGTACTCGCTCAAGCCCGCCGTCGCCCGGCTGGCCGAGCTGGCCCCGTTCAATGTGTCCCTCGCGGAGGACACCGTCGGGGACGCCGCGAAGGCCGCGGCTGAGGCGTTGCAGGACGGCGAGGCCCTTGTCCTGGAGAACGTGCGTTTCGACGCCCGGGAGACGTCCAAGGACGACGCCGAACGGGGTGCCTTCGCGGATGAGCTCGTGGCCCTTACCGGCTCCGGCGGAGCTTTCGTGGACGACGCTTTCGGCGCGGTGCACCGAAAGCATGCATCCGTTTACGACGTCGCCACCCGGCTGCCGTCCTACCAGGGCGATCTGGTCCGCACCGAAGTTGAGGTGCTGCGCAAGCTCACCACCGACACCCAGCGGCCCTACGTCGTTGTGCTGGGCGGTTCCAAGGTCTCGGACAAGCTCGCTGTGATCAGCAACCTCATCGGCAAGGCAGACACGATCCTGGTAGGCGGCGGCATGCTGTTCACCTTCCTTGCCGCTGCAGGCCACAAAGTCGCCGGCAGCCTGCTCGAAGAGGACCAGATCCCGGTGGTCCGGGACTACCTCAACCGCGCGGCGGACGCCGGCACCGAATTCGTGGTTCCCACCGACGTCGTGGTCGCCGGCAAGTTCGCTGCCGACGCCGACCACGAAACGGTGCGCGCCGACGCAATGGAAGAGTCCGGCTTCGGTGCTTCCGGTATCGGCCTGGACATCGGACCGGAATCGGCGGCCGCGTTTGCGGAGCGGATCAAGGACGCGAAGACGGTGTTCTGGAACGGTCCCATGGGCGTGTTTGAGTTCCCGGCGTTCGCTGCCGGTACCCGCGCCATCGCCGAGGCCTTGACCGGAACGGACGCGTTCACCGTCGTCGGCGGCGGCGACTCCGCCGCTGCGGTCCGGACCCTCGGCTTCGCCGATGATCAGTTCGGGCACATTTCCACCGGCGGCGGCGCCAGCCTGGAGTACCTCGAAGGCAAGGAACTCCCGGGCCTCAGCGTCCTGGACCGCTAACCTTCCGGCCGGCAGGGCGCCCTGTCCCCGGACGGGGCGCCCTGCCGGCCTTTTTCACCGCTACCAACTTTTGGAGACCACGTGACTACGTCAACCAACGGCACCTTCGACCGCAAGCCCTTCATTGCGGGCAACTGGAAGATGAACATGGACCATGTCCAGGGCATCACCCTCCTGCAGAAACTGGCCTGGACTCTGTCCGATGCCAAGCACGATTACAGCCGGGTGGAGGTGGCCATCTTCCCGCCGTTCACCGATCTCCGCGGGGTCCAGACCTTGGTTCAGGGCGATGAGCTCAGCGTTGTATACGGCGGACAGGATCTCTCCCCGGCGGACTCCGGCGCTTACACCGGCGACATCTCCGGCCAGTTCCTCGCCAAGCTGGGCTGCAGCTACGTCCTGGTCGGCCACAGCGAACGCCGCACCATCCACCACGAGGCGGACGACGTCCTCAACGCCAAAACCAAGGCGGCCTTCAAGCACGGCCTCACCCCCGTGCTGTGCGTCGGCGAGGGCCTGGAAATCCGGCAGGCCGGAACCCATGTTGATCACACCCTGGCGCAGCTCCGCGCCGGCGTCGAAGGCCTTAGCCCCGAGCAGGCTGCGGAGCTCGTCGTCGCCTACGAGCCGGTCTGGGCGATCGGAACGGGCGAAGTCGCCGGTCCCGAGGACGCTCAGGAGATGTGCACCGCCATCCGTGCCGAGCTCGCCACCCTGTTCGGAGCGGACGTGGCCAACAAGACCCGGCTCCTCTATGGCGGTTCCGTGAAGGCCAACAACGCCGCGTCGATTCTCAAGGAACGCGACGTGGACGGATTGCTCGTGGGCGGCGCCAGCCTTGATGCCGCCGAGTTTGCTAACATTGTCAGGTTCGAGAGTCACCTGTTGACCGATTAGTTCGGACACCGTCGTGGCCCCCGCAATTCACCTCTTCTGAAAGGCCGTCGTGGACGTTCTTCATGTCATTCTGCAGGTCCTCCTGGGCATCACCAGTCTCTTGCTGACCCTGCTCATCCTGCTCCACAAAGGCCGCGGCGGAGGCCTCTCGGATATGTTCGGTGGCGGTATGACATCCGGCCTCAGCTCCTCCGGTGTGGCCGAAAGGAACCTGAACCGCTTCACGGTTATTCTCGGCGTCACCTGGGGTGTGGTGATTATCGGGCTGGGCCTGCTCATGCGATTCACCGGCGGCGGCGACTCCTAGCACCAAACCCTTAGAACCTGGAAGACTGCCTGCGAAGGCACAGGGTAAAAACTTCATCTAGGGCCCTGTGGCCCTCCCCGCATCGGGAACTCCAGATTTACACTGTGGCATTGCACGCGTGGCTGATTGCACGCGTATTATGTCCGCCGAGTAGCCAGGAGTTCCCGATGCTGCATTCTGCCCCCGGATTTCGGGGTATCCGTGTAGGAGCCACCGAGGGGGCTTCCCCGCGGCACGAGCCGCCCGACGGCATCCGCACACCCCGCATCCAGGTGATCTACCGCTGCGCCAAAGGCCACGAGACTCCGCTGATCTTTGCCCAGTTGCCGGACGAGCTGATCCCCGGTGTCTGGGACTGCCGCCGCTGCGGCGGAACGGCCACCCGCGACGAAGCCCAGTTCGCGTTGGAGGACATTCCGGCTGACGGCTTCAAGAGCCACCTGGAATACGTTAAAGAGCGGCGCTCCAGCCAGGACGCCGAAGACGTACTGGCCGGAGCGCTTGAGCGCCTTCGCGCCCGCCGCTGCCTCCCGGGGGGATAGCGGCGCTGACCACCCGGCAGGCGCTAGCCCTTCCGGACGAGCTGGGCCGGCACCCTGGCGGCCGCGTTCTCGTCGATCAGCCACAGCGTTTCGTTCCGGCCGCGCGGGCCCGCAGCCGGCACCTGCACCGGGTTGGCGCCGGCCAGGGCCAGGCCGACGGCCCCGGCCTTGTCCTCGCCGGCCACCACCATCCAGACTTCGGACGCGGTGTTGATCGCAGGCAGGGTCAGTGACACCCGCAGCGGCGGCGGCTTGGGGGAGTTGCGGACCCCGACCACGGTGAGTTCCTTCTCCCGGATGCCGGCCTGTTCCGGAAACAGCGACGCGATGTGCGCATCGGGCCCCACGCCGAGGAGGACGATGTCGAAGCGGGGGAGCGCAGCCGGCCGTTCCGGCCGGTCATCGGACATGTCCGCAGCGTGCTCGGCGGCTGCGGCCTCGGCCAGCCGCCGGGCATAGTCCGCGGCTGCCTGCTCCGCAGAGTCGAAGTCCGCCGTGGACCCGGGCACGTGGATCCGCGCAGGCTCCGCATTGATGTGCGCCAGGAGTGCCTCGTGCGCCTGGCCTGCGTTGCGTTCGGCGTCATCAGGCGCGACGAAGCGTTCGTCACCCCACCAGAAGTTGACCTTGGACCAGTCAACGGCGGGGGCCGCCGGGGATTCGGCCACGGCCTTCAACGAACCGATGCCCATCGACCCGCCGGTAAGTACCACAGTCGCCTCGCCGTGTTTGTCCTGGATGTCCACCAGCTTGGTGATCAGGCGGGCTGCGATGGCGGCCATGAGGACTGTCGAGTCGGGATGGATGCTTACTCTGGGTTCAGCGCTCACTGGGACGGACACTCCTTAGATTGGTACGCGGCAGTCCAATAGTAATCACTTCACCGAACACTTCGTCCGGGTCCAGTCGCCGCAACTCCTCCGCCAGGCAGTCCTTGAGGCTCCGGCGCGGCAGCGAGATGCGCTGCACCGGCTGGCCCGGCTGGCTCAGTTCTGCCACCGTCAGGCCCGGCCGGAACAGCTGCACGTCGCCGCCGGTCCGGGTGAGCCGCACCCGGCGAATGCCGGTGCCGGCCGGATCCGCGACGATTGTCACCGGCGCGTCCAGCGCCAGCGTAAGCCACGCTGCGAGCAGGATGGTGCTCGGCGAATCGGAGGCACCCTCGACGGCGACGGCCGTCACCGGGGAGCTGTCCACCTGGTCCAGGACCGCGGCCAGTTGGATCCGCCAGTTGGTCAAGCGGGTCCAGGCAAGGTCCGTGTCGCCGGCCTTGTAGGTGCGGCGGATGTTCTCCAGCGCGCGCTGCGGATCCGCCTCGTTGCCCGAGTCCGTGATCCGGCGGTGCGCGATCCCGCCGATGGAGGTCTGGCAGGCGTTCCTCGGGGCGCCGTGCGGCCACCAGGCCACGATCGGCGCATCAGGCAGCAGCAGGGCGGCGACCAGTGATTCGCTTTCCTCGGCGAGTTCCCCGTAACCGCGCAGCAGGATGACCTCCGAGGCACCGGCGTCGCCTCCCACCCGGATCTGTGCATCGAGGCGGGTCGGCGCCTCGGCTCCGGCGTCGGCGAGGACGATAATCCGGCAGGGATGCTCCCGGCTGGCCTCGTTGGCGGCTTCGATGGCCTCCTCTTCCAACCCGGACTTGGTCACGACCACGAGGGTAAGCACCCTGCCGAGCGCGATCACACCGCCCTGCTCGCGCAGGGCCATGATCTTCTTGGAGACCTTGGAGGTGGTGGTGTCGGGAAGATCTACAATCATGGCCTTCTCCAGGTTCGTCCGTCGCGGGCAAGGAGTTCGTGGGCGGAGGCAGGTCCCCAGCTGCCGGGTGCATAGGGTTCGGGCTGTTCCGCCAGGGATGCCCAATATTCCTCGAACGGATCCAGGATCTTCCAGGACAGCTCAACTTCAGCGTGTCGGGGGAAGAGCGGGGGCTCGCCAAGAAGCACGTCGAGAATGAGCCGTTCGTACGCCTCCGGGCTGGACTCCGTGAACGAGTGGCCATACCCGAAGTCCATAGTGACGTCGCGGACTTCCATCTGCGTGCCCGGAACCTTGGACCCGAAGCGGATGGTGGCACCTTCATCAGGCTGGACCCGGATGACGACAGCGTTTTGGCCGAAATCGTCCTCACCGTGGTCGGTGAAGAGCAGGTTCGGCGCACGCTTGAGCACGACCGCGATCTCGGTCACCCGGCGGCCCAGGCGCTTGCCGGCCCGCAGGTAGAACGGCACGCCGGCCCAGCGCCGGGTGTTGATGTCGACCCGGATGGCGGCAAACGTTTCCGTTTTGGAGTCGGCGGGAATGCCGTCCTCCTCCAGGTACCCTGCCACCTGCTCGCCGCCCTGCCAGCCGCCGGTGAACTGACCGCGGGCCGAATGCGTGGAGAGGTCCTCAGGGAGCCGGACGGCTGCGAGGACCTTTTCCTTCTCGGCGCGGAGATCGTCCGCGTTGAAAGAAATCGGCTCTTCCATGGCGGTCAGCGCCAAAAGCTGCAGCAAGTGGTTCTGGATGACGTCGCGGGCTGCACCCACGCCGTCGTAGTAACCTGCCCGGCCGCCGGTTCCGATGTCCTCGGCCATGGTGATCTGGACGTGGTCCACGTAGTTGGCGTTCCAGAGCGGCTCGAAGAGCTGGTTGGCGAAGCGCAGCGCCAGAATGTTCTGCACTGTCTCTTTCCCCAGGTAGTGGTCGATCCGGAAGACCGCGTCCGGTGGAAAGACCGATTCCACGATGTCGTTGAGCTGGCGTGCCGATTCAAGGTTGTGGCCGAAAGGCTTCTCGATGACCACGCGCCGCCACTTGTCACCCTCGGCCTGGGCCAGTCCGTGCTTGGACAGCTGCCGGCAGACGAGTTCGAAGGCGTTGGGTGGGATGGACAGGTAGAACGCGTGGTTGCCGCGCGTGCCACGCTGTTCGTCCAGTTCGTCGATGGTTTCGCTCAACCGCTTGAAGGCGTCGTCGTCGTCAAACTCGCCCTGCACGAACCGGATGCCTTTGGAGAGCTGCGTCCAGACCGTCTCGTCGAAGGGGGTGCGGGCGTAGGCCTTGACCGCCGCCTTCACCTCCGCGGCGAAGTCCTCGTTTTCCCAGTTCCGCCTGGCGAAGCCAACGAGGGCGAAGCTCGGTGGGAGCAGCCCCCGGTTGGCGAGGTCGTACACGGCCGGCATGAGTTTCTTCCGGGCCAGGTCCCCAGTGACCCCAAACAGGACCAGCGACGACGGTCCTGCAATACGGTTCAGGCGCCTGTCCCGCGGATCGCGGAGCGGATTGCGCCGCGGCCCCCCGGAAGGACGGCTGCCGTTGTATTTTTCTGGCATGGTTACGTGGGTGCCTTAGCTTTCGGTGGAGGGTGCGGCGTGGCCGGCCAGGGTGGAGACGAGTTCCTGGAACTGGCGGACGCCAGCCCCGCGGTCCGTGAGGTGCAGCCGGAGAACCGGCCGGCCGTGGTCGGAGAGCACCTGTGCGTCGCCGGCGGCCTGGGCTGAGATCAGCTCACCGAAGGTGAAGGGGCGGTCAGGGATCGCCAGGTCGGTGGCGGCAGCGGCAGTGACCTGCAGAAAGACGCCGATCGCGGGGCCGCCTTTGTGGAACTGGCCGGTGGAGTGCAGGAACCGCGGGCCCCAGCCGAAGGTCACGGGACGGCCGCTGAGGGCTGCCAGCTGGTCACGGACGCCCTCCAGCGGCGCGTAGGCCAGACGGTCGAAATAAGCCTGCACGCTGAGGTAGTCTTCCGGGCCCAGCTCGCCGAGGAGCGCGCTGACGGCATCAGCGGCGGTGCTTGCTCCGCCGAGCCAGTCTCCGCCGCGGACTTCGATGGCACCGTCGGTGAAGGCCGCCGGCGTCGGTTCCGGCTGCGCGTCCAGCAGACCGCGCGCCGCCACTTTGGCGGCCTCGACGTCCGGCTGGTCGTAGGGATTGATCCTGAGGAGGCGCCCGGCCACCGCTGTGGCGAATTCCCACGTCATCATCTGGGTGGGCAGGCCCCCGGCGATGGCGACTTCATTCTCACCGAGTTCGACGTCGGCGTCCGCCGCGACGAGGCGGACCACGAGGACGTCCGGTGCGCCGAGGGTGGCTTCGGGGGAGCGGGGGCCGGCGACCACCGGCAGCACCCCGGTGCCGAGCTTGCCGGTGGATTCGGCGATGAGCTGTTCGGCCCAGTCCGCAAAGCCTTTGATGCCGGAGCCGTCCTCGGCGATGACCACTTTGTTGCGCAGCGGGCTGGTGCCGCCCAGCGCGGCACCGAGGGCGAGGCCGATGTTTTCCGCACCGTCCTCGTTGAGAACCTCGGCGGCCTCCTCCGCTTCGTCAAGAAACGCCTGGATGTCCACACCGGCGAGGCCGCAGGGAACCATTCCGAACGCGGTGAGCGCCGAGTATCGGCCGCCGACGTTGGGGTCCGCGTTGAAAACAGCCCGGTAGCCCGCCTCGCGGGAAGCTTTGTCCAGGGGCGAACCCGGATCGGTGACGATCACGATCCGGCTCTTCGCATCCAGACCCGCCTCAGTGAACGCGTGCTCAAAGATGCGGCGCTGGGAATCCGTTTCCAGCGTGGAACCGGACTTGGAGGACACGACGATTGCGGTTTCAGCCAGCCGGTCTGCGAGGGCAGCGGCAACCTGTTCCGGGTCGGTGCTGTCCAGCACTGCCAGCTCGACGCCCGCGGTTCCGGCGATGACTTCGGGGGCCAGCGAGGAACCGCCCATGCCGCACAGCACGATCCGGCTGACGCCCTCGGCGCGCAAGGCGTCCCGCAGGGCCAGGATGTCCGCGACCAGCGCCTGGGAGACGGTGGCCGCCTCAACCCAGCCGAGCCGGACGGACGCCTCGGCCTCGGCCTCGGGGCCCCACAGGGTGGCGTCCTTCGCGAAGATCCGCGTGGCGACCTTTTCTTCGAGCAGGGCGGGCAGGTGCTGGTCGTGGGCCAGGCGGGCGGCGCCTGTGGCGTCGTAGCTGAGAGTGGTCATGGACTATGCGTCCTTCCGTGCAGCGGCGAGGGCAATCTCGACGTCGGCGAGCAGTTCCTTCCAGCTTGCCACGAACTTGTCGAGGCCTTCGGTCTCGAGCAACGCGACGACCTCGTTGTAGGAGATTCCGAGGCCGTCCAGCGCGTTCAGCGTGGCGTTGGCGTCGTCGTAGCCGCGGCTGATCGTGTTGCCCGTGACGGTGCCGTGGTCGAAGGTCGCGTCGAGTGTCTTTTCCGGCATGGTGTTCACGACGCCGGGGGCGACGAGTTCCGTGACGTACAGGGTGTCCGGGTAAGCCGGATCCTTGACGCCGGTGGAGGCCCACAGTGGACGCTGCGGGAGGGCACCCGCGTCCGCCAGGAGGGCCCAGCGTTCGGTGGCGAAGAGCTCTTCGTAGACCTGGTAGGCCAGCCGGGCGTTTGCCAGGCCCGCTTTGCCCTTGAGGGCCCGGGCTTCATCGGTGCCGATCGCGTCGAGCCGCTTATCCACTTCGGAGTCAACGCGGGAGACGAAGAACGACGCCACCGAGTGGATCGCAGCGAGGTCGTGGCCGTTGTCCTTGGCCTGCTCCAGGCCGCTCTGGAAGGCGTTGATGACGGCCCGGTAGCGCTCCAGCGAGAAGATCAGGGTGACGTTGACGCTGATGCCGGCGGCCAGCGTTGCCGTGATCGCTTCCAGGCCCTCCAGGGTGGCCGGGATTTTGATCAGGACGTTGTCCTTATTCACGCGTTTGTAGAGTGCCTTGGCCTCGGCAATGGTGCCGGCCGCGTCCCAGGCCAGGCGGGGGTCAACCTCGATCGACACCCGGCCGTCCACGCCCTTGGTCGCGGCGGCCACCGGGGCGAAGAGGTCGCAGGCGTCGGCGACGTCGGTGGTGGTGATGGAGAAGACAGTCTCCTCGACGCTGTTGCCGGCGGCCGCCTGCGCGGCGATGACGGTGTCGTAGTCGTGGGCGACCGCGAGGGCCGACTGGAAGATGCTCGGGTTGGTGGTGACCCCGACAACGTTCTTCTCTTCGATCAGTTTGCGCAGGGTGCCGGTATCCAGGCGTCCGCGGGACAGGTCATCGAGCCAGATGGAGACGCCGGCATCGGAGAGCTGCTGCGTGGGGGTAGAGCTGGGGGTGGTGGTCATAAGTCACTCCTGGAGTCTGGGGCCGCCGCCACGGTACGGGACAGCGGCCCGAAAACGAAAAAGGTACTGGTTAGGCCTTGAGGCCGGCGAGGGAGTCCCTGGCGGCGGCCGCTACGGCCTCCGCGGTGATGCCGAACTCCTGGAAGAGGCGCTTGTAGTCCGCCGAGGCGCCGAAGTGCTCGAGGGAGATGGAACGGCCGGCGTCGCCGACAAATTCCTTCCAGCCCAGGGCAAGTCCGGCCTCCACGGATACCCGGGCCTTGACGGCGGCAGGGAGCACCGCTTCGCGGTAGGCGGCGTCCTGGGCGTTGAACCACTCCACGCACGGCATGGAAACGACGCGGGTGGGGATGCCCTGGGCCTGCAGGGCTTCACGGGCCTCCACCGCGAGTTGGACCTCCGATCCGGTGCCGATCAGGATGACCTGAGCCTTGGCGGTGCGGCCGTCGGCTGAGGCCTCGGCCAGGACGTAGCCGCCGCGGGCCACACCGGCGGCGGAACCGAAGGTGTCCCCCTCGGCCTCTGACGTTCCGCGGGCGTAGGTGGGGATGTTCTGGCGGGTCAGTACGATCCCGGCGGGGTTCGCGTGGTTCTCGAGCATGACCTTCCAGGCTGCCGCGACCTCATTGGCGTCGCCGGGGCGGACAACATCCAGGCCCGGGATGGCGCGCAGAGCGGCCAGCTGCTCCACCGGCTGGTGCGTGGGTCCGTCCTCGCCGAGCCCGATGGAGTCGTGGGTCCAGACGTAGAGGGCCGGGGCGCCCATGAGGGCGCCGAGCCGGATGGCCGGGCGCTGGTAGTCGCTGAAGATCAGGAAAGTGCCGGAGAACGCGCGGGTGCGGCCGTGCAGGCTGATGCCGTTGACGATCGAGGCAGCGGCGTGTTCGCGGATGCCGAAGTGCAGCACGCGGCCGTAGGGGTTGCCCTTCCACGCCGCCGTGGACCGGGAGGCCGGGATAAAGGAGGGCGAACTCTCGATCGTGGTGTTGTTGGACTCGGCGAGGTCGGCCGAACCGCCCCACAATTCCGGCATGACCGGGGCGATCGCGTTCAGGACCTTGCCGGACGCGGCGCGGGTCGAGACGTCCTTGCCGGCTTCGAACACCGGCAGGGCGGAATCGAGTCCGGCGGGGAGCTTGCGCGCTTCGACGCGCTCGAGCAGCGCAGCGGCCTCGGGGTTTCCGGACTGCCACGCCTCAAAGGCCTGCTGCCATTCGCTGCGCGCAGCCGCGCCGCGGTCCGCAGCTTCGCGGGCGTGGGCCAGGACCTCGTCGTCGACCTGGAAGGTGCGCTCCGGGTCGAACCCGAGGATGTCCTTCAATGCGGCGACTTCCTCGGCGCCGAGGGCGGAGCCATGGATCTTGCCGGTATTCTGCTTCTTCGGGGCCGGGTAGCCGATGATGGTGCGCAGCGAAATGATGGACGGCTTGCCCGTCTCGGCCTTGGCCGCGACAAGTGCGGCGTGCAGTTCCTGCACGTCTTCCTTGTACTCACCGGTGCGGGTCCAGTCCACGCGCTGGGTGTGCCAGCCGTAGGCCTCGTAGCGCTTCAGGACATCCTCGGTGAAAGCGATGTCGGTGTCGTCCTCGATGGAGATGTGGTTCTCGTCGTAGATGACCACGAGGTTGCCGAGCTCCTGGTGCCCGGCGAGAGAGGAAGCCTCAGCCGTGACGCCTTCCTGCAGGTCGCCGTCGGAGGCGATCACCCAGACGGTGTGGTCGAACGGGCTGGTGCCGGGGGCGGCATCGGCGTCGAACAGGCCGCGTTGGCGGCGCTGGGAGAATGCGAAACCTACGGCCATGGCCAGACCCTGGCCGAGCGGGCCGGTGGTCACTTCCACGCCCGCGGTGTGCTTGTACTCCGGGTGCCCCGGAGTCAATGAACCCCACGTGCGCAGCGCCTCGAGGTCGGACAGTTCCAGGCCGTAGCCGGAGAGAAAAAGCTGGATGTATAGCGTCAGGGAGGTGTGGCCGGGGGAGAGGACAAACCGGTCACGTCCCAGCCAGTCAGGGTTCTTCGGGTCGTGCCGCATCAGCTTGTGGAAGAGAAGGTACGCGGCCGGAGCCAGGCTCATGGCGGTCCCGGGGTGCCCGTTTCCGACCTTCTCCACGGCATCCGCGGCGAGGACGCGGATGGTGTCCACGGCGCGGTCGTCCAAGCTGGTCCATGACAGTTCTTGCTCTTCCAAATGTGGCACGAAAACCGGGCCCCTCTCTGTGCTGACGGCGGGCGGTAAGGGCAGTCCCGTCCGGGGCACAGTGTGGTGCCCGCTGCGGTACGTCCCAGCCGTTCACCATCGAAACGTTGATCTATCCTTCAGCCGCGAATGGGCGAATGGACATCTGCGGTAATAGCGGATGGACACCTCAGACATTGGGACCGCCGATGTGGCGGTCCCGTGCGCGCTGATCTGCAGACAGCTTAGCCCCATTCGCCCGGGCAGGCGCGGTTTATCTCACCAACTGGACCGGATTTCGCCCTCGAGTGAATCACCGGCCTCCGGGGCGGCTGTGGGCACGCGCTGCCACGCGATAATCTGTGTGGCCTCCGGGAGCGGTATGATGGGCGTGGCTACCAACGGGGGCGGGGACACGGCTGTGCGCTGCTTGTGGACCTTTGCGAAAAGCAACCCGTGTTGCGAAAACAAGCCGGACTGAACAGCCAGACAGAACAGAGTGACTGCCACCGTGAGCACAACACATACGCCGCTGACCGCTTCTCTTCCGCGCGGACGGGCCGGCTTCGCCCGCAAAGCCAAGGCCTACCTGGCGCTCACTAAACCCCGCGTCATCGAGCTGCTGCTCGTCAGCACCCTGCCTACCATGATCTACGCCGAGCGCGGCTTCCCATCCATCGGTCTGATCCTGGCGACCCTCGTGGGCGGCGCCTTCGCCGCTGGCAGCGCAGGAGCGTTTAACTGCTACATCGACCGGGACATCGATAAACTCATGCACCGCACCGAGAACCGGCCGCTGGTCACCGGTGAGGTCACGCCACGGGAAGCGATGGTGTTTTCCTGGCTGCTGGGCGCGGCGGCAATTGCCATTCTCTGGTTCGGCGCCAACCCGCTCGCAGCGTGGCTGGGGCTGGGTGCGATCGTCTTCTACGTGGTCATCTACACCATGATCCTCAAACGACGCACCGCACAGAACATCGTCTGGGGCGGCGCCGCCGGCTGCTTCCCCGTGCTGATCGCATGGGCCGCGGTGACCAACACCGTGGAGTGGCCCGCCGTCGTGCTCTTCATGGTCATCTTCCTCTGGACACCGCCCCACTACTGGCCGCTGTCCATGCGCTACGGCGAGGACTACCGCAACGCCAAGGTCCCGATGCTCGGTGCGATCGCCGGCGCCAAAGTCGTATCCGTCCAGGTGGTCCTGTACGCATGGGCCATGGTGGTGTGCTCGCTGCTGCTGATTCCGGCGGGCGGCGCCGGCTGGGTCTACACCGCCACCGCCGTGCTCGCCGGAGCCTGGTTCCTCCACGAATCGCACGGCCTCTACAACCGGGCGCAGGCCGGGGACGTCTCCAATAAGGGCGCCATGAAAGTCTTCCATGGCTCGATCAGCTACCTGACCCTGCTCTTCCTCGCCCTCGCGGTTGATCCGTTCGTCGGCTCCGCCATCATGGGAAGCTGACCGGCGGCTTCCAGCAAACAACGACGCGGGGTCAGTTACCGCCCGGTCCGAGGATTCGGAACGGGCGGTAGTTGACCCCGCGTTGCTGGGTGAGATCCCTACTTCACCGGGCTGCTGCGGGCGAGGTCGGCGGCGTTGACCGCCGCGCTCATGAGAAGTGCCGAGCCGAGCATGTGCGCGGCGACCAGAAGCGCCGGGATGCCGTTGTAATACTGTGTGAAACCGATGACCGCCTGCAGCACAGTGACGCCCAGCAGCAGAGCGACGGCGGTGCGGAACGCACCGGAAATCCTGCCCCGCACCACGAGGAACACCGCGAACAGCGCCCCGGCTGTCACCAGGTAGGCCGGAACCGCGTGGATGTGCGAGAAAAGGTCCCAGTCCAGGTCGTTGCGGGGGGCGTCGGCGTCGCCAGCGTGCGGGCCTGCCCCGGTGACCACCACACCCAGGCAGACCGCCACGGCGGAGAACAAGGCGAGGGCAGCCGTCAGCGGACGCGCCACACCCGGCAGGGCCGGGAGTGCGGCGGTGCGGAACTTCCCGGTCCGGCCGAATGCGCGGTTGACCAGCAGCGTGGCCACCACCACGAGGGCCATGGAGACCAGGAAATGCAGGCCCACCACCCACGGGTTGAGCTGGGTCAGCACGGTGATGCCGCCGATCACGGCCTGCGCCGGGATGCTGGCGAGCAGGGCCAGGGCCAGCAGGAAAAGGTCGCGGCGTTCCCGGCGCAGATTCCACAAGTACACCAGCATGGCGACGGCGACGGCGGCCAGCGCGAACGTCAGCAGCCGGTTGCCGAATTCGATGATCCCGTGGATCCCCATTTCCGGGGTATTCACCAGCGAGGAGTCCGTGCACCGCGGCCACGTGGGGCAGCCCAGGCCCGAGGCGGTGAGACGGACGGCGCCGCCGGTGACGATCAGGAGGGTCTGGCCGATCAGGGACAGCACCGCCAGCCGCTTGACCGCCGTATTAACGGTGTCGGGCAGCCAGGGGATGGTGCGGGAAGCGGTCCGGGGTGTACGGGAGGCCGTGCTCACAGTTTTCTCAATTCCATTTGAACCAGCGGTTTGCTGCGGTGCCGGCGACTGCCGTCCAGAGCAGCAGGACAAGGACCGGGGCGGGGTGGACGCTGCCGGAAAGAAACGCGTCCCTCAGGGCCTGCCCCAGGGCCCCGGACGGGAGGAAGTGCACGACGTCCTGCAGGAGGGCAGGGAGCCGCTCGGCCGGAATCACGATGCCGCCGAGGGCGCCGAGCAGGATCCAGAGCAGGTTGGTGATGGCAAGGGTGGCCTCCGGCCGGACGGTTCCGGCGACGAGCAGGCCCAGCGCGGTGAACGCCGCGGCGCCCAGCACCAGCACGGCGAGCCCGGGAACCCAGCCCGCCGGCTCGGGCTGCCAGCCCAGCAGGAGGGCTACCGCCGTGACGACCAGTACCTGCAATGCCAGGACGGCGAGGACCGCGAGAATCTTTCCCGCCATCAGGCCCGTTCGGCCCAGCGGTGTCGTCGACAGGAAGCGGAGGACCCCGTACCGGCGGTCAAACCCGGTGGAGATGCCCTGGCCGGTGAAGGCGGTGGACATGGCACACAGTGCGAGGATGCCCGGCACCGCAACGTTGATCCGGCTCGACCCGAAACTGTCCAGCAGGGGGGTCACGGTCAGGCCCACCATGGCCAGGAGCGGCAGGACGATCGCCAGGATCAGCTGCTCGCCGTTCCGGAGCATGGTGGCCGTCTCGTATTTGCCTTGCTGGAGGATGCGGCGCAGCAACGGGGCGGGGGCGCTGCCGAGGGAACGGACCGGCGGCGCGCTGCCGGCCGGTGCGTTCCCTACTGCGGCACTGTCGCGGGTCATCGAATTTCCCTTCCGGAGATGTCGAGGAACACGTCTTCCAGGCTGCGGGCCTCAAGACTCAGTGAGCGCGGCATGATGCCTCGGGATGCCCACTCCGCAGTGATCGCGGCAAGGTCTGCCGCGGTCAGGGCGCCGGTGGCGGCGTAGCTGCCCGCGCGCGCCTCGGTGACGGTGACGCCGTCGGCCAGCACCCCGGCGAAATCAAGGCCGGGCTCGGTCTCGAACAGCAGCGTGCGGACGTGCTGCTCGCCGGCGCCGGGCGGCAGTGGGTGCTGCAGGAGCTGGGCCACCGTTCCTTCGGCAACGTTGCGGCCGGCGTCGATGATGTAGACGTAGTCCGCCAGTCGCTGGGCGTCGTCCATGAGGTGGGTGGTCAGGATGATCCCCATCCCGCGGTTCCGGAGCTCGGAGATGAGCTCGAACACCAGTTGGCGTGATTGCGGATCCAAGCCGGCGCTGGGCTCGTCCAGGAACAACACCTCGGGATTGCCCACCAGGGCGGCGGCAAGGGCAAGCCGCTGTTTTTGGCCGCCCGAGAGCCGCCGCACCGAGGTCCGGCTGAAAGCGTCGATGCCGAGCCGTTCGATCAGTTCCTCGACCGGCCACGGGGCCTGGTACATCCCGGCCACATGCCTGAGCAGGGGGATGGGACGCGCCGACGGCGGGAGCCCGCCGTCCTGGAGCATCACCCCGACGCGGGCCCGCAGCCCCGCCCCGGCCGTGTCCGGGTCCTCACCCAGAAGGCTGATGCTGCCGGAAGTGCGCTTCTGCAGCCCCTGGGCGCATTCGATGGTGGTGGTTTTGCCTGCGCCGTTGGCCCCCAGCAGGGCCGTGACCTGTCCGCGTTCGGCTACGAGGGAAAGCCCGCTGACCACCCGCAGCATTTTGCCGTCGAGAGTGGGCAGTGGACCAACATCCTTGACTAGCCCGCTGATGGACAGGACGGGGGATTCGGGGGATCGCACCACAGCATTCTACGTGATGTAGTACGTCCTGTTCGGGCCCGAGGATAGTCATGCCTTACTGGATGCAGGGACTAAATTACGACATGATTGTGTTGTGTATTCCATGAGCTCTCCTTCTGTTGCCCTCGCCGGGCCCGGCCGTCCGCGCAACGCGCCGGCCGCCGCCTCCGGGGCGCCCGGAGCCGTGGCAGCCCAGGCGGCGACCGCCTTCCCGGCGGCCGACGCCGAGGAACGGACCCGGGACCGCGTGCTGAACGCCGTGCTCGAACACGGCCCCATCAGTGCTGCCGAACTCGGTGAGTTGCTGGGCTTCACGCCGGCCGCGGTCCGCCGGCACCTGGACCACCTTTCCCGCGACGGGGTAATCGAGGTCAAGCGCGCAGCCCGGGCAGGCGCAGGTGCCGGGCGTCCGGCCCGGCGTTACGTCCTCAGTTCCCAGGGCCAGTCCACGCTCGGGAACGATTACCTGGACATAGCAACGCTGGCGCTGCAGCGCCTCAGCGAAACGGCCGGTCCCGAGGCGGTACGCCAGTTCGCCGTCGAACGCTTCGGTGACATGGAACGCCGTTACGCGCCGGAAATCGACGCCGCCGGTCCGGACATCACTGCCCGGGCGCAGGCGCTTTCCGAGGCGCTGAGCCGCGACGGGTTTGTGGCGTCCACCGCGTCCATCGAGGCCAGGGCACCGCTGCCGGCGGCGCTCTCCAGTGCGCAGCTCTGCCAAGGGCATTGCCCCATCCAGCAGCTCGCCGCGCACTTTCCGGTGTTTTGCGACGTCGAAACGGATGTCTTTTCCCGGCTGGTGGGCGTCGACGTCCGCCGGCTGTCCACGCTGGCCCGGGGCGGCCACGTCTGCACCACCCACATACCTACAGGCCGTCCGGCGGCCGCGGTGCCAACCGGTCCCGCCCTCCCGGGCAGCCTGGACGAAATATCCAACCATCTGCAAGAAAGGCCGTGATGACGGACCAACTATCAGAGAAGAAGGTTGCTGAATCCACTGTGATTTCGGAGATTCTGGAAAAGAATCCCGAGCTCCACGGAATCGGAACCTATGAGTACGGCTGGTCCGACAAGAACGACGTCGGCGCCAACGCCCGCCGTGGCATCAACGAGGACGTCGTCCGCGACATTTCGGCGAAGAAGAACGAGCCGGAGTGGATGCTGGACCTGCGTCTCAAGGGTCTGAAGTACTTCGACCGCAAGCCGATGCCGACCTGGGGTGCTGATCTTTCCGGCATCGACTTCGACAACATCAAGTACTTCGTCCGGTCCACGGAAAAGCAGGCCAACACCTGGGAGGACCTGCCCGAGGACATCCGGAACACGTACGAGAAGCTGGGCATCCCGGAAGCCGAGCGCAGCCGGCTCGTCTCCGGCGTGGCCGCACAGTACGAGTCCGAGGTGGTGTACCACCAGATCCGCGAGGACCTTGAACAGCAGGGCGTCATCTTCCTGGACACGGACACCGCGCTGCGCGAGCACCCGGAGATCTTCCAGGAGTACTTCGGCACCATCATTCCGGTGGGTGATAACAAGTTCGCGTCCCTGAATACCTCCGTCTGGTCCGGCGGTTCCTTCGTGTACGTGCCCAAGGGTGTCCACGTGGACATTCCGCTGCAGGCCTACTTCCGCATCAACACGGAAAACATGGGCCAGTTCGAGCGCACCCTGATCATCGCCGACGAGGACTCCTACGTCCACTACATCGAAGGCTGCACAGCGCCGATCTACACCTCGGACTCGCTGCACTCCGCCGTCGTGGAAATCGTCGTGAAGAAGGGCGCCCGGGTCCGCTACACGACCATCCAGAACTGGTCCACCAACGTGTACAACCTGGTCACCAAGCGCGCCATCTGCGAAGAGGGCGCCACGATGGAGTGGATCGATGGCAACATCGGTTCCAAGGTCACCATGAAGTACCCGGCCGTCTACCTCGTGGGCGAGGGCGCCAAGGGTGAGACCCTGTCCATTGCGTTCGCCGGTGAGGGCCAGCACCAGGACACAGGCTCCAAAATGGTCCACATCGCGCCGAACACCAAGAGCTCGATCGTGTCCAAGTCGGTGGCCCGCGGCGGCGGCCGCGCCGCGTACCGCGGCCTGGTCCAGGTCCGTGAAGGCGCCAAGCACTCGGCCAACACTGTCCGGTGCGACGCGCTGCTGGTGGACACCATCAGCCGGTCGGACACCTACCCGTACATCGACATCCGCGAGGACGATGTGACCATGGGGCACGAAGCCACGGTCTCGCGGGTCAGCGAAGAGCAGCTGTTCTACCTGATGTCCCGCGGCATGCGCGAAGACGAGGCCATGGCGATGATCGTCCGCGGCTTCATCGAGCCGATCGCCCGTGAGCTGCCGATGGAATACGCCCTCGAGCTGAACCGCCTGATTGAACTGCAGATGGAAGGATCGGTCGGTTAATGACTGACATCACTACTGAAAAGGCCCGCATCGGCGCGCCTTCAGCCCAACCGTTCATCAACGGTTTCACCGAAGAAGGCGAAAGCCTGTCACCGTTGAACACCGCGGAGTCGAAGTCACCGCTCGCCGGGGAAGCCGTCAAGGCCCACTCGCATGGCGGCGGCGTGGGCGTGCCCGACAGCTCACGCGCCGGGCGCCTGGCGTCCTACCAGCTGGCGGACTTCAAACCGCTGACCGGCATGGAGGAAGACTGGCGGTTCACTCCGCTTAAGCGTCTCCGCGGCCTGCATACCGCAGTCCTCAATGGAGCCGCCCCGGCCGTAGCCGTCACCGCACCGGACAACGTCACCGTTGAGACGGTCGGCCGGGAGGACCGTCGGATTGGTTCCGCTGCGATTCCGGAAGACCGCGTCTCTGCAAACGGCTGGGAAAACTTCACCGAAGCCACCGTCATCACTGTTCCGGCAGAGGTCCACGCCGACGGCGAGATCAGCGTCGTGTTTACCGGCCAGGGCACAGAGGCGTCCGCGCAGCACGTGGTCATTGTTGCCGAAAAGTTCTCCAAGTCGGTTGTCGTCCTGGACCACCAGGGCACCGCCGTAGTCTCGGAAAACATCGAAATGCTGGTAGAGGACGGCGCGCAGCTCACCGTGATCTCGCTCCAGGAATGGAACGACGACGCCGTTCACGCGTCCTCCCAGCAGGCGAAGCTGGGCCGCGACGCCAAGTTCAAGCACATCGTCGTCAGCCTCGGCGGCGACTTGGTGCGCGTCACGCCGTCGGCACGCTTTACCGCCCCCGGCGCTGAAGTGGAACTCTTCGGCCTGTACTTCGCCGACGCCGGCCAGCACCTGGAGCAGCGGCTCTTCGTGGACCACGCCGTCCCCAACTGCAAGTCCAACGTCCTGTACAAGGGCGCCCTGCAGGGCCGCAATGCGCACACTGTCTGGGTGGGTGACGTCCTGATCCGTAAGGAAGCAGAAGGCACCGACACCTACGAGGCGAACCGCAACCTTGTCCTCACCGACGGTGCCCGCGCCGACTCTGTGCCGAACCTGGAAATCGAGACCGGCCTGATCGCCGGCGCCGGCCACGCCAGCGCCACCGGACGGTTCGATGACCAGCACCTGTTCTACCTGATGGCCCGCGGCATTCCCGAAGAGGTGGCCCGCCGACTCGTGGTCCGCGGATTCCTGAACGAGATCATCCAGCAGATCAGGGTTCCCGCGATCGAGGAGCGCCTCACGGCCGCCGTCGAACGCGAACTCGCGGCAACGGACAACTAGTGCGCAGCACTGGAGAACACAGCACCAGAGAACACGGAAACCTTTCATGACTGAACAGCCAAAGGGCGAACTGGTCTGCAACGCCAGCGAAATCCAGCTTAAGCAGGCGCTCCGGATCCTGATCGACGACTATCCGGTCGCGATCGTGAAGGACTCGATGGGCGAGATCCACGCCATCGGCGATACCTGCTCGCATGCGGACATCTCCCTCTCCGAAGGCGAGGTGGAAGGCTGCAAGATCGAATGCTGGGGCCACGGCTCCCAGTTCGACCTGCGCAGCGGCGAGCCGCTCCAGCTGCCGGCCTACGATCCGGTCCCTGTCTTTGCCGTCACCGTCCTGGATGACGAGGTCTATGTGGACTTCACCAACGTCCTGAACGGCGCCGAGGCCCCGACCTTCAGCTAGCTGCCCGCAGCCGGCACCCGCACAACTGAACTTATCGACAAGAAACCGCACAGTGCCGGAAGGCACCGTGCAGAGGAGAACAAGGCACATGTCTACTCTTGAGATCAAGGACCTGCACGTCAGCATTGACACCGAGCAGGGCACGAAGGAAATCCTGAAGGGCGTCAGCCTGAGAATCCGCACCGGCGAAACCCACGCGATCATGGGCCCCAACGGTTCCGGCAAATCCACCCTGGCGTCCACCATCGCCGGGCACCCCCGCTACAACGTCACCTCCGGCACCATCACGCTGGACGGCGAAGATGTCCTGGCCATGAGCGTCGACGAAAGGGCCCGCGCGGGCCTGTTCCTGGCGATGCAGTACCCGGTGGAGGTCCCCGGCGTCAGCATGACGAACTTCCTGCGGACCGCCAAGACCGCCATCGACGGCGAGGCTCCCAAACTGCGCACCTGGACCAAGGACGTCAAAGCCGCCATGGCCCAGCTGCGCATCGACGCTGACTTCACCCAGCGCAACGTCAACGAGGGCTTCTCCGGCGGCGAAAAGAAGCGCGTGGAGATCCTCCAGCTGGAGCTCTTCAAGCCGAAGTTCGCCATCCTCGACGAGACCGACTCAGGACTTGACGTCGACGCGCTGAAGGTTGTTTCCGAGGGCGTTAACCGCGCGCACGCGGAAGGCAACATGGGCACCCTGCTCATCACGCACTACACCCGGATCCTGCGCTACATCAAGCCGGAATTCGTCCACGTGTTCGTTGACGGCCAGGTTGTTGAAGAAGGCGGCCCGGAGCTCGCCGACCGCCTGGAAGAAGAAGGCTACGACCGCTACGCCACCGGCGCAGGGGCGGCCACCATCGCTGCTGCTTCCGCTGCAGCACAGGCCTAGATAGGACAACGCCATGACCGAACTCAATGTGGCCCGAACGGGCCTCGAGGACGTCGAAGAGGCCCTCAAGGATGTCATCGACCCGGAACTGGGCGTAAACATCGTCGACCTGGGTCTGCTCTACGGCCTGAAGTACTCGGACGATGACGGCGCGCTGCTGATCGACATGACGCTTACCACCGCTGCCTGCCCGCTCACCGATGTGATCGAGGAGCAGGTTGGCCAGGCCCTGGAAAGCGTCGTCGACGAATGGCGCCTCAACTGGGTGTGGATGCCGCCGTGGGGTCCGGAGCGGATCACCGAGGACGGCCGCGACCAGATGCGCGCCCTCGGCTTCAACATCTGAACCGCACCGCGCCAGGCGCATCTAACACGGTGCACCGTAGACGGCGCACTTACGACGGCGGCCGGTCCCCTTCCACTGAGAAGGGGGCCGGCCGCCGTCGTACCCTCACCGGGTTATTGGGGGTCAGGGGGTGGCAGCGCCGAACGTGTCGCACTGGTTGATATCGCCGGTCTGGTAGCCCTGGTAGAACCATTTCTGGCGCTGCGCGCTGGAGCCGTGGGTCCAGGCCTCCGGGGACACCCGGCCGGTGGCGGCCTTCTGGATCCGGTCGTCGCCGACGGCCGAGGCGGCGGAGAGGGCGTCCTGCAGGTCCTGCTCCTTCAAGGGCTCCAGGTACGGGACCCCGGTGTTGGGATCCTGCTGGGTTGTGGCGTACCGGACCCACAGGCCCGCGTAGCAGTCGGCCTGCAGCTCCACCCGGACGCCCCCGGATTCCGGCCCCTGGGGATCCTGCTGGGCGCGGTCCAGGTTCCCCAGGACGTTCTGGATGTGGTGGCCGAACTCGTGGGCCACCACGTACTCCTGCGCCAGCGGACCGCCCGAGGAACCGAACCGGTCCACGAGCTCCTGGAAGAAGCCGGGGTCAAAGTACGCGGTCGTGTCCGCGGGGCAGTAGAACGGACCCACGTCCGACGTCGCCGCGCCGCAGCCGGTGTTGGTTGCCGCATCGAAGATCACGGTCTTGGGTCGCGGATACTTGGTGTCGTACTGGGCCAGGTACGCCGGCCAGAACGCGTTCAGGCTGTTGACGGTGCCGGTGATGCGGCAGTCGAGCCTGGCGTCTGCGTCGGCTCCGGTCTTGCAGGCCGGCGCCGTGCTCTGGCTTTGCGAACCGGATTCCTGCGTGCTGGACCCCAGACCTTCCAGGAGGCCGGGATTGATGCCGAGGAGGGCGGCGATCAGCAGGACAATTCCGCCTCCGATCCCGCCGCCCACTTTGACGCCGCGGCCCATGCCGCGGCGGTCCTGGACCTGGGATGGATCCAGCTGGACGTTGTCGTTAAAACTCATGGAGTCACAATATCGCGGACCGGCTGCGGGAGCGGTTCCGCCCGGTAAAGTTGGGCTGATGCCTTTCCTGAACAGACTCCAGCGCTGGGCCGCCGACCGCCCCGACGGGACCGCCGTCGTGGTGGCCGGGCAACGCCTGAGCTGGGAAGCGCTGCGCGATGCTGCCGCCGGGCTGGTGCCCGGCTCGCCCGCGGTGATCATGCTGTCCGAGGAAAACTCCCTGCACTTTGCCGCCGCGTTCGCCGCGGCCGTCGCAGGGGAGCGGCAGTGCGCCGTTTTGGACCCGACGTGGCCGCAGAGTCTGCAGGACGGGATCAGGGCGCGGATCCGGGACACCTTCCGGGCCGCGGTGTCCACCGCCGCCTCCCCGGACCTGGCCGACGGGCCGCCGGACACGCCGTTTCTGATTGGGCTGACCTCCGGCACCACGTCCGTGCCCAAGGCCTTCAGCCGCTCGCGCCGGTCCTGGCAGCAATCCTTCGAGGCCTCGGTCGCCTTCTTTGGCCTGACCGCGGAGGACAGGACGCTGGCACCGGGCCCGCTTGCGGCCAGCCTGAACCTCTATGCCCTGGCCGAATGCCTGTACGCCGGGTCCGAGTTCCACACCCTGGCAAGGTTCGACGTCGGCGACGCCCACACCGCCGTCGGCCACGACGGCATCACCCGGCTGGTCCTCGTCCCCACGATGCTGAGGATCCTCAGCGAACGCGGGTTAAGCGGCGGTGTCGACGCCTCCGGAATCCGGAGCATCATCTGCGCGGGCTCAAAGCTGGACGCGCGGACGTTGGAGGCGGCCCGCCGCTGGGCGCCCAACGCAACCATCTTCGAGTACTACGGCGCTTCGGAGCTCAGCTTCGTCGCCGGCGCGGGGTTGCTCCCCGGGGAGCAGCCGGATGGTCGCGGAACCAGGATCGGCGAACCGTTTCCCGGCGTCGAGATCCGCATCGTCGACGCGGACGCCGGCGGGGTTCCGCTGCCCGACGGCAGCGACGGGACCATCTGCATCCGCAGCTTGATGGTCAGCGACGGGTACCTCTGGGGCGACGACGGCCGGGCCCTGCAGAGCTTCAACGGCTGGCACACCGTGGGGGACCAGGGCTACCTCGACGGCGGGACGCTGCACCTGCTGGGACGCCGCTCGGACCTGATTATCACCGCCGGCACCAACGTCTACCCGCATGAGGTGGAGCTGGCCCTGGCCTCCGTTCCCGGTGTCGCCGCTGCCGTGGCGGCCGGTACCGCCGACGAGCTCCGCGGCCAGCGGGTGGTGGCCGGGGTTGTGCCGGCCCATGGCGGGCTGACCTCCACCCAGCTGAAGGCGGGCATTGAAGACGTGCTGCCCCGCAACAAGCGCCCGCTGGAGTACTTCGTGCTGGCCGAACTTCCCCTGACCGACCGCGGCAAGCTCAGCAGGGAGCTCATGCTGAACTGGATCGACCGCGACGATCCCCGGATCCGGCGCCTTGCCTGAGCGTTCCCGCCCGGTGCTTCCCGACGACCGGCAGCCCGTCATCATCGCAGCGCTGCGCACCCCGATCCGCCGGGCCAACGGCGCCCTGAAAACCGTCCGGGCCCACGAACTGCTGGCTCCGGTGCTCGGCCGCCTGCTCCGTGACGCCGGCGTGGAGCCGGGCTGGGTGGCGGACGTGGTGATCGGCAACGCCGTGGGCGGCGGAGGGAATGTAGCCAGGCTGGCAGCGCTTGAGGCCGGGGTGCCGGTCAGCGTTCCCGGCTTCACGGTGGACCGGCAGTGCGGGTCCGGGCTCGACGCGATCGCCCTCGCGTCCCGGCTCGTGGCCGCCGGTGGTGGTGGTCTGTACTTGGCCGGTGGAACGGAAAGCATCAGTACCGCACCGCTGCGCGGCCACCTGAACAGCGCCGGCTCTCCGGAGTTCTATGCCCGGGCTCAGTTCGCGTCCGCCGGCTACGGCGATCCGGACATGGGTGTGGCGGCGGAAAACGTCGCAGCCGAGTTCCGGATCAGCCGGGAACGGCAGGATGCCATGGCGCTGCGCAGCCACCAGCGCGCGCTGGCTGCGGCCGCAGCCGGCTTCTTCGACGCCGAGATTGTGCCCCTCGCCGGGGACTCCGGTCTGGACGGGGCGGGCGTGGTGCGTTCCGACGACGGGCCGCGCCGGGGGCTGACCCCGGCCGTGCTGGCCCGCTTCCCGCCGGCCTTTGCTGCGGAAGGCACAGTCACCGCAGGGAATTCCTGTTTCGACGCGGACGGGGCGGCCGCCGTCGTGATCACCTCCCTGGCGCACGCCCGCGAGCTTCGGGCGTATGACGGATTGCTCGTGCTGGGCACCGATACGGCCGGCGTGCACCCGCAGCTGCTGGGTATCGGGGCGGCGGCCGCTGCCCGGCGCCTGCTCGAACGCAGTGGTGTTTCTGCCGCGGAGCTGGGACTGATCGAGTTCAACGAGGCCTTCGCGTCCCAGACGCTTGCCTGCCTGGACCAGCTGGGCATCAGCCCGGAGCGGGCAAACCTCGACGGCGGTGCCCTTGCCCTGGGTCATGCCTATGGCGCGTCCGGCGCCGTTTTGGTGACGCGGCTGCTGGCCCAGGCGCGGCGTACCCCGGTTGAGGGCCAACTGGCACTGGCGCTGATCAGCATCGCCGGCGGCATGGGGACGGCAGCGCTGCTGGAGTACCGGAAATTGTTCTAGCGGCCCCCCGGGCACCAGGACCAGGGGACCCGCGGGCACTCGGGCACTCGGGCACTCGGACCAGGGGACATGTCCGTTCCTGGACCGGCCAGGGGCCCGCGGACCAGGGGACATGCCCAGTCCTGGCTCGGACATGCCCAGTCCCAGGTTCAGCCAATGCGCATGTTCAGTTCTGGCGAGGACATGTCCGGTCCTAGGATCAGCCATTGGGCATGTCCGGTCTTAGAATCAGCCAACGGGCAGGTCCGGTTCTGGCGAGGACATGCCCAGTTTTGGATTCAGCCAATGGACGTAGCGGGTTTATGTTCACTGGCCCGGGCGAGGGGTGGGCATGTGCGGTCTTAGGATCAACCAATGGGCATGTCCGGTCTTGGCTGGGCCCGGGTGAGGGGTGGGCATGTCCGCTGGCGGGCGGCCACCGGACAGGGATTTAGTCGTCAGGGTCAGCCTCGCCCAGGCCGCGTGCGGCGAGCGCGTCTCCGGTCTGCCGGGCGAAGGCGACGGTGGTGATGAAGACCGGGAGGATGAGGGCCCGGGGGTTGCGCTCAAGTCCGCGCGCCCGTGCGGCGTCGCGGACATCGCTGTAGGCACCGGCGATGAACGGGATGCTGCGCAGCATGATGGCGATGGTCAGCGCGAAGCGTTCGGGATCCGCGCCGAAGCGCTCGAAGGGCCGGGCCAGGGATGCCACCCCGTCCAGTAACCGTTGCACCGGCGTTGTGGCGGTGAGGATGGACGCCGCAACGATGCAAACCAGTACGTTGAGCACAATCCGGGCCGCAGTGGGCCCGCCGAGCTGCCACCACTGGAACACGCCGATCGCCGCCATAACCGGAAGCACCGGCCGGACCGCCCGCCACAACCGAACCGGACCCGCCCCACTGAGCAGGAAAACCCCGCACAAAGAGGTCAAAGCGGCGGCTGCGGCGGCCCAGTCCACCACCAGGAACGACGCCATGCCGCAGCCGACCACCAGGAGGAACTTCAGCCACAGCGGCGCCCGGTGCACCACGGAATCCCCGGGCGCGTAGTTGGCGAGCAGGATGCCGTGGCCGCTCACCGCCGCCCCAATCGCGATTCCGTGGACGCGGGGTCGGCGGGATAAGGATCTTTGGCAACGGGACCTGTCGAACCGGAATCTGTAGAACCGGGATACGTGGGCTTCGGATCGTCCGGCTTCATCCCGTCCCGGGGCGGCCGGCCCGAGCCCGGGCCCGAACCCGGGTTGGAGCCCCGGCCCGAACCCGAGCGAGTGTCGGAACCCGATAGTCCCGCCGCGCACAGCTCCCGGTAATAATCGACGGCGGCGGCCGGCAACCCATCGAACACCACCGCGCCGGCGTCAACCACGAGGACCCGGTCCAGGTCCCGTACGAGTTCAAGATCATGGGTGGACAGGATGACTTGCTGGCTGAGTCCGGCCAGGGTCCGCCGCAGCAGCTCTCGGTTGCGCAAATCCAGCAGGGTGGACGGTTCGTCCAGCACCAGCACGTCCGGGTCCACGGCGAGGACCGCTGTGAGGGCAAGGAGCTGGCGTTCCCCGCCGGACAGTTCATAAATACTCTGGTCAGCCGACGCCAGCAGCCCGAAACGGTCCAGCGCCCGTTCCGCCTTGGCCCGGCGTTCCCGTGCGTTCCGAACAGAGCGCCGGAGGGACAGTTCCACGTCCTCGCGGCCGGTCGGCATCACGAGCTGGGACAGCGGGTCCGTGAAGACAAAGCCCACGCGCCGGCGGACATCACGCACGGAGCGTACGGTGTCCCAGCCATCCACCGTGACGGCGCCACTGCTCGGCGCCACCAAGCCATTCAACAGCCGGAGCAAAGTGGATTTGCCGGAGCCGTTGGCACCTATCACGCCAATCCGCGGTTCGGTCAGCTCCAGGGACAGCTCCTCGAGGAGGGTTTTCGGGCCGGAGCGGCCGTCGACCGCCACCCGCACCGCAGCCCGGTCCAGCACAATACTGCTCACGGCCGGTGATTCGGCGTGGCGTTGGCGGGTGCCGCAGTGCCGACCGCTCCGAAGGTACGGACCCGGCGGACCAGCAGGTCAGGAAACGCCTTGTGCAGGGCCAGGGCAATGATGACTGCCAGTATGTTTTTGATCACGTCGCCGGGATAGAACACAAGGTCCGACAGGAACGCCTGCGAGAAGCCCAGCTTGGCGTTGACCATCATGCCTAGAATGCCGAGACCGTGGACAAAGATGACACTGCTCACCATCGCGGCCGCGAAGAGAAGCACCGCACGGAGCTTGCCCGGTCGTCCCGCTGTCCGGCGCAGCACCACGACGGCCAGCCAGCCCGCCGCCGTGGCCGCCAGCACGAATCCAATGATGTAACCCGCCGAAGGGCCCGCCAGGACCCCCAGCCCGCCGCGCCCGCCGCTGAAGATGGGCAGTCCGGCCAGTCCAAGGAGAACATACAGCCCGACGGCGGCAAACGCCCGGCCGGGGCCCAACGCCAGGCCGGTCAGCATCACGGCGAGTGTCTGCACCGTAATGGGGACACCCAGCCCGGCCACCGGGACGGCGGCGACCAGCGCGGAAGCACCCACCAGGGCGGCGAAGACTGCAATCAGTCCCAGGTCGGTGGCGTTCCAGCGGTTCCGCTGCCGGGCGGTGGTGGCGGCAGTGCCACCGTCAGTCTTCGTCATGGGAGTTCCTGTCGCGGGTAAAGGGCTGGCATTTGATTCCGACTCTACGAGCATGCCGGGCCCGGGATTTTGTAGGAGCCCTACCAACCCGCCGCGCCGGAACTGGAGGGCAGGACCAATGGCCACTGGGGATTACGGCTATGCGGGGTGCCACCGCCGCCGGCCGTTCAACGCGGGCGCCTGCCGGCCCTTCAACGCCACCGCCGCCGTCCGTTCAACGCGGGCGCCTGCCGGCGCTTGTCACCAGCGCGAGGCTGGGCCGGTAGACTGGGGAAGGCCGAACTCTCGGCCGTACTGTCCCGGCACCCCCCAGCTTCCATCCGTTGTGCCGCGGCGTTCCCCGTTGTGAAAGGCCTTAGCTGCATTGATTACCGTCCAGGATCTCGAACTGCGCGCCGGCGCCCGCCTCCTCATGGACCAGGTGAGCTTCCGGATCGACAAGGGAGACAAGATCGGCCTTGTAGGCCGTAACGGTGCAGGCAAGACCACGCTCACCCGGGTGCTCGCCGGCGAGGGCCTGCCCGCCGGAGGGAAAGTCACCCGCAGCGGTGAGATCGGCTACCTTCCCCAGGATCCCCGGACCCCCGACATGGAGCAGCTGGCCCGCGACCGGATCCTGGCCGCCCGCGGCCTGGACATCGCCGTCAACAAGCTCAAGCAGACCCACGAGGACATGGCCAGCGACGACGCCGAGGTCCAGCGCAAGGCGATGAACCGGTACGACCGGCTCGAGTCCGAGTTCCTGGCTGCCGGCGGCTATTCCGCCGAGGCCGAAGCCGCCGCGATCTGCTCCAACCTTGCCCTCCCGGACCGGCTGCTGAACCAGCCGCTCAAAACGCTCTCCGGCGGCCAGCGCCGCCGCGTCGAACTCGCCCGCATCCTGTACTCGGACGCCGAGACGATGCTCCTCGATGAGCCCACCAACCACCTCGATGCGGACTCCATCGCCTGGCTCCGCGAGTTCCTGAAGAACCACCAGGGCGGCTTGATTGTGATCAGCCACGACACCGAGCTGCTGGAGGCCACTGTCAACAAGGTCTTCCTGCTGGACCCCAACCGCGCCCAGATCGACTTCTACAACATGGACTGGAAGCGTTACCTCCAGCAGCGTGAAACGGACGAGCGCGCCCGCAAGCGGGAGCGAGCCAACGCGGAGAAGAAGGCCCAGGTCCTCTTCGACCAGGCCAACAAGATGCGCGCCAAGGCCACCAAGGCCGTCGCCGCGCAGAACATGGCCAAACGTGCCGAGCGTCTGCTCGGCGGCCTCGAGGCCGTTCGCGCCACCGACCGGGTAGCAGCGCTGCGCTTCCCGGATCCGTCGCCCTGCGGCAAGACCCCGCTCACCGCCGACGGGCTCAGCAAATCCTTCGGTTCGCTGGAGATTTTCACCGACGTGGACCTTGCCATCGACCGCGGCTCCAAGGTGGTCATCCTGGGCCTGAACGGCGCCGGCAAGACCACGCTCCTGCGCATGCTGGCCGGCGTTGACAAGCCGGACACCGGCGAGGTGGTGGCCGGCCACGGCCTGAAGGTGGGCTACTACGCCCAGGAACACGAGACGCTCGACGTCGACCGCACTGTTCTGCAGAACATGCGCTCCTCCGCCCCGGATATGAACGACGCGGAGGTCCGCAACATCCTTGGTTCGTTCCTGTTCTCCGGTGACGATGTCGATAAGCCCGCCGGGGTCTTGTCCGGCGGCGAGAAGACCAGGCTTGCCCTGGCCACCATTGTGGCTTCCAGCGCCAACGTGCTGCTCCTCGATGAGCCCACCAACAACCTGGACCCGGCCAGCCGCGCGGAAATTCTGGGGGCGCTGAGCAATTACACGGGCGCCGTGGTGTTGGTCAGCCACGACGAAGGCGCCGTCGCGGCCCTGAATCCCGAGCGCGTCGTGCTGCTGCCCGACGGCATTGAGGACCACTGGAACGAAGACTACCTCGACCTGATTACGCTGGCGTAGGCGCCGTCGCGCCTCGGCGCATGCGGGCAGATTACCCGCGTCAGCGCACCGGCATGACCTCGGCACCGGTGATCCTGCGCAACTCCTCGTAGCTGATCGAGAACATCGAGTGGTGGTCTCCCGCGCCTGCCCAGAGGACGGGGTGGGCCGCGAGGGACTCGTCCGGCAGTGTTCTGATCTTTGCCGGATGCCCGACCGGGGCCACCCCGCCTACCTCTTGGCCCGTGTGTTCCAGCACGAACCCGTGGGCGGCCCGGCGGATCGTGCCCGCACCCAGCTGTCCGGCGACTTTGCCGACATCCACCCTGGCTGAGCCGCTGGCCAGGATCAGCAGCGGAACGCCGTCATGGTTGAACACCAGGCTGTTGGTGATGGCTGCGACATCGCAGCCCAGCGCGGCGGCCGCCGCTGCCGCCGTCGGGACCGCCGACGCGAAGCTCATGACGGTGACCTGCGCCCCGAGGGCACCCAAGGCACGCTTCACCCGGGCCACTGGCTCCGGGACGATGCCGGCCACCTCAGAACCCCTGGGCATCGAGGATGGCGTCTTCTTCTTCCTCCGCGGTCGCGTTCTTCCGTTTTCGCGGCGCGGGACGGCGACGCGCGGCCGGGCCACTGGAGTGCATGAAGGCGCCATCCCCGTCGCCGGCCTGGGTTTCGGCGTCCTCGGCGTCAATGGCCGCGTTGCGCGCCTGCTGCCGGGCCGCGTATCCGAAGCCGATGAACATCAACACGCCGAACGCGAACCACTGCAGCGAGTACGACAAGTGGGTGCCCTCGTCAGTCGACGGCTTCGGAAACGGGAACGGCATGTCCGCGGCAGCCGGATCTTCTGACGCCAACTGGCCGTAGGCGCCCGTGAGCAGAGGATATCCAAGCTGCGCGGAGTACGTTTTGAGGTCGATCGAGGCCAGCTGGCCGTCCGGGGCACCCCGCTGGAGTTCCGGCTCGGCCGGCTTCAAGCGTGCGACGACGGTCACGGGGCCTGGCGGGGGCGCCGGGACCGAATCGGGGCGGCCCGGGTTGTTGTTGCCGATCGGGAGCCAACCGCGGTCGATCACGACGGTCTCCCCGGTGTCGACCTTGAAGGGCACCACGACTTCGTACCCGGGCTGGCCGTTGAGGGGACGGTTGCGGACTATCCTCTGCCCGGCGACGTCGTAGCTTCCCTTCAACTCCACCTGCGTCCATTCGCGGTCGGCCGCCAGGGTGGTGAACTGGTCTTTCACCTGAGCGAACGGGACCGGGGTGGCGGAGTAGTTGGACACGACGCGGTTGATGCCGGCGAGGGTCTCAGCGCGGCGGTCCATCTGCCAGCGGCCCAGACCAACGCAAGCCGCAGCAAAAATCGCAGCCAGCAACAAATACCCCAGCCACTTACTGGAGAACAGAAAACGGTACATTCAGCGTGCCTTGCCTGCCGGGTCCAATGCCACAGTGTCCTTCCAGAGCCCGCGGGTCTGCAGATAGTCCTCGAGCCAGGCCCGATGCTCTCCGCAGGCCAGCCAGATCTTGCGCCGGTCCGGGGCATGGATCTTGGGGTTGTTCCACAGCAGCTGCCAGTCAGCACCGCTCCGGCATGCCTTGCGGGAACAGCGGGCGTCGGCCGGTCCGGCTGCGCTCCCATTCCCGGTGAGGTCAAAAAGGTTCATGATGCAGCCCGCCCCGAATCGTCGCCGCGGCGCCCGGGGACGTCCTGCGGGGACTCCTCATCCTCAACGACTTCGCCCTGGAGCAGCGTCACGGCGGGATCTTCCGGCACCGGCACACCAGTCTCGGGCGGAACGACGAGTGCGGCCGGCGCATCGAGCTGTGCCAGCGGCGCGTACTCCAGCAGCGAATCGGAGTGAACCTCCGCGGCGTCGCCGCCGTTGGCGATGATCACCGCAAACCAAGGCAGGAACACGGCCCCGATGACAGGGAGGATCTTCAACCAGCCATCCACCACAAAAATCAGAACAAGGCACACCATGCGGATGCCCATCGCAATGGCGTACTTGATCATCCGCTGGCGCATCTCTTCCGAGTGCGCGGTGGCGGCGTCCGTAATGCTGTGAACCTCAATGTCACCGGACGGCAGGTCCGGATTCCCGGGCACAGGTACACCGGGTCGGTTTTTGAGTGTCAAGGCTGTTCGATCACGCTCCCAAGGCTTACAACAATTCTCTCACCAACGGCAGGGCCACCCAAACGCGGACCAACCGGGCGCTAAGATCGGAGGCAGCAAAAATTCCGCCCCCAGCGCGGCGCCGTCCCGCCGCAGAATTCCGGAGCCCCACCATGCCTGAAGCAGCAACCACCGGCCGCAGCGTCCTGATCACCGGCGGCAACCGCGGAATCGGCCTTGCCATCGCCGAGGCCTTCCTCGCCAACGGCGACAAAGTGGCCGTGACCTACCGCAGCGAATCGGTCCTCCCCGCCGGCATTCTCGGTGTAAAGGCCGACGTCACCGATGAGGAGTCCGTGGACGCCGCGTTCGCCGACGTCGAAGCGGTGCACGGGCCCGTGGAGGTGCTGGTGGCGAATGCCGGCATCACCAAGGACACGCTCCTGATGCGGATGAGCGAGGACGACTTCACCTCGGTCATCGACACCAACCTCACCGGCGCCTTCCGGGTGATCAAGCGCGCCTCCAAGGGAATGATCCGTGCACGCAAAGGCCGGGTGGTCCTGATCTCGTCCGTATCGGGCCTCTACGGCGCACCCGGCCAGATCAATTACTCGGCCTCGAAAGCGGGCCTGGTGGGCATCGCCCGCTCGCTGACCCGCGAGTTGGGTGCCCGCGGCATCACAGCCAATGTGGTGGCGCCGGGGTTCATCAACACCGACATGACGGCGGAACTGCCGGAGGCCACGCAGAAAGACTATCTGTCCAAGGTGCCGGCCGCGCGCTTCGCCGAGGCCTCCGAGGTCGCCAACGTGGTCCGCTGGATCGCCAGCGACGAGGCCGCATACATTTCCGGGGCCGTGATCCCGGTGGACGGCGGCCTCGGCATGGGCCACTAGCCGGCCACAACGGGACCTTATGCCCTAAGCGCCGATCCAAGCCGGGTGTGTACTGGGGCTACAGCCCCTGACCACACCTTGGCAGGGGCATGGGATCAGGAGGACTATCGTGGCCGAGCTAAACAAGTGGGTGCCGTCGGACGTGCTGGAACCATTCAAGCGTTTCATGGACGGCGACCTTACGATGACCCCATCCATCAAAGTGGAGCAGTTCGTGGACGGCAGCACCCTGGTGGTGCGGGCCGAGGTACCAGGGATAGACCCGGACAAGGACGTGGACGTCTCCGTCAGTGAAGGCAGGCTGCACATCAAAGCCGAACGCGAGGAAAAGTCCGAGCACAAAAGCAAGGACGGTTACCACTCCGAGTTCCGCTACGGCTCGTTCACACGCAGTGTCGCTCTGCCGCCGGGAGCCAGGGAAGAGGACATCACCGCCACCTACAAAGACGGCGTGCTGGAGGTACGCGCCCCCGCCGCCCCGGTCACCCCGCCGGAGGCAACCACCCGGAAGATCAGGATCGACCACCCGTAGCCTGCGCCGGGGCACTAATCGGCCCGGGCCGGCACTAGCCTCGTGCGGCTTCTTTGTGGAACCCAGACAACCGAAAAGACCCGTGGCGCTGGCATGATGGACAGCAGACCCACCGTTTTTGGACGTTTGGAACAAAGGAGCTTATATGGGACTGCTGGATAACAAGACCGCAATCGTGACCGGTTCGTCACGGGGCATCGGCGCGGAGGTGGCCAAGTTCCTCGCCGCCGAGGGCGCCGCCGTCGTGGTGAACTACCGTCAGAAGGCGCCCCGCGCCAACAAGGTGGTCGCGGAAATCGAAGCCGGCGGGGGCCGCGCCGCGGCCGTCGGAGCCGACCTCACAAGCCAGGAAGGCGTCCAGGCCTTGGCCAGCGCCGCGATGGAGAACTTCGGCTCGCTCGACCTCCTGGTGCTTAACGCCTCCGGCGGGATGGAATCCGGTGTCGAACCGGACTACGCCCTCAAGCTCAACCGCGACGCCCAGGTGAACATGCTCAACGCGGCCGTACCGCTGATGCCGGAGGGTTCCCGGGTGGTTTTCGTGACCAGCCACCAGGCCCACTTCATCAACACAGTACCCACCATGGAGAACTACGAGCCGGTGGCACGCAGCAAGCGCGCCGGGGAGGACGCCCTCCGCGAACTCATTCCGAACCTGGCCGAAAAGGGCATCTCCCTCGTCGTCGTCTCCGGGGACATGATTGAGGGCACCGTCACCGCCACCCTGCTGGACCGCTCCAACCCCGGCGCCATCGAGGCCCGCCGGGCAGAGGCGGGAAGGCTGTACTCCGTCAAGGAGTTCGCGGCAGAGGTCGCCAAAATGGTGACCGCCGACGTCGAAAGCGGCCACACCGAGTACGTCGGCGGAGCCGATTACTTCGACAAGAGCAGCAGCTAAACATCAGCCGCTTCGAGCGGAACACGGAAATGGCCGGGGCGGTTGCCCCGGCCATTTCTGCCGGGCCCGCCTGTTCCCCCCGCCTACGGTGAGCTTCAGACGCCGGCGATGTACCGCACGGCGTCGAGATAGGGCATGTTCACCGCAGCGTCCGCCGCGGCCCGGACAGCCGGTTTGGCGTTGAAGGCCACGCCCATCCCGGCAGCTGAGAGCATGTCGAGGTCGTTCGCGCCGTCGCCGACAGCAATCGTGTGCTCCAGCGGGATGCCCTCCTCGGCAGCCCATTCGCGCAGGTACCTCTCCTTGGCCGCCCGGTCAATCACCTCACCGACCACTTTGCCGGTCAGCGCGCCGTCGACGATCTCCAGCTCATTGGCAATCCAGTGGTCCAGCCCCAGTCCCGCCGCGATCGGTCCCAGGATCTGGTTGAAACCGCCCGAGACCACGGCCACCACATGGCCGGCGGCCCGGAAGGCGGCCACGAGCTCCGCCGCACCCAGGCTGAGTGTCACTTCGGCCAGGACAGAATTTACGACGTCGGCCGGCAGTCCCGCGAGCACCGCCACCCGGGCGTGCAGACTTTGGGCAAAGTCCAGTTCGCCGCGCATGGCGGCCTCGGTCACGGCCGTGACCTCGTCGCGTTTGCCGGCGTAGGCCGCCAGGAGTTCGATCACTTCCTGCTGGATGAGGGTGGAATCCACATCCATCAGGAGCATCTTCCGGGCCGCACCGCGAAGGGCCGCGGGGACGATGGCCGTGTCGACGCCGCCGGGGCCGATCCCGGCCACCGCGCGGCGGAGGTCTGCCAGCGTTCCGTCTGCGATCGGGGTGCCGGCCGCGCCGAAACCAACGTCCGCCGTGTAGACCTCGAAGCGGGAGTCCCCGGTACGGGTTTCGGCGCCCAGCGCCAGTCCTGCCCCAGCGAGCAGCGAACGGAGCCGTTGCACCTGGGGATCGGTCAGTTTCGGGGCATAGCTCACGGCGGTTCCGAACAGGTTCATGGCTGCAATCCTAACGAGGATGCGGATAGCCGCCGGAATTCGTTGCGCTCCGGTGACGCCGCGGAACCCTGGCGGCACGCCCCCGGTGCTCCCCGCCGGTTAGCAGTCGCCCGCTTTTTTGTCCTAGTGTCTACTCCTATGAGTGATGTTCTTGAAATGGCCGCCGTCAGCGTTGTACGTGGGGCAAAAACCCTCCTGGACAAGGTTGACTGGCAGGTCAAGGAAGGCGAGCGTTGGGTGATTCTGGGCCCCAACGGCGCCGGTAAGACCACTCTGCTCCAGCTTGCTGCGGCGCGGATCCATCCCACGAGTGGGATGGCCGGCATCCTGGAGGAAGTCCTCGGTGCCGTCGACGTCTTTGAATTGCGGCCCCGGATCGGCCTGTCCTCGGCCGCGCTGGCCAACCAGATCCCGGAGCATGAGAAGGTCCTGAACGTTGTCGTGACGGCCGCTTACGGCGTGACCGGACGGTGGCGGGAGGGATACGAGAAAGACGACGAACGCCGCGCCTTCGCGCTGCTGAACGAGTGGGGCATGGGACCGCTGCTGAACAGGCCCTTCGCCTCGCTGTCCGAGGGGGAGCGCAAGCGCGTTCAAATCGCCCGCGCCCTGATGACGGACCCGGAATTGCTTCTGCTTGATGAACCGGCCGCCGGACTCGACCTCGCCGGACGCGAGGATCTGGTGTACCGGCTCAGTGAACTCGCCCGCGACGAGGCCGCCCCGGCCATTGTTCTAGTCACGCACCACCTTGAAGAAGTCCCGCCCGGCTTCACCCACGCCCTGCTCCTGCGCGATGGCGCCGTGGTGGCCCAGGGTCCGATCGACGGCGTCCTCACGGCCGAAAACCTGAGTGAGACGTTCGGGCTGCCGCTGGATATCAGCGTCAACGCCGGCCGGTACGCCGCGACCGCACGGCGCTGATTGGGCCGTTGACCGAGCGTGGAATTCTTCAATAGCGTCCTCATATTCTTCGCCGGCCTGTGGGCCGGCACCATCAACAGTGTTGTCGGTTCCGGCACCCTGGTGACGTTCCCTGTCCTGATCGCCCTGGGCTACGCGCCCGTCACCGCCTCCATCAGCAACGCGATGGGTCTGGTGGCCGGGAACGCGGCCGGAGCATGGGGCTACCGCAAGGAACTGACGGGCCGCGGCAGACAGCTCCTCAAACTCCTGCCGGCCTCGCTGCTGGGCGGCATCACCGGGGCTTATCTGCTGCTGCACCTGCCCGAGAAGGTCTTCCACTACGCCGCGCCCGCCCTGATTGTGCTGGCACTGTTGATGGTGCTGTTCCAGCCCAAACTGCAGCAGTGGGTCCGGAACCGGGAACAAAACCCCGAACACGCCATCCGGGACCGACGCCACGGCGTCGTTCTCGTGGTCCTGGTCTACCTGGCCGGCGTCTACGGCGGATACTTCGTGGCCGCCCAGGGCATCCTGCTGGTCGGCATCCTGGGGATCTTTATGACCGGGACCATCCAGAACGCCAACGCCATGAAGAACATTCTGGTCCTGGGCGTGAACGTTGTGGCGGCAGCCTCATACCTGCTGTTCGCCTTCGGCCGGATCGACTGGCCGGTTGTGGGGCTGATCGCTGTCAGCTCCCTGATCGGCGGCGTGGTCGGCTCCAAAGTGGGCCGCCGGCTGTCCCCGGTGGTCCTGCGCGGGGTGATTTTTGTCCTGGGCCTCGTCGCCCTGGGTTTCATGATCGCCAACCTCTTCAAATAATCCGCTCCGTCGCCACCGAAATGACCAGCCCGTGACCTTCCACCGCCTCAACGCCGCCGACGACCCCAGGGTTTCGGACTACACCCAGCTGACGGACGTGCACTTGCGCAAGCTCCGGGAACCGGCCGAGGGCATGTACATCGCCGAGTCCTCCCGGGTGCTCCGCCGGGCACTGGCGGCCGGACACCGGCCGCGGTCGTTCTTCCTTGCCGAGAAATGGCTCGAGGACCTCACCGATGTCTTTGCGCGGTATCCGGACGTTCCGGCGTACATCGGCTCCGCCGAACTCCTGGAGGACATCACCGGCTTTCATCTGCACCGGGGTGCGATGGCTGCCATGCAGCGGCCGGCGCCCGTGCCGCTCGCCGAACTCCTCGCCGGCGCCAGGAGGGTGGCTGTGCTTGAGGACATCGTGGACCACACCAACGTCGGGGCGATCTTCCGCTCCGCCGCGGCGCTGGGCGTGGATGCCGTCCTCGTCTCACCGCGCTGCGGGGATCCGCTGTACCGGCGCAGCGTCCGGGTCAGCATGGGGACGGTGTTCCAGGTGCCCTGGGCCCGGCTGGAGGACTGGCCCGGGGACCTGGAAGTGCTGCGCAGGCACGGGTTCACTGTGGCTGCCATGGAACTCACCGACGGCGCCGTAAACCTCGATGAGCTGGCCGCACGCCGGCTGGATAAGCTCGCGCTCGTACTGGGCACCGAAGGCGCGGGCCTGAGCGCCGGTACCCTCGCCGCCGTCGACCTCGCGGTGAAGATTCCCATGCGGGCCGGCGTGGACTCGCTCAACGTGGCGGCGGCCTCCGCCGTCGCCTTTTGGGAACTGCGTCCGCCCGAACTGCAGCCCTGAACTGCAGCCCTGGCCCGCGCCGCCGGACCGCAGCGCCCGGCAGTCCGCGAAGGCCCGGCGTTTCCGCTATGATGGGTAGCTGGCCGTCCGGTGCATTCCGCCGGCCATCCCATTCATACCTGGCAGCTGGCAAAATCCAGTTGTGCGAACAAAGGCCCAATTATGAAGTCTGATACTCACCCGAAGTACGAAGCTGTTGTTTTCAACGACCTGGCTTCCGGCGTCAAGTTCCTGACCAAGTCCACCGTGTCTTCCAAGAAGACCATCGAGTGGGAAGACGGAAACACCTACCCGGTTATCGACGTCGAAATCTCCTCCGAGTCCCACCCGTTCTACACGGGCAAGCAGCGCATCATGGACTCTGCAGGCCGCGTCGAGCGCTTCAACGCTCGCTTCAAGGGCTTCGGCGGCAAGAAGTAACCTCTTCTCCCCAAGGTCTGTTGAAAAACCCGCACCGTTCCCGGTGCGGGTTTTTTCGTCCTGCGCGGAACCGCACCGGTATCCGCCACGGGGACCTCACCGCGTGGCAGGATTAATGCCATGACAACCCCCACCCCGGCCCCTGATCCCCGCAGCTCTGACGACGGCGGCACCCGCCACCACGGGGAGTACAAGGTTCCCGGCGGTAAGCTCGTCGTCGCCGATTTCGACGTCGCCGACGGTGTACTCGCTCAGGTCTCCCTTAGTGGTGACTTCTTTCTGGAGCCGGACGAGGCGCTGTCCGAGATCAATGCGGCGCTCACCGGCCAGCCCGCGAATGCCAGTGCGGCGGAGATCTCCGCCGCGGTGTCCGAGGCCCTCCCCGCGGACGCTGTCCTGTTCGGGTTTTCGGCCGACGCCGTGGCCGTCACCATCAGGCGCGCCCTGGCGAAGGCCACCGGCTGGGCGGACCACGAGTGGGACATCATCGCTCCGACCGTGCTGCCCACCCACGTCAACGTGGCGCTCGACGAAGTCCTGGCCGAAGAGGTCGGGGCGGGGCGCCGCAATCCCACCTTGCGCTTTTGGGACTGGAAGGAACCGTCGGTGGTGATCGGCAGTTTCCAGTCCGTGCGCAACGAACTGCACCCGGACGGCGTGGAACGGCACGGAATCAGCGTGGTCCGCCGGGTCAGCGGCGGGGGAGCGATGTTTATGGAGGCCGGTAACTGCATCACCTACTCGCTGTACCTGCCGCAGAGCCTGGTGGACGGCATCAGCTTCGCCGATTCCTACGGCTTCCTGGATGCCTGGGTGATGGCAGCCCTGGCGAAAATGGGGATCAGCGCGTTCTACGTGCCGCTCAATGACATTGCCACCGATCAGGGCAAGATTGGCGGCGCCGCGCAGAAGCGGCTTGCCAACGGCGGGATGTTGCACCACGTGACCATGAGCTACGACATCGACGCGGACAAGATGGTCGAGGTCTTACGGATCGGCAAGGAAAAGCTTTCGGACAAGGGAACCCGGAGCGCCAAGAAGCGCGTTGACCCGCTCCGCCGGCAAACCGGCCTGGCCCGCGCGGACATCGTTGCCACGATGATGGAGGTCTTCACCGAACGGTATTCCGCGACCCCCTCGGAACTCACCGCGGCGGAGCTCGCCGCCGCGCGCTACCGGGTCGATGCCAAGTTCGGCACCCCGGAATGGCTGCACCGGGTGCCCTAGCGGCCAGGGCCGTTGCGGAGCAGTCGACGTCGGTTCGTGCGGGTTATGCCGGGGAGGCGGTGTGGGCCTGCGCCGTGAGGGCCCGGTGCAGATGGCTGCACTGTTCGATGATGATGCGGCGCAGCGCCCGCGGGGCCTCCGGATGCGCGGCCAGCCAGCGGTCTGTCCGGACGATGACTGGGTGCGTGTCTGCACTGCCGCCATCCAGGTCCTGGCCCGACGGGTAAAGACCGCGGACTATCCGGCTGGCGATCTCGATGCTGCGCCCCGCCCAGACCTCTTCGAGGCAGTCGAAATAGCGGTCCACGAAGCCGTGCAGCAGCGCTGCCGGGGCCGTGGTGAAACCGGCAATGGTGGCGCTCAGCAGCTGGTTGGACAGCGCGGTGCCGTGCACCGCGTCCTGCCAGGCTGCCTCCTTGACGGCCTCGTCGGGGCGGGCCGCGAGGGCGGTGGCATGACCGGACTTGCCGGCTGCCGTGTTGTCCAGGGCGAGCTCCGCGTCGAGCTGGGCCGAGGTGGCCTGCCCGTTCGCGGCCAGGGCATGCCACAGGTTCCAGCGGAGCTCCGCGTCGACGGACAGGCCGGCAATGACAGTGGTGCCGGCCAGGATGCCGCGGAGCAGGTCAAGGCGGCTGTGGTCGTAGCGGCTGGTCGCGGCGAGGGTGCGGGCCCACGCCAGCTGCTGGTCCGAGCCGGGTGCGGCCCGCTGCAGCTGATCCGCCGCGAGGTTAAGGAAGCCGGAGCGGAGCCCGGCCCGGGCGGCGGCGGGAACGTAGCGTTCAATCGCGGTGGAGGCGTTGCCCAGGACGTTCAGCAGCACGCCGATGCCGGACTCGGACGGTCCGAAGCGCGTGACCGCGTCGACATAGAGCGACGCCGGGGTGACGGCGTCGCGGGCCGAGTTCCAGAGCGCGGTCCAGCACAGGGCGCGGGCCATCGGGTCGCTGAGGGCACTGAGGGAACTCCGGACAGCAGCTTCAGAGCCCGGGTCCAACCGGACCTTGGCGTAGCTGAGGTCCTCGTCATTGACCAGCAGCAGCGCCGGGCGGGCCTTGCCCGACAGCGCGGCCACCCCGGTCCAGGTGCCGTCGAGGTCCGTCTCGACGCTGTCCGTGCGGACCAGGGCACCGGCGTCGTCGAAGTTGTACAGTCCAATCCGGAGCCGGTGCGGCCGGGGTTCCTGCCGGCCCGTCGTCGGGTCCTCGGCGTCCTGGCGGACCCGGACGGTGCCCAGGACGCCGTCGTGCTCCTCGATTTCGGTGCTGAGGGTGGAAATACCGGACGTCTGCAGCCATTGCCGGGCCCAGTCCGTGAGGTTCCGTCCGGAGGCGGTGCTGAGGGCGGCCAGCAGCTCGGCCAGGGTGGTGTTGCTGTAGGCGTGGTCCTTAAAGTACTGGCGGGAGCCGGCCACGAAGGCCTCGAATCCAACGTAGGCGACGAGCTGCTTGAGCACCGAGGCGCCCTTGGCGTAGGTGATGCCGTCAAAGTTCTGCTTGGCGGCCTCAAGGTCGGGGATATCCGCGACGATCGGGTGCGTGGTGGGCAGCTGGTCCTGCGTGTAGGCCCAGGCCTTGCGGTTGTTGGCGAAGTTCACCCACGCGGTGGCCCAGTCCGTGGTGCGGTCCACAGCCAGGGTCCCCATGTAGTCGGCAAAGGACTCCTTGAGCCACAGATCATCCCACCACTGCATCGTGACGAGGTCCCCGAACCACATGTGGGCCATCTCGTGCAGCAGGGTGTTCGCCCGGCCCTGATACTGGGAGTCGGCGGCGCGGGAGGTAAAGACGTAGCTTTCGGTGAAAGTCACGAGCCCGGGGTTCTCCATGGCGCCGAGGTTGTACTCGGGCACAAACGCCTGGTCGTACTTTCCCCACGGGTACGGGAAATCGAAGAGCTCATTGAAGAAGTCCAGGCCGTTTTTAGTCAGAGTGAACAGGGCCTCCGGGTCGAAGGAGGGCGCCAGTGAGCTGCGGCAGTAAAGGGCGAGCGGGACGTCCAGGGTGGTGCCGTCGTCGAGCGTCCGGCTCCAGGAGTCCTCGGCTTTGAAGTAAGGGCCGGCCAGGACCGTCGTGATGTAGGTGGACATCGCCTTGGTGGGAGCAAAATCCCAGCGGCTGGTGTCCGGGTCGCTTGTCAGGAGCGTACGCTGGGTTTCGATCCCGTTGGAGGACACCTGCCAGGCCGACGGTGCCAGCACGTGGAAGGTGAATTCCGCTTTCAGGTCGGGCTGTTCAAAGTTGGCGAACACCCGGCGGGCGTCAGCGGGCTCGTACTGGGTATAGAGGTAGCACTGGCCGTCGGCCGGGTCGACGAAGCGGTGCATGCCTTCCCCGGAGGTGCTGTAAAGCGCGGTGCCCGTGACGGTGACCTGGTTTTCCGCCTGGAGGTTGTCGAGCCGGATCCGGGAACCGTCCACGACGCCGGCAACGGGGAGCCCTTTGCCGTTGAGGAAGACGCTGTGCACATCGCTGCTGATGAAATCCAGGAACGTCGAGCCGCCGGGCTCACTGGCCGAGAAGGTGATGACGCTGCGGCTCGGGTAGCCCGGAACGTTTGGATTCTCAGCCCGCCGGACGTCCAGGGAGACGTCGTAGCTGTGCGTGGTGATCAGGGTGGAGCGGGTGGCGGCCTCATCGCGGCGCAGGTTCTGGTTCGACACTCCGCTATCTAATCATGAGGAACGCGGCGCCCAGGCCCAGCGCCGCAATCAGCATCCAGGACGCCAGCGCCGCCAGCAGTGCCCGCAGCCCGGTGTGCAGCAGGTGGCGCACCCGCACAGCCGAGCCAAGGCCGAACAGCGCCATGCCCAGGACCAGGTCCTGCAGCACCGCGGCGGCGTCGAGGATGGCGGGGGAGAGCCAGCCCGTGGTGCGCAGGGCTGCCAAAGCGATGAATCCCAGCACAAACAGGGGAACGATGGGCGGCCGCTTCAACCCGTCGCCGGCCCCGGCACGGCTGCGGTGATGCAGCCCTGCGGCGGCGACCATGGGCGCCAGCAGGATCACGCGGGTGAGTTTGACGACGACGGCGACGGCGAGCGCCGATGCCCCCGCTGTCTGCGCCGTGGCGACCACCTGCCCCACATCGTGGACCGACGCCCCGGTCCAGGCACCGAAAACTTCCGGACTGAGTGCCAGCGGCTGGATGAGCAGCGGCAGCACTCCGATGGCGAGGGTGCCGCAGAGTGTTACGAGGGCCACCGGAAGGACGGTGTCGAGCTGACGGATCCGGCGCACGGCGGCCATCGCCCCGATGGCCGAGGCCCCGCAGATCGCAAACCCGGTGGCAATCAGCAGCGACACCTGAGGCGGCAGCCGGAAAAGCCGGCTGATGCCATACGTTCCGGCGAAAGCGGCGAGGACGACGCCCGCGATCAGCAGCAGCGCGCCCCAGCCGAGGCCCAGCACGTCCACCAGGCTGATCTTCAGCCCCAGGACGACAATCCCGGCACGCATCAGGCGTTTACCGGCAAAATCGAGCCCCGGGCGGCCTGTCCCCGCGGCCCAGCCGGCCGGGCCGGGGACGTTCGCGGCGAGGAGCCCGAAGGCCACGGCCAGCGTCATGGCCGGCAGCGCCGGCACCAGGGCGTGGCCGGCGAGGGCCAGAACGACCGCGGCAGCGGCGGCCAGCAGCCCCGGCAAGAGGCCTGACTGTCCGACCGGTGGCAGGCCCGGGGCGGGGGTCGGCGCTGGCGGCGGTGGGGGAGTGGACGGTGGCACGTCTCCACCTTGCCGCAACCATCCCCAAAAGCCGTCACCGCCACGGTGGCCTCCGCGCGGAAGGCCGCCGCTGCCGGGCTGCTGGACTGTCCGTCTCAGTCGGGCGCGCCTGCGGGGCTGGAAATGATTTCGCAACAAAAAGGTGGTTGTCTTGGAATCATGTCAGACCTATTCCAGGATTACTCAGTAGCCGCCGAACGCTCCGGCGCCTACGACGAGATGTTCACCCCCGGGCAGCTGGTCCGGGAGTCCTACGGGCAAATTGCCGGGGCACTGCGTGAACTGTCGCTTGCTGATGTCACCGCCCGCGCCGATTCCATGGCCCGGACATTCCTGGACCGCGGCGTGACCTTCGACTTCGCGGGGGAGGAGCGGCCCTTTCCGCTTGACATCGTGCCCCGGGTCATTCCCGCCGATGAATGGTCCGTACTGGAGAAGGGTGTGGCGCAACGGGTCCGGGCACTTGAGGCCTTCCTCAATGACGTCTACGACAAGATGACAGTGGTGGCCGACGGCGTCATTCCGCGCCAGCTCGTCACCACCAGCGCCCACTTCCACCGGCAGGTGCACGGTTTTGAACCGGCTGGCGGTGTGCGCGTCCATATCTCCGGCATCGATGTGGTCCGTGACGCCGCCGGAACCTTCCGGGTCCTTGAAGACAACGTCCGCGTCCCTTCCGGCGTCAGCTACGTCCTGGAGAACCGCCGTGCCATGGCCAAAGGGCTGCCGGAGGCCTTTGGCCAGCAGCTGATCCGGCCGGTCGAGGAGTATCCGCGCCGGTTGCTGTCGGCGCTGCGCAAGACGGCACCCACCGGCGTCGACGACCCCACCGTGGTGGTCCTCACTCCGGGTGTTTTCAACAGCGCCTACTTTGAGCACACCCTGCTCGCCGGCCTCATGGGAGTCGAACTCGTTGAAGGCCGCGACCTGATCTGCCGCGGCAACCGCGTCTACATGCGCACCACCGCCGGTGAACAGCGGGTCGACGTCATCTACAAGCGGATCGACGACGAGTTCCTCGATCCGCTGCAGTTCCGGTCCGACTCCATGCTGGGCTGCCCGGGTCTGGTCAACGCGGCCCGCGCCGGCGGCGTCACGATCGCGAATGCCGTGGGCAACGGCGTCGCCGATGACAAGCTGGTTTACAGCTACGTTCCGGACCTGATCCGCTATTACCTCAATGAAGAACCCGTGATCGCCAACGTGGACACCTTCCGGCTGGAGGAGAAAGAGGCCCGGGAGGAGGTCCTGGACCGCCTGGCCGAACTCGTCGTCAAGCCGGTGGACGGTTCCGGCGGCAAGGGCCTGGTGATCGGACCGGATGCTTCCAGGGACGAACTTGAGGCCTTGCGCAAGCGTGTCGTCGCGGACCCGCGCGGGTGGATCGCGCAGCCGGTTCTGCAGCTGTCCACCGTTCCCACGCTCAGCGGCGACAGGTTCGGTCCCCGGCACGTGGATCTGCGGCCCTTCGCTGTCAATGACGGCGACGACGTCTGGGTGCTGCCGGGCGGCCTGACCCGCGTGGCATTGAAGGAGGGCTCACTGATCGTGAACTCCAGCCAGGGCGGCGGTTCCAAAGACACCTGGGTTCTGGCGGATTCCCCCGAAGTGCCGGTGGAGACCCTGCCGCGCCCGGCCATCACGGTCCGGGAACGCGTCTCCGTCTGGCCCGTGGAGAGCAACTGGCGCGACAGCCAGAAGGAGCAGCAGCAATGACCCCGACCACGGTGCCACCGGATTTTCCGCCGGTCTGCTCTTTTTCGAATTTCGATGCGCTGGAGGTAACTGCGAATGCTTAGCCGTATCGCCGAGTCATTGTTCTGGATCGGCCGTTACGTGGAACGGGCTGACGGTACCGCCCGGATCCTCGACGTCCACCTGGAACGGCTGAACCACCTGCCCATGGAAGAACAGCGCAGCGTAGCGCAGGAACTTCTGGCCGTCATGGGCGCCCGGGCGCAAAGCGGGGACTTCGGCCTCCCCGAACTGCTCAACGCCCTGGCGTACGACAAACACAGTGCCACCTCCATTGCCGGTTCCCTCGGTGCTGCCCGGGAAAACGCCCGCAGGGCCCGCGAAACCGTGTCCTCCGGCCTGTGGGAGAGCCTCAACACCACATACTACGGACTCAACCAGCACCGCAAGGACGTGGTCGGCACGTACCGGTTCTGCAACTGGGTACTGGAACGCACCGCCATGGTCAGCGGCCTGGCCGACACCACGGTGAGCCACGACGAAAGCTGGCAGTTCCTGGTCCTGGGACGCTCGCTGGAACGCGCGGACATGACTGCGCGGATGCTCTCGACCCGGGATGTCCTTTCCGCCGGCATGTCCTGGGTGAACATGCTCCGGTGCGCCGGGGCGTACGAATCGTTTCTGCGGACCCGCCGGGCGGCCTTCGGCGACCAGCACGCCGCCGAGTTCCTGCTCCTGGACCGGCTGTTTCCGCGGTCCATCGTGTATGCACTGCGGGACGCCGACGATTGCCTTGCCAAGCTGGACCCGTCGGCCCAGCGCGTCGGCTTCATCAACGACGCCCGCCGGATCGTGGGCCAGGCCCGCACTTTCCTGGAGTTTCACCGCACCGAGGACCTCATGTCTGAACTTCCGGAGCACATGGAGCGCGTGCAGAAGGCCGTCTCCCAGGCGTCGGATGCCATTTCCCGTAAGTACTTCAATCAGGCAGACGAACTGGCCTGGGTGGGAGAAGTTTCATGACCCGGCTCAGCATCATCCACAAGACCGCGTACAAGTACAACAAGCGCGTCACGCTCTCCTACAACGAGGCCCGCATGACCCCCCTGACGGACCCCCAGCAGGTGGTCCTGGAGTCCTCGCTGAAGGTCTCCCCGTCCCAGGCTGCCCTCAGCAGCTACCGGGACTATTGGGGAACCCGGGTCACGGCGTTCGACATGCAGATGCCGCACGAGCACCTGGAGGTCCTCTCCACCACCACCGTTGAGGTGCACCGGGTGGAGCGCATCCCGGCGGAGACGGACATCGTCACCTGGGACGCTTTGGGGGCCGCGGAGACCGTCAACACGTTCAGCGACTGGATTCCGCAGTCGCAACTCACCGGGCCCGGCACCGAGGTGCTCGGAATCATCCCCGGCGTCGTTAGCGGCCGCAGTCCGCACGAGGCGGCTCTGGCGGTCTTTGACTGGATGCGCGGTGAAATGTCCTACATGGCGGGCTCCACCGGAGTCACCACCAACGCAGAGGAAGCATGGAACCAGCGCCAGGGTGTCTGCCAGGACCTGGCGCACCTCGCCATCGGCGCGCTGCGCAGCCTCGGCATCCCGGCGCGGTACGTATCCGGGTACCTGCACCCCCGGTCTTCTGCGGAACTCGGCGAGACAGTGGCAGGGCAGTCCCACGCATGGCTGGAGTGGTGGGACGGCGAATGGCGCAGCTGGGACCCGACCAACCACAAACCGGCCGGCGACTTCCACGTGACCGTGGCGAGGGGCCGCGACTACCGCGACGTACCGCCGCTGAAGGGGATCCTCTCCGGCGGCGGCGGCTCAGCGCTCAGCGTGGCCGTAGAGATCACCCGTCTCGCCTGACCCTGATCTGCCGGCGCCGGGATTAGCAGGCGTTATTCGAGCCCGGAACGGGTGGCGTCATCCAGGGGTGTCCACCAGGTGAGTGGCGGCACCACCTTGAAGCGGCGGCCGGTCACGGTGTCCGGGGTGATCCGGACAAAGTGCTCTTTCTTGCCGGCCTGCCACGGGAACAACAACAGGCCCACTGTGTCCAAAATTTCCTGCTGGTTCTGCACCGGCGCTGCCTGCCCTTTGATCACCACACTCCACGCAATGCCGGTGTCGGCGTCCACGCCGTCGGCCTCCACCGCCACGGGGGTGTCACTGGTGGCCGCCTGCAGTTTGGTGCCTTCCGCCGTGCGGAACACCAGCGTGCCGTGGTCCACCTTGTAATTGATCGGAAAGATGTCGGGGTGGTCATCCACCCATACGGCAAGCCTGCCGACGGTGACGCCGCGTAACAACCGCCAGCATTCGTGGTGGTCCAGGTTCTCAACTTCATGTGCCGGCTGGTGTTTCCCCGGAGTCGAATCAGTGCTCATGTCCGGGAGCCTACGCCGGCCCGGCGGCCGCAGGTAGGGCAAAAGGTCACAATCGGGCGTAATATCATCCGGCCCACCGGGTCTTTGTACCCGCATCGGGGGTAGTCTGGCATCAATCGTCAGCGCGGACGATCGTTGTCTTCGATGGATCGAATTGGGGCCATGAGCATGCATTCAATGGGGGAACGCCCGGACTACACCGCCATTGAGCAACAGCCAATGATCGACGGTGTGCTCAAAGGTTTTGTGTCCCGGGCCGAGGAACTGCTCCAGTCGCAGGAACGCATGGCCGGGCTGCTGGAGGCCGTGGTCGCCGTGGCCGAGGACCTCAGCCTGGACGCCGTGCTGGAACGCGTAGTGCAGTCCGGCTGCCGTCTGCTTCGGGCCCGGTACGGCGCTTTGGGCCTCATCGGCGATGACCAGGCACTCAGCCACTTCATCAGCGTCGGCATCGACGAACAACTGGCGCACCGGATCGGGCCGCTGCCCACCGGCCACGGCGTCCTCGGATTGCTGATTTCCGATCCCCGGCCCCTCCGCCTCCACGACCTGCGCAACCATCCCGAAGCCTACGGCTTCCCCGCGAACCACCCGCCCATGAAGTCCTTCCTCGGCGTCCCCGTGCGCGTCCGGGATGTGGTGTTCGGCAACCTTTACTTGACGGAGAAAGAAGACGGCAGCGACTTCACCGCCGAAGACGAAGGGCTGGCCGTGGCCCTGGCTGCCGCCGCGGGGGTGGCCATCGAGAACGCGAGACTCTACGACGACGCCCGACGCCGGGCCCGATGGCTGGAAGCGTGCATGGACGTCTCCGGACTGATGCTCAGCACCGACCGGGACTACACCGCCGGCGGGCTGGATCCCATCGCGAACCGGGCACTTCAGGAGTCGGGCTCCCAGCTCGCACTGATTGTGGCGCCCGGCACCGACGGCCACGGCCACGTGGTTGCCGGAGCGGCAGGTCAGAACAGCTCGCTGTTTTCCGGCCGGACGCTGGCGCTGGATTCGCCGCTGCTGGAAAGTGTCCTCGACGGCGGTGAGCCCGTTGTGCTCGACAGCGCCTCCGCACTGTTCGGGACGATCGACGGCGCGATCACCGGACCGCTGCTGGCGGTGGCGCTCAGCACCCAGGGAGCACACCATGGCCTCCTGCTGCTGGCCCGGGATGCCGACGCGCTCCACTACTCACGGACGGACATCGAAATGGGGGCTGTTTTTGGTTCCCACGTGGCCCTGGCCCTTGAGCTTGCCCGCGTCCACCGGCTCCGCGAGGAACTGCTGGTGTTCACCGACCGGGACCGGATTGCCCGCGACCTGCACGACCTCGTCATCCAGCGGTTGTTCGCGGCCGGGCTGAGTGTCCAGAGCCTCACCCGCTTCACGAAGGACGAGCTCGCCACCGAACGGATCCGCAACATCACCGGGGAGCTGGACGAAGCGATTCGCAGCCTGCGGGACACCATCTATTCGCTCAAAACGAGCAGCGGCGACACGGAACTGCTCAGCGGACGGATCCGGCGGGTGACGCGCAGCTCGGCGAAATCCATGCCGTTCACGCCCCGCCTCACCCTCTCCGGACCCGTGGACGCCGTCAATCCGATCAAAGCCGACAACGTGGTGGCGGTGGTTTCCGAGGGTCTGAGCAACGCCATCAGGCATTCGGGGGCGGACAGCATCTCCGTCTCCGTAGGCGTGGTCAAAGGCAGGGTGACGGTGGTGATCACGGACAACGGAGCCGGCTTCGCGGACCCCGGAAACCGCCGGGGCCTGGCCAACCTGGAAGACCGGGCACGCATGCTGGATGGTGAATGCCTTATCACCAGCGCTCCGGACGCCGGCACCAGCCTCGAATGGTCGGTGCCGCTTTAGCGGACAGTGCGGGGGTGGAGGGCGTCGGAGTGGCTGCCATGGGGCACCTGCGTGGCGGGTCCGGCAATGAAGACGGCAGCCTGGGTCCGCCGTTCAAAGCCCAGCTTGGCCAGCAGCGATGAGACGTAGTTCTTGACAGTCTTTTCCGCGAGGAACATCTCTGCGGCAATCTGGCGGTTGGTGAGCCCCACGCCCACCAACTCCAGCACCCGGCGCTCCTGGGGTGTGAGGGAGGAAGTCCGGGGGTCGACGTCGTCGGTCTTGACTAAACTCTCGACAATGCCGGCGGCGACGCCCTCCGCGAAGAGTGACTCGCCGGCGGCGGCCCGGCGCAAGGCTCCGATGAGGTCGGTACCGCCGATCTCCTTGAGGACGTAGCCGCTCGCGCCAGCCAGCACAGCTCCCCGCAGGGCCTGTTCGTCGTCGAAACTTGTCAGGATGATGCAGTTCAAGGAAGGGTCCACCGAGCGGACGTCGCGGCAGACTTCAATTCCCGTTCCGTCCGGGAGGCGGGCATCGAGTACGCAGACATCCGGATGCAGCGCGGGAATCCGGCGGGTAGCCTCAACAGCGGAACCCGAACTTCCCACCACCAGGAACCCCTCACCCTCGAGGAGTTCCTGCAGGCCGCGCCGGACGAGTTCGTGGTCGTCCAGGATGAAGACCCGGATAACCGCTGGTGTCTTGTCGGATGCAGTGAGACCTGCGTCTGCCCAGGCAATCATGATTCTCCAGTCCGGCGGCCTGCGCTGCCATATACGGTGCGGAGCCCCCCACCGGGCTCCGCAGTGTCCTTGGTTGGCTCGCTGACGGAAGCTGTCCCCACAGTCTGCTCCAGATACCGGTTCTTTCCCAACCAGGACCATTCTTCTCCGCATCCGGGAGCCCGGCTAGGGACCTAGGTCCTGACAAGGGGCGGAGTGTGGCCCCGTGACTTTTGGCCCTTGCCGCTTTCCCCACGGTGCGGCATTCTGGGCCGGACGCACGAGCCGTGCGTCGACACACTGCGTGAAACGCACTGTACGAGACGCACTGCGTGAAGCGCACTGTACGAGACACACTGTACGAGACGCACTGTACGAAGGGACCCGTTATGACCGAAGCCAGGGACATCCGGACGATTGTGGTGGGGGTGGACGGCTCCGACGCCTCCGTGGAGGCCTTGCGGGAGGCCCAGAATCTCGCAGTACAGCTGTCCGCGAAGCTCGTGGCCCTGGCCAGTTGGGATGTCCCGCCGGTCTACGACGGCTACGTCGCAATGGGCATTGACGATTTCGACGTCCGCGCCGGCGAGATCCTGCAGGAAACCGTCCAGAAGGCGTTAGGGGAGCAGACCCCGGGGAACGTCGAAACCCGCCTCGTCCAGGGGCATCCGAGGCATACCCTGATGGAGGCCAGCCGGGATGCCGACATGGTGGTAGTGGGACGCCGCGGCCACGGCGGTTTCGGCGGAATGCTGATCGGTTCCGTCAGCTCGGCCCTGGTGGCCCATGCCCATTGCCCTGTGCTGGTGGTTCACACGCCGGAAACCAAGGCGGGCAAGTAGCTTCGCAGGTATCCCGGGCCGCGGGTATTCCGGGCAGGCGAGCTTCTATTCGAACGACTTCCGGCGGGGATCGGAGAGCCGGGTGTTCCAGAGGTCGGGATTATTGACTTTGAACCGGCGTCCGGTCAGGGCCAGGGGGGTCAGCCGCACGTAGTAGTCCTTGTTTCCGGGCTGCCAGGGTTCAAGAAGGCGTGCGTCGACGGCGTCCTTCTCTTCCTTGTCCTCGATCAGCTGGGCCTCGCCGCGGGCTACGACGCTCCAGGCCTGCTGTTCATGGGAGTCGTAGCCGTCAATCTCAAACGCAACGGGTTTCGTTGTCATGGCGGCCCACAGTTTGGTACCTCCGGCGGTGCGGAAAACGATCGAGCGGCGCTCCAGGGCAAAGTTCACCGGAAAGATCTCTGGGTGCCCGTCCACAATCAGGGCGATCCGGCCAACAACTTCCGTGTCCAGGAGCACCCAGCACTGGTCATGGGACAATCCGAAGTCGGGGGCAGGCGTCGTCTCAGTATTCATGTGGCCCCACGCTACGCCCTCCGCCGGCCATCCATAAGGGCCATAGGGCCCCGGCCGCTGCCGGCAGTGTTGTGGCGACGCTCCCACCTGTCGGGGTACCGCCCTACCAGGGACTCGGCTTGTAATCCTTCAGGAAAACGCCAAACTGGTCCTCCCCGGCTTCGCCGAGCACGATCGGATCGTAGACCCGTGCGGCGCCGTCGACCAGGTCCAGGGGGGCGTGGAAGCCCTCCTCCATCAACCGGACCTTGGTGTAGTGCGGGCGCTCATCCGTGATCCAGCCGGTGTCGACGGCCGTCATCAGGATGCCGTCCGCGTCGAGCATCTCCTGGGCGCTGGTGCGGGTCATCATGTTCAGCGCTGCCTTGGCCATGTTGGTGTGCGGGTGGCCGGGGCCCTTGTAGGCGCGGGAGAACTGGCCCTCCATGGCGCTGACGTTCACGATGTATTTCCGCCGCGCACTGGAACGCTTCATCGCCCCGCGCAGCCTGCTGACCAGCAGGAAGGGCGCGGTAACGTTGCACAGCTGGACCTCGAGCATTTCCAGGGGATCCACCTCATCCACCACCTGCGTCCAACTGTTGATGCTGGCCAGGTCCGGGACCAGGCCGCCGGCGTCGATGGCGGTGCCTGCCGCGATGCGCTCCAGTGACGCGGAGCCTGTGGACAGCGCCAGCGATGTGACCGCGTCACCGGCCAGCACGGGGTGTTCCAGGACGGTACTTGCCAGGGCCAGCGGGTGTTTGTCGTGGGCGTGACCGAACGTGACGAGTTCCGGACCGCCGTTGGCCGGCTCCAACGCAGCGGGGAGCGGCTCGTCCTCGGCGTCGACCAGCGGCTTGTACGCGTTCCCCGAACGGCGCACCGTTTGCGCGGCATTGTTGATGATGATGTCCAGCGGCCCCGCCGCGTCCAGGGAGTCCGTCAGTGCCATGACTTGCGACGGGTCCCGCAGGTCAATCCCGACGATGCGCAGCCGGTGCAACCACTCACCGCTGTCTTCCATGGCGGCGAACCGGCGGGCGGCGTCCCTGGGAAACCGTGTGGTGATGGTGGTGTGGGCTCCGTCGCGGAGCAGCCGCAACGCAATGTACATGCCGATTTTCGCCCTGCCGCCGGTCAGCAGGGCACGGCGTCCGGTCAGGTCTGTCCGGGCGTCGCGCTTGGTGTGGCTGAAGGCGGCGCACTCCGGGCACAGCTGGTGATAAAACGCGTCGACCTGGGTGTAATGCTGCTTGCAGACGTAGCAGGGCCTGGACTTGATCAAGTGCCCGGCGATCTCGCCGGTGGCGGACGGCGCCAGCTTGTTGCCCCGGGTCTCGTCGTCGATCCGGTCCGGGGCCGCCGTCGCGGTCTGGGCGATCACCGCACGGTCGGCGTCGGCGATCAAATCCCGCTTGCTGACCCTGCGGTGGCGCTTCACGGCCTTGAACATCTTCCCGGTGGCGCGGCGCACCGACACGTAGTCCGGGTGCTCCTCGTCATAGACGTGGATGCTGTTCAGGACCTTCAGGCAGGACCGGATTTCTTCAGGGGTCAGATCAGGCGGCACATCGGAGGAGCTCATTGCCCCAATTTTACAGCCTGCGGGGAGCCCGGCCCGACGCCGGCACCGGGCTCCCCGCGCGGCTCACGCTTGGCGGGAGTCGGCTGCCGTCGGGGCCGGAACGCCCACGGCGGCCGCCTGCACTTCCGCGACCCGGTCCACGGACTCCCGCAGGGCGGGCCAGTTCTCCGTGGCTGCCTTGACCGCGTTGGGGACCAGGATCAGGTTGGCGGCGGACAAGGCACGCTCCGCGTCCCCGGGTTCGGGGACGTGCTGGCCCTTGGACAGGACGGTGATGCCGGATTCGGTGACCTTGAATCCGCGGGCCCGGTCAAGCTCGTGGTCGAGCCCGATTGCCGCTCCCGCCGGGACCTGGACGTTCTTGTCGATGATGGCGCGTTTGACGACGGCGCCCGCACCGATGTTGACCTTATCCATCAACACGGAGTCGAGCACCCGGCTGGACGTTCCGACATAGACGTCGTTGGAGAGCACGGAACCCTCCACGATGCCGCCGGAGATCACGGTGCCGCTGGAAACAATGGAATCCAGCGCCGTGCCGACGGTGTTTTTCTCGCCGCGGACGAACTTGGCCGGCGGCGAGATGGTCTGGCGCGTGTAGATCGGCCATTCCGAGTTGTAAAGGTTGAACACCGGCACGGGCGAGATGAGGTCCATGTGGGCGTCGTAGAAGGAGTCGATCGTGCCGACGTCGCGCCAGTAGGTGCGGTCCCGTTCGGTGGAGCCGGGGATCTGGTTCAAGGTGAAGTCGTAGACACCGGCCTCACCCTGGTCGACGAAGTAGGGGATGATGTCCCCGCCCATATCGTGCTTGGTGTCGAGGCGTTCGGCATCGACGTGCAGGGCCTCGACGAGCGCGTCTGCGTTGAAGACGTAGTTGCCCATGGACGCGAGGAATTGGGTGGGATCGGCGGCCAGTCCTGGCGTGGAGGATGGCTTCTCGACGAAGGCGGCGATCTTTTCAGGGTTGTCCGGGTCCACTTCGATCACGCCGAACTGATCGGCCATGTGCAGCGGCTGGCGGACGGCGGCCACGGTTGCCTTGGCACCGCTGGCGACGTGCTGGTCCACCATCTGGCCGAAGTCCATCCGGTAGACGTGGTCCGCACCGACAACAACGACGATGTCCGGGTTCGCGTCGTGGATCAGGTTCAGGGACTGGTAGATGGCGTTGGCGCTGCCGAGGAACCAGCTCTTGCCCACGCGCTGTTGCGCGGGGACGGAGGCGATGTAGTTGCCCAGCTGGGTGGACATCCGCCAGGTCTCGGAAATATGGCGGTCCAGGCTGTGGGACTTGTATTGCGTGAGAACGACGATCTGCAGGTAGCGGGAATTGACCAGGTTCGATAACGCGAAGTCAATCAACCGGTAATTGCCAGCGAAGGGCACGCCAGGTTTGGCCCGGTCCGCCGTCAGTGGCATGAGCCGGTTTCCCTCGCCACCGGCAAGGACTATGGCCAGAACTTTCTTATTCGGCATGGTGATCGCTCCTGAACGCCTTTGTACTACCCCAAACAGTCCGGCACGCCCGAACGTCTTCACACTAGATCAGTTCCACCGTAACGACTACCTTGGGGTTTGTGCGTATAGACATTGTGACTAAAGAATTCCCGCCCGAGATTTATGGCGGCGCCGGGGTCCATGTGGCCGAACTTAGCCGGGTGCTCGCCCAGCACGTGGATCTGCAGGTCCGCGCTTTCGGCGCCGCCCGAGAGCCCGGATACCACGGTGCGACGGTGACGTCCTACGCCGTACCGGAGGACCTCGGCGGGGCGAACGCCGCGCTGCAGACCCTGGGGGTGGACCTGCGGATCGTTCCGGACATCGCCGGCGCGGACGTGGTCCATTCACACACCTGGTACGCCAATATGGCCGGTCACATCGCCTCCCTGCTCCACGGGATTCCGCATGTTCTCAGCGCCCACAGCCTGGAACCGTTGCGCCCGTGGAAGGCCGAGCAGCTCGGCGGCGGCTACGCCTTGTCGTCCTGGGTGGAAAAGACCGCCTACGAGGCGGCTGCGGCCATCATCGCCGTGTCCGAGGGCATGCGTCAGGACATCCTGCGCAGTTACCCCGAGGTGGACCCCGCCAAGGTCAAGGTGGTGCACAACGGCATTGACGTGAGCCTGTGGAACCGCGATGAGAACGACGACGTGGTCCGTGCGCTGGGCATCGACCCGGAGCGGCCCAGCGTGGTGTTCGTGGGCCGCAACACCCGGCAGAAGGGCGTGCCTTACCTGCTGCGCGCAGCCGCCAAGTTGCCGGCGGACGTTCAGCTGGTTCTATGCCTCGGAGCCGCCGACACCCCGGAGCTCGCGGCCGAAACGGCGCGCCTCATCGGGGAATTGCAGACCCAGCGCAGCGGGGTGATCGTGGTGGAACGGATGCTGCCGCGCCATGAGCTGATCCAGGTCCTCAGCCACGCCACTGCCTTCGCCTGCCCGTCCATCTACGAGCCCCTCGGCATCGTCAATCTTGAGGCGATGGCGTGCGGAGCGGCCGTCGTGGCCAGTGCCACCGGCGGCATCCCCGAGGTGGTCCAACACGGTGAGACCGGATTGCTCGTTGACATTGAGCAGGTCACGGACGGCACCGGCACCCCGCTGGACCCGGAGAAGTTCGTCACCGAGTTCGCCGCCGCACTGACCGAGGTGGTATCCGATCCCGCCCGGGCCCGTGCCATGGGCCAGGCCGGCCGCCGCCGTGCTGAGGAACATTTCTCCTGGGAATCCATCACCGAAACCACTCTTGAGGTCTACCGCTCGGTGCTTCCCGCAGGCTCCTGATCCCGGCTTGTATCCCGGCACCCCCGGAACAGCCGCCGACGGCGCCGCCCCGAAAAGGGGCGGCGCCGTCGTTGTTTGTCCTTATCCGGGGTCAGGCCCTGGCCGTCTTCGTTCCGTGGCCCTTGCGAGCCAGCAGGGTTTTTTCGTCCACCGGGGCATCACCGCTGGCACGCTGGCTGCGGAAGTAATCCCGCGCCTCGTCCTGGCGTCCCCTCTCAGCGCCTGAGGCGATTTCGGCACGGAGGTGCTCCGGGCCGAACCCGAAGGCGTCCACCAGGTCCAGGGCGTGCGGGCGGATCTTGGTGAGCAGACGGTTGATGTAGCCGCCCACGGTCCGGGCACGCTGCATGGAGATCCTGCCATTCATCAGGTACCAGGAGAGGTTCTCCTCGATCAGCGAGAGGCCGAAGAGGTCCCGCAGCCAGGTGAGCACTTTCTTGGTGCCCGGGTCCGTGACCTTGCCCAACGCCTCGGTGAAGGCTTCCCACTGCAGCAGTTCGGCGTGGGCCTGGGCGGCTTCGATGAGTTCGTTCTGGTGGGTGTTGAACAGGGCAGCGCCCTGCTGCTGCGGCAGCTTATTCGCGCCCTTGAGTGCCGAGCCGACGTCGGCGACCATGGTCTGCACCCGGTCGGTCAACAGTGCGCGCTGGCTTGCTTCGTCCTTGATGGCGATGGCTGCCTTCTGCGCCGAACCGGTGTCCGCCATGAACTGGGCGACGCCGCGCAATCCGGTCCGGTGGATCGCGGCACCGGTCGCCTGTCCCACGACGTAGCGCGCCAGCACGCCGAAGTTCACTGTGCGGAATTCCTTGGCGTAATCGGCCAGCAGCCGCTTGGCAACCAGCTGCAGCAACACGGTGTTGTCGCCTTCGAAGGTGGCGTAGACGTCGAGGTCGGCGCGCAGCGACGCAAAGCGGTTTTCGATCAGAAATCCGGCGCCGCCACACGCCTCACGGCACTCCTGCAAGGTGTCGAGTGCGTGCCAGGTGCTGAGCGGCTTGAGGGCAGCCGCAAGGGTTTCCAGGTCCTGCCGGTCCTCGTCGGTGTCGGCACGGCCGGAGAAGACGTCGTCGAACTTCTGCAGCAGCTGCTCACTGGCAAATCCCGCGGCGTAGGTGGTGGCGAGCCGGGTCAGCAGCCGGCGCTGGTGGCGCTGGTAGTCCATCAGCACTTCCTCCTCAGTGGGCGAGGAGGCATTGAACTGCCGGCGTTCCGTGGCGTACTGGATCGCCGTCTTCAGGGCCAGTTTCGAGGCGGTGACGGCCGCGCCGTCGAGCGAAACGCGGCCTTGGACGAGGGTGCCGAGCATGGTGAAGAACCGCCGGCCAGGGCTGGCGATGGGGGAACTGTAGCTGCCGTCGGCGTCGACGTTGCCGTAGCGGTTCAGCAGATGGGTGCGGGGGATCCGGACCTGGGTGAAGTGCAGCCGGCCGTTGTCGATGCCGTTCAGTCCGCCCTTGACTCCGTCGTCCTCGCCTCCGATGCCGGGCAGGAATTCCTTGGTGTCCGGATCGCGGAGGTCCATGTAGAAGGCATGAACGCCGTGGTTCACGCCCCGCGTGACCAGCTGGGCGAACACGACGGCGGCGAGGCCGTCCACGGCGGCGTTCCCGATGTAGTCCTTCCACGCCGCGCGGAAGGGAGTGTGCACCACGAATTCCTCGGTGGCGGGGTCGTACGTGGCGGTGGTGGCGATGCTGGCGACGTCGGAGCCGTGCCCCGTCTCCGTCATGGCGAAGCAGCCCGGTATGTCCAGGTTCATGATGCCCGGCAGCCACTTCCGGTGGTGTTCGGCGGTACCCAGGTGGCTCACGGCGGAGCCAAACAGGCCCCATTGCACGCCGGCCTTGATCTGCAGGGAGGGGTCGGCGATGACGAGTTCCTGGAAGCCGGCCACGTTGCCGCCGTGCTCGTCCGCGCCGCCGACCTCCGCAGGGAAGGCGCGGTGCACGGCGCCGTTTTCGACGAGGATTTTTAGCTGGCCGAAGACGCGCCGGCGGTGCTCGGTGTGGGTCAGGCCCTCTGTCTTGTGCAGTTCCGGGCGTCCTGCAAGCGCCCGCGCGGTGCGGCGGGTGTCCGCCCACTTGCCCAGCAGCAACTCGCCCAGCTCTGCTACGTCGACGACGGGTTCCGTTGCGCCGGTTGGGGCCCCCGGGCGGAGGGTGGCCGGAGCCGGGGTGGCCTGTGCGGAGCCTGCGGTGCGGTGGGCTAGTTCGGTCATGTCGATTCCTTCGTTGGTTCTGACAAGGTCGGGGCTGTGGGGATCGTTCCGGTGGAGTTCGGGGATGCCGGGTCCGGGGCTGCCACGCGGAGTTCGGGGGCGATGCCCAGGCAGAGCCAGTCAGTGATCTGGCGTGCCATGGCCTCCTGCCCGGGCTTGGCGGGCGAGGCCGGACTTGCGAGCCATTGCTCGCCGGCATTTCGGACCATGCCGATGGCGGCATTCGGCCAGAAGCCGATCACTGCCTCCCGGCCGGCGGAATCGCCGAGGTGGTTCCGCATGGGCCGGGCGATCATGTCGCTGATGGCGGCAAAAAAATGGCCCAGTGGACCGGCCGTGGTGAGGCCGGCGCCGGCGGCTTCCGCGTCGCCGGGAGTGTAGCGGGTGACGAAGCTGTAGACGTTGGGACTGGTTTCGGCCATCTGCAGGTAGGCGGAGACCATCGCCAGCAGTCCCTCGCGGGGAGTCTGGGCGCTTTGGGCGGCTTCCTGGATGCGGCGCTGCATCTGACTCAGCACTACCTGGCCCACAGCCTGCTGCAGGCCCGCCTTATCGCCGAAGTACCGGTAGAACACTGACTTGGAGGTCCCCGCTGCGGCGGCTATGTCCTCCATGGAGGCGTCGCTTCCGAGCCGGTGCACCGCCTTGCGGGCCGATTTAATCAGCTCCCGGCGACGCTCTTCACGATGGGACTGCCAGCGCGAGGCGCGCCCGTCCACACTGCCGCCACTGGAGACAGGGGAACCGGCCGGCGCGCCGCCGGAAATTTCAGTCTGGGGCATGTTCACGATACCCAGCGTATCAGGTACGCTGGGTATCGGTAACCCGCTTTGATCAAAGGAGACAGCCCATGTCCGTCCACGGAAAGTCCGCACTTGGACCGAAGGAATCGAGCCCGACTGTCCCTGCGCCGGCAGAGAACGCCGGCCAGGACACTGCGGAGGGCACTCCGGCAGCCACCTCCGCCGGACCGCGGCTTCGCAGGGCGGTCATCGTCGGCGGCAACCGCATTCCGTTTGCCCGGTCCGGGGGTGCCTACACGAAGTCCTCCAACCAGGACATGCTGACCGCAGCCCTCGACGGTCTCATCGCCCGGTTCGGTTTGCAGGACGAGCGCATCGGCGAAGTCGCCGCCGGTGCCGTGCTCAAGCACTCCCGTGACTTTAACCTGACGCGTGAGGCCGTGCTCGGCTCCGCACTGTCCGCCGAAACCCCGGCCTATGACCTGCAGCAGGCCTGCGCGACCGGGTTGGAAACGGTCCTGGGCCTGGCCAACAAGATCAAGCTCGGCCAGATCGACTCCGCCATCGCCGGCGGCGTCGACTCCGCCTCTGATGCCCCCATCGCCGTCAGCGAGGGCCTGCGCGAAGTGCTCCTGGACCTTAGCCGGGCCAAAACATTGCCGCAGCGGCTCCAGGTCCTGGCCCGCCTCCGGCCCAAAGACCTCACCCCCGACGCTCCCAGCACGGGAGAACCGCGCACGGGACTGTCCATGGGGGAGCACCAGGCCCTGACCACCGCGCAGTGGAAGATTACCCGTGAGGCGCAGGACGAACTGGCCTTTCACAGCCACCGCAACCTCGCCGCAGCCTACGATGCCGGCTTCTTCGATGACCTGCTGACCCCTTACCGCGGCCTCACCCGTGACTCCAACCTGCGCGCCGACACCAGCCTGGAAAAGCTGGCCACGCTCAAGCCCGTGTTCGGCAAGAATCTGGGTGCCGAAGCGACCATGACGGCTGGCAACTCCACTCCGCTCACGGACGGCGCGTCCACCGTCCTGCTCGCCTCGGAGGCGTGGGCCGACGCCCATGACCTGCCCAAGCTGGCCACCGTGGTTGACGGCGAGGCGGCAGCGGTCGATTTCGTGCACGGCAAGGACGGGCTGCTGATGGCACCCGCGTTCGCTGTGCCGCGCCTGCTGGCCCGCAATGGTCTCAGCCTTGACGACATCGACTTCTTCGAAATCCACGAGGCCTTTGCCGGGACCGTACTCAGCACCCTCGCCGCCTGGGAGGACGAGGAATTCGGCCGCACCCGGCTGGGCCTGGCTGGAGCATTCGGCAGCATCAACCGCTCCAAGCTCAACGTCAACGGCTCGTCCCTTGCCTCGGGCCACCCGTTCGCGGCTACCGGCGGACGCATCGCCGCCTCGCTCGCGAAGATGCTGCACGCCAAGGGCAGCATCAACGGCCGTCCGGCCCGCGGGCTCATTTCCATCTGCGCCGCCGGCGGCCAGGGCGTCGTCGCCATTCTTGAAGCCAGCTAGGAGAGTTCCATGACTGACAAATACACCGCACTGGTGAGCCGGGGACTCGGCCGCGATCTCGCCAGGAAGCTCGGGCTGCCCCAGCCGGTGGTGCTGCGCCGCCACCACCCGGGCCAGCCGCTTATCAGTGGACCCATCCTGGTTCAAGGAGGCGGCAGCGGCGCCGATCGGCTCGCCGCGACCCTGCTGTCCTGGAACCTCGATGTGCGCCGCCACGCCGTGCCTAAGGAGAAGCTCGGCGCCATCATTCTTGTGCTGGACGAGCTGACCCGGCCCGAAGACCTGGAGAAGCCCGTCCTCACCGCCGCCACATCGCTGCGGGACCTTGCTCCGAACTCCCGGGTGATCACGGTCTCGCGCAGCGCTGCGGACAGCGCGGACCCCGCTGCCGCGGCAGCCCGACAGGGCGTGGACGGGCTCCTGCGCTCACTCGCGAAAGAGCTCCGTGCCGGTGCCACCGCCAACGGCATCCTGCTCGCCGACGGCGCCACCGCCACGAGCCCCAGCACTCTTGGCGCGCTCCGGTTTTTCCTCTCCGGCCGGTCCGCGTTTATCGACGGGCAGTTCCTCACGGTATCCTCGGACGCCGGGCGGCTGCCGGCCGATGCCGATCAGCCCCTGGCTGGAAAGGTTGCCGTGGTCACCGGAGCCGCCCGCGGAATCGGTGCTGCCATCGCCCGCGCGCTGCGCCGCGACGGAGCGAGGGTCGTCGTGGTCGATATCCCGGCCGCCGGAGACCACCTCGCAGCGGTGGCCAACGAGGTGCACGGCACCGCCCTGCAACTGGACATCAGCCGGGAAGACGCCGGGCAACGGATCATCGATCACGCCGTGGAACGCCACGGCCGGCTGGACATCGTCATCCACAACGCCGGCATCACCCGGGACAAGCTGCTCGCCAACATGGACCAGGGCCGCTGGAAATCCGTCATCGCCGTCAACATTGCCGCCCAGCTGCGGATCAACGCGGCCCTGCTGGCCTCGGAGCATTTCCGGAGTTCACCGCGGATCGTCTCGGTCGCCTCCACCAGCGGGATCGCCGGGAACCGGGGCCAGACCAACTATGCCGCTTCCAAGGGCGGTGTCATGGGCATGGTCCGGGCCACGGCACCACTGCTCGGCGAGCACGGCGGCTCCATCAACGCGGTGGCTCCGGGCTTTATCGAAACGGAGATGACCGCGAAGATTCCTTTCGCTACCCGTGAGGTGGCCCGCCGGCTGAACTCGCTCCAGCAGGGCGGCCAGCCAGACGACGTCGCCGAGGCCATCGCATTCCTGGCCAGCGACGCGGCCGGGGGCATATCCGGCGAGGTGCTGCGGGTGTGCGGGCAGAACCTGGTGGGAGCATGACGCCGTCGCCCCCGGTCATCCTGAGCGAGATGCCGTCCTTGTCGAAACTGTATGTCAACGCGGCGGCCACCGCTGCACGCCGGAGGGTGCTGGGCGCGCACGCAGCCGCCGGGCTTCCGGAGACGCCGCACGAGGTACGCGGCGTCCTGGCATCGGTGGAAAACCTCACGGCGTTCCAGCACCTGATCGGCGAAACCGCAAGCGATGTCCTGCCGGGGGGGTTCGTCCATGCGTTGGCGTTTCCGCTGGCCATGAGCGTGATGAACCGGGATGACTTTCCGCTGCCGCTGCTGGGGATGATCCACCTGGACAACCACGTAGTGCAGTCTGCGCCACTGTATTTCACGGACCCGCTGGACATTCGGGCCTGGGCGGAGAATCTGCGGGGCCACCGCTCCGGCACCCGGCTGGATCTCGTCACCGAGGTCCGACGTTCGGGGGAGGACGCTGTCAGCTGGCGCGGCGTTTCCAGCTATCTTGCCAAGGGCGTGTTCCTGCCCGGAACCGACAAACCCTCGGGCGTGCCGGCTCCGGCGCGTTTTACGCCGCCCGATCCGACGGCGTTATGGCAGCTTGGCGTGGACACCGGGCGCGCCTATGCGTCCGTGTCCGGTGACTTCAATCCGATCCACCTCAGCGTCCTCAGTGCCAAAGCCCTCGGCCTGCGGCGTTCCATCGCCCATGGCATGTATCTGGCCTCCCGCGCCCTGGCCGACGTCGGCGCCGCGAAGGGCGACGCGTTCAGCTGGGATGTGGCCTTCGAGGCCCCGGTCTTCCTTCCGGCCCGGGTAGCGCTGGATATCAGCACGGTCCAGGGCGAAGACGGCGCCTGGAGCCGTTCAGAGTTCGTGGCCTGGAGTCCGCATTCGGGCCGCCGGCATTTCAGCGGTTCGGTGTCCTCGCTGGCGTAGAGCCACCACCTGCCGCTGCGGCCGTCCCCGGGTTTCCGGGGGCGGCCGGTGCTGTGCCAGGCGGGTGCCGCGGCGCCGGCCCCGCGCGGTCCTGAGCCTAGTGGTGTGTCTCCAAAATAGTTAAAGGTTTGGCTGTTAAGATTGGGGTATGTCGAATCTTGCTCCTGCCTTGGTGGTCTCGGACGCCCAGCGAGCCTTGTTGGAGACACTTTCAAAGTCTCAGACGGCGTCTCACCGGGAGGTCCAGCGGGCCCAGGTTTTGCTGATGGCCGATGAGGGGCTGGCCAGTGAGTGGATCGCGAGGGTTGTTGGTGTGAGTCCGGC
>NZ_JAXCHX010000005.1:0-177119 GCF_035984855.1 Arthrobacter sp. MP_M4
CGGGTCCGGGGGATCTCCGATGACGGGGTTTCGTTGACGGCCTATTCGGCGCCGATCTCGGTCACGACCGCGGCAGCTCCCGCCTTCGCGGTGCCGGCGGGGTTGAAGTCGACGGTTCAGACGGATACGTCGGTGACGTTGTCGTGGACGAAGTCGGCGAATGTGCCGCGGTATCGGGTGCAGGTGTACAGCAAGCCGGACATGAGTGATTCTGCGTTTTTCCGGTTCACGGATTCGGTGGCGGAGATCAAGAATCTGGTGAAGAGCACCACGTATCAGTTCCGGGTCCGGGGGATCTCCGATGACGGGGTTTCGTTGACGGCCTATTCGGCGCCGATCTCGGTCACGACCGCGGCAGCTCCCGCCTTCGCGGTGCCCGCCGGGCTGACCGCTATCGCCGTCGACCACAGTTCGGCCGGAGTGGCGTGGAATGCGGTGCCTTCAGCTCCCGGGTACCGGGTGCAGGTGTACAGCAAGCCGGACATGAGCGACTCAAAGTTCACCCGTTTCACCTCATCGTCCGGGACTGTCACGGGGCTGAAGCCAACGACCGCGTATTTCGCTCGCGTACGAGTCATCGGTGCTGCGGGCGAAAACCTAACATCATATTCACCGGCGGTAAGTTTCACGACACCGGTTGACCCATATCCGACACCTACAGGTTTCATCGCGAGTGCCACCTACCGCACCGTGAACCTAAGCTGGAACCCTGTTCCAAACGCGCCGGGTTATCGCCTTGCGGTGGCAACCAAGGCAGACATGTCGGACGCGACGTGGCACAGGTATGCCGGAACGACCCACGTTGAAAGGCGGGGGTTCAATCCCTCGACCACCTACTACTTCCAGGTCCGCGTAATTGACGGCGAGGGAGTGTCACTTAGCGACTACACACCGGTACTGTCCCAGAAGACATTGGTGGCGCCGCCGGCACCACCACCTTTGGTCAACCCCTTGTCCGTGGCCAGCTTCAACGTCACCTGCGCCAATTGCATCTCGGGGGACGAAGAGAACGTCAACGCCCTGCCCTGGGCCGACCGGCGTGGAGTCGTCGTCGACACCATCAAATCCAAAATGCCGGACGTTCTCGGCATTCAGGAAGCCTCGCAAGCGTGGCTCAATGAAGCAGGATATAGCGGAGGGCTCACCCAGTTCGAAGATTTGCAGCAGCGGCTGAAGGCCGCCGGCGCCCCGTACGAACTGACCAACACTCAGAGAAACAACTGCGTAAACTCAACGACGCCGACTGACTGTGTCTACCAGGACCAGGGCGCATCCCAGGGCACAAGAATCCTCTACAACTCCAGAACCATGGACGTAGTTCGGTCCGGCTCCAAAGCGCTTCCGGAAAGCATCGTGCCGGAGAACCGCCGCTACTTCGCTTGGGCTGTTGTGCGTCAAAAATCCACAGGGAAACTGTTCTTCTTCGGGGATACCCACTTGTCATCCAGCAAGGCGGAGGGGTTCTATGAGCTGCGTAAACAGCAGGCCGAGACCATAATTTCTGAGATCAAGCGCCAGAATACGGAAGACCTGCCGGTTATCTTCGCGGGCGATTTGAACTCCAACAAATGGTTGGAACCGTCAAACGCTCCCTACGACGTTATGACGGCGAATGGTCTGGTCGACCCCCTCGGTAACGACTACCGGCAGGAATTCCCCAGCATGGAGGCCACAGCCGAGTCCAGAATCAACGCCAACATCAATAGCTGGAATGGGTTGGAAACAATTCCGAGGGCGAACGCTAATCCCGCGGCCAACGGAACAAACATCGACTACATTCTCACGTCGAAGATGCGCGTCTCCAAGTGGGAGACGGTGGCGAAGCTGGATGCGGCAGGGAACTACACCGGCATCTTCCCTTCCGACCACAATATGATCGTGGCAACGGTGGGACTTCCCTGACAGAACACGAAAAGCAAGTGACGCGTCTCGCGCGTCCTATCAGAAGTGAGACCGGGCCAAGCGGGCCGTCCTTGGCAGGAAGCGCCGCTGTTCCGCGTAGCGGTCCATACGACGATCGAGAACGACGTGCGTCTGGGGAACCTGGCTCTCCGCTTGCGTGGACTGGCTTCCGCCGGTGCTGGTGAGGACGTCGATCTCGATCCACCACTAGCGGACCGTGCGGCAGAGCTTGTTGGTTCAAATAGTCCGGCTGCTTCGGCCAAGATTTTGAGTTCCTCTTTCGCCACGGCGGAATTGGTCAGAGCATCTGTGCGCAGCAGTGCTCTGAGTTGCTCCTTCACCTTTCAAACGGCTTGGAGTTCCCCGTCGGGTCGTCGGCGGCAAAGACTCTTCGGTCAATGGGGCGGGCCATCCACCACGACAGCGCGAACGCGGCGGCGGTCTCGGACACGGCAGGAACTGAAAATCGCATCAATGACGAGGTCCCGGATCTGGGACGTGAATCGGGTACGACGCGGGACTCGGGCGGTGGACTCGAAGGACGAGAGCCGCGGGCAGGCGGATTCCCGGCAGTGCCGGCGGTAGTTGGACCCAGAGGACCTTCGCGGCGCTGGGGGCGAGGATGTCCCGGATCTACTGGAAGCGTCGTTTCTTCCGCCTCCTCACGACGCCCCCACAGATCGGGCACCCCGAAGGCAGGTCGGTTTCCACAATGACCCGGCGCCAGCCATCAGCCGGTGCGGTGGCGGAAATGACCGCATAGTCAGGCAGGTTGATGATGCCGGTGGCAGGGTCGGCCGCCACAACGATAGGCTCGTCGTCCTGTTCCAGGTTGAATGCTGGGACGCTCATCCCCGCAGGGCCGCGGGCCACCGCAATATCTCCGACACGAGATCATGTCCTCAGAACCGTGAAGAGCAGGGTAAAGAGTTCTTTTGGATCTGAAAGAGCAGGATCGTTAGCGCCCGATCGGAGGAATCGGACCCAGTGGCCCAGCACGCGTGAGGCGTCGAGCCGAGCCTCCAGGCGTCTACACTCGACCCTGATTCTGTCGGATCAGAGACGAGTCGGAAGGCCCTCCGGGACCTTACCACCGGTGAACACATTGGCGTAGCTGGAGGCAAGGTGGCCTATGTCGATAGCCTGTCGTGAACCTCCCTCAGGGGAGGCCAAATGTCCGGCGAGGACGGTCCCCGTGGGACCAAGAGCAATGAGAAACAGGTCGACGTTTGAAATGCCTTCTAAGCTTTCCTTCAGCTGCCCAAGACTAGCGTAGGCATCCGTGGGTTCCGAATCTACTCTTGATACACTCGCTACGTTGTCAAAAAGCTGCGGAATCAATTCGAACCGAGATCCCTTGCCTGCCACAATGCAGACTCGTTTGCCGTCCCAAACCTTCCGCCAGGCGTCGACGGCTGTTTGGCCATGACGTTGAAAGAATGAGGGCCGCGTGATGTGGGTGTTAGCCCACTTCGCAGTCGACGCTTCTAAAAGAGGCTTCATTTTGTGCCAGTTTTCGGCCCAAATGCCCATCCAGAGACGAGTGGTATACACAGTCGGTAGCGCGAGCAGTAGATTTTCGGACATACTGTCGTGCGCGACCATTAGAGACCTTAGATCCTTGGCGAGGTCCTCGGAGGACTTCTGGAACATGAGATCGAATTCGGGCTGGAGCATCAACTTGATCTCGCCGTCGCCCCAACGTGCTATTGACTTGCCTTCGGCCAGTTGGTTCACAGATTCCATCATGGAAAGTTGCCGGTCCTGAATCGTCCGACGGACTTCGGTCAACACGTCCCTTAGTTCAATTCGTCCGAGAACCTCGAGCATCCGAGCCTGTTCCCAAGACTCTGACTGTAGCCTCGCTATGGTTCTTCCTTGTGTCTCTATACTTTGCGTCTGCTTTTCCAGCAAGTCAGCTATGGATCTGAGACCCCGCTCAAGCGAGGCTAATGCAGGAGTAGAGCTGTCTTCCATCTGGACGTTCCTTTTTACAGTTGAGAAGGGCGATTAGCCGGGTGGCAATACTAGGGGGCAAACAGCATAGGCGGATGACGCTCATGCTATACAATACGGCGCAAACCCGGCATTAACGGTAGGTCATAAAAAAACATGTTCATAAGCATGGCCGCCGTATTAAGCGATTTCGGGCTTACGTCCGGATGATCAAGAATCTCAGAATTGATGCAATTAAAGAACGCGGCACGGTGCTGAAGTTTCAGGGCAGCGATCTCCTGGATGGCAGCGTATTGCGGCGACCTCTCCGAGTATATAACTGCAGTCGTGGTACTGTCCGCGGCCGTGCGAGAATCACCTGCAACTGCTTGTGCGACCACGCGTTGGAAGACGTCCTGCTTCTTTTCGGGAAAGATATCCGCGGTCGTAAAATGTGAGTCTTGGTACTTCGAGACATAGTACTCATCGGAAATCACAGGATCAACAGCAATCGACTTAAAACCTCCGGTCAGTCCGTGGTACAAAGCCGCGGTGCCACCCTTCGAAGCGCCGTATAGAACAATATCCTTCAGAGAAACGCCGTGCTGGATAGCAACGTCACATATGAGGCGGCGAACCCGCGTCGCATTATCAGGGTTCCGTACAGTGTTAAGGTAGAAAGCGCCGACAACCCCGCCAATATCCGCGATTCGGAGTACTGCTGTGTTGGGAGGAACATGTCGCTGAGCAGATCGAAAGTTCTGTTCGAAGTACCGCATTATGCTGGGGTTATAAATACTAGTACTCATAGAAGAAAATACAACCAAAATACGAGTAAACTCTGAAGTGACTGTGGCGGGAGTAAATGAATAAATAAGGCCCTCTTCGTTTACAGAGAAATCGCCGTCCTTTACTCGATGCCACAGTTTCCCGATTGTATGGTCGCGAACAAAACGACTACCATCATCCGTTACCCGATAAAGATAGAATCCCTTGGAGGCTAGGCTGCTTAGGAGCGACTTTGCTGCAGGGTTTCTCCTCGAAATGTTGATAAGGCTCTCATCAGCCTTTGATTCTGATCCATGATCAACTTGAACGTAGCTTGCATCAGGTTCTAGGTCGGAAGTCCTTTCCATGAGAGAGCGGAGGTTGTCCCTCAAATCTAGGCGAATTTCCTTCATTTCTTCAGACTCCGTTTCGCAAGATTTAGATCGCATCTCATTAGATAACGTATAAATGTCAGGATCGTGGCTACCAACGAGAAGCCATATTCACTGGCCATCAAGTGCTATCAGTTCAAACTGCTTTATGGCATCAACCTGATAATCTTCATAGTTAAAAGAAGTTCTAGGCATCTTTCCGTTAAGAAACTGTAGCATTCCATCAACTAAGCCACGGACACTGTTTTCGACCAACAGTCCGTGTCCGTCTTCCAGGATGCTCCTTGGTCCGACGACATCAGTTGAAATGACAGGAACACCAAGAATGAGAGCCTCAAGAACCACAAGGCCCTGTCCCTCGTAATCTGAAGAAAATACAAAGCAGTCCGCTTTTCGCAGGGCCGGAAACGGGTTGAGGCGCAAGCCGGCCAAACAGATGTTTGACTCTAGAGCTAAGTCGACAATTAGTTTCTCCAACTCAGATCTGAGGGGCCCGTCGCCAAGAATTGTCAATGTACAAGACGGATTTAGCTTAACCACGTGGGCAAACGCATTGATGAGCTTGGCGTGGCCTTTCTCCGGAGACAAGCGTCCCATGGTGATGAAGTTTTTCGAACCAGCACTCATCCAGTCATGGAGATCGTCATCTAATACTTCAGCTGCTAGCTGGTGTGCTTCAACCGCATTAACGACATTGTTGCAATACGTGAACTTTGCAGCCGGTAGATGGAAGTCTGTCGACAACTGGCGGATGTTCTCCTCATGCACACTTTTAGTTACTGACACCAGTTTGTCGAACTTTGCATAAAGCCGGAACATCGACTCCAAGTAGCGGAACCGATGACGCCATTCGCGATGCATGTCGTTATGCAAATAGATCGACTTTCGGGCAGTGAGTGTTGTTGTGTTTGCAAATAATGCCGCCCAGTATCTTGCGTATCCCTCAAAGCAAACTACTGCATCGAACTTGGCATCACCATATAGTCGCCGAAATTCTCGTTGGAAAGCACGGTCGTAGATATCCCACAACTCCGGTGATGCGAGGTCACCCGTCGCGTTGAACTTGTCGATTACCCATCGTTCCTCTGCGGTAACAAGCTGCCCTCCGACGCGGCCGAGGACTTGGACATGGTCCGGGTTCTGAGAAAATTTTTCAAGTCGGCGTTCATCTGATGCCACTGTGGATGGCTCAACCGCCACAAACAAGCGGTTGTAACCTTTGTCAACGTTGCTCACGAGGTTGAGATAGGAAGTCGTTATGCCATTCGGAATGAAAGAGCCTTGGTAAAAAAGGACGTTACGCTTCGGTTGGCGAATTTCTGATATGACAGAGTCTTGCGCATCGAAAAAGAAAAACTCTATCGCTCGGTCTGTAGAGAATCCATCCTCAACTGAGCAGAACTGATCTATGCCTGCCCGGTACTTATCGTCGATCAGTGTGTCCTCGAGCGATTTCGAGACTCCCTGGAGCAGTTCCGCGGTATCGATGCACACTTGGCCCGGCAAAGACTCCAGTTCGAAATACATGCCGCGCTCGGAGGAATATTCCTCTAGATCGTAGGCAAAGTAGACGATCGGGCGGCCGGTTGCCATGAAATCGAAAAAGATGCTGGAGTAGTCAGTAACCAGCACATCCACTATCGCAAGAAGATCGTTGGTTGGAATGTCGTCCGGCACCATGAAATCACTAGAGACCTCGTCGCTAGAGGCGAGCGCATGGCCTCGGTACAGCGGTGCGCAGCCCAAAGTGGCGAGCTGGCGCATAACCCCCGCGATGTCGATGCCGTTATCTTCCAGTGCTCCAAGCGATCCGCGCCAGGTGGGTGCATACAACACGATTTTCTGATTTTCGCGGATGCCCAGTCGGCGGCGAAGTTCAGTCTTTTTTTGCTGGCTGGCTCCCACGGTGGCATCGATGCGGGGATAGCCGGTGACCGCCATTGCCCCGGCAAAGATACCCTCGACGTCATACTTCTCGATAAGACACTTCGCCGTAAATATATTGGGAGCAATCATGTGAGTGGAATGCAGAAAGTTTCTGGCAGCATTTCGGTGGTCCATAAAACCATTCTTAATATCTTTGCCCAATGTTTTAAGTGGCGTGCCGTGCCAAGTATTCAGATACTTCTGTCCCTCTCGTCGGACGAAGTAGGGCGGAAACGTGTTGTTGTTAATTAGGTGGGTAGCTGTGGTCAGATATCGAAGGTATAAATCGCTGTCGCGTGACGCAAAGATTACATTTTTCTTGTTTGCTAATTCGATGGGAATACGGGATTTATCGTTAAGTATCCAAACATGGGTCCAGGAGGTGAACCGCGGATCCTTTATGAGACTCCGAAAGATCTGCAGCGGATTGCATGAGACTGAGCCGCCGTGGCTTGCCTCATAGAGTATTGTTTGGGGAATCAACGGAAGTGTCTCTAGGTAGTCGGTGTAAATCATCGACTGATTGAGCTCTTTGTTCTTCCTGTAAGCGGCTGTATCGATGCCGTGTGCGCGCTTGAATAGTCGTGTTTCGGCATATGCCAGGCAGGCGGACTCAAAGTCTCCGGTTTTCTGCAGGGCACTGCCCAACCGAAAGTAGGCTTCGGGAGAGTGGACTTCCATCCGTTTCACTCCAGCATCGTAGGCTTCTGCAGCAAGTGCGTACATACCCCGGAGACTCAGTCGATCCCCCGCCAAAAAGCAGCGCTCAGCCGATTGTGACTTCACTGCTGCGCGGAGGCTGTCGGTAAGGAGTCGTGCCTCGTATGCGGATAGCGCGGTGTGGGTCTGTTTATCATCCGCCGCACCCAGCGATTTCATAGTTGAAGCGAACGCCAGACACGCGCGCTTGAACTCGTGTGCCTGAGTAAGGACATAACCCAACCGGTAGTACCAGTACGAGGGTGCGGTCTCATGAATGGTTGTCGCATATTCATAGGCGTGCGCAGAATCCTCCCACTCGGCGAGCCGCTCATAGGCAAAGCCCAGTCGGTAATGCCACAGGGGAACGGCAGGGTCCATTGCAACCGCCATTCGGAGGGACTCGATGGACTCGTGCCATTTGTAGGAGCGCATCAGTGCGTAACCAAGTTTGTACTGGAGCTCGGCCGACGTTGGGTTGAGGCGAATGGCTGACTTGAAAGCATCCGCGGCTGCTACCCAGCGACCCCGCTTCTGGAAGAACACACCAACACCAAAGGCGCGAGCATCCAGCACGAAGTCGGTTGCGATGGCCCGATCGTACGCGCGTTGGGCCTCGCCGTGCCGTCCGGTAAGTTCCCAGCACCAACCCGCGCGGAAGTGAAGATCCGCTTGATCAGGCTTCAGGTGTGCCGCGGCAGCATAATTTTCACCGGCTTCGACAAACCGATTCATCGAAAACTGGGCATCTGCCAGCCGGATAAGCCATGCAGAATCATCTCGGTGGAATTCCAGTCCATCGCTCAGTGCGTCAATAAGCTGCCACAAGGGGGCCTTACCAGCGGTCAGCTCTTCGACCCGCGCAAGATGGTGCTTTCCTCTAGAAACTTGGTCTTCGAGCCTTGCTGCTAGCACCCTTTCTGCCGATGCTGACGCTGAGCGAAGCCGCTCAATACGCCTGGCATGTCCAGGTTCCAAAGCAAGCGAGGACTGATAGGCCCGCACGGCTTCCTCAAAACTTGCTAACTTTTCGAAGACGTAGCCGAGCCGGTAGTGCCATGACGCCTTGTCCGGCTGAAGGGCTACGGCCGCCTGAAGGTGAGTCACTGCCTGTTCGTACTGGCTCAGATGGAAGTGCGCATGGCCGAGGCGATATTCAAGTTCGGCCTCGTTACCATCCGGGTTGACCATCAGGGCGGTGTAAACCTCAACGGCGGCGTTCCATTCCATTTTCTCCTCGAGGAGAAGGCCGTATTCGATCGTGTCTTGCGCGGGGCTCATGGTTTGTACTGCGTCCTAAAGTCGTGGTAGCCGGACAGACGAACTGTCCGGCGCCTAATCATGCTCGTCATTTATTGCCGCGTCAGCGGGGGACTATTGTTCCGTCTCCGAACCCAGGTGGCTGGCTCCGACGGCCAGGGGCACGCCCGGCACTTCAGGCCATAACGCGTCAAAGACACGGGTCGTGGCGCTCCCGTCGCAGTGTGGAGCGAACATCTCGACGAACGCCTCGTACTTAGGAGCATAGCGGCGGGACACTGAGCCGATGTTCTTTATGGACCGAACCACCTCATCCGTGGTGCTGTGGAGCGGTCCCGGGGCCTTTTCCTCAAGGTCGAAGTAGAAACCCCGGGTCGAGTCGCGGTACTGAGCGATGTCAGGCGTCAGGAACAGGATGGGCTTGCCAGTGACGCAGAAGTCAAACATGACGGACGAGTAGTCATTAACCAGGATGTCCGCGGCCGTGTAGAGATCGTTGACTTCGGGGTATTCGGTCACGTCGATGACGAACTTATTTGATGCTGTTTGTCGCTGGCTCGCGATGTTGTGGTGACCACGCAGGAGCAGCACGTAGTCTTCGCCCAGCGCCTGCTGCGCCGCTTCGAAATCGAGGTAGGTGACCATCTCGTACTGTTTAGAGGCGGTCCTGGCATCGTCGCGCCACGTTGGTGCATAAAGAATTGCGGTCTTGCCGTCGGGTATTCCGAGGCGCCGGCGGATGGCTGGCCGGTCTTGTTCCATCCGTTCTGCGGTAAGACTGTCGTTCCGCGGATATCCTTCCGCGACAACACGCCCATCAAAACCGAAACAGTTTGCGAGAACGTCAGCGGCATAGCTGTTTTGCGCCAGCAACGCATCCCAGTAGCCTGCCTCCCGCCACATCAGGTTCCAGTAGGACAGCGAAAAATTGGTGCGCGCGACGTCGTTGCCTAGCTTCTTGAGTGGAGTGCCGTGCCAAGTCTGAATGTAGACCTGCTCCGGCCGCTTCCGGAAGTAGAAGGGGAAGTTGTTGTTGTTGATCAGAATCCGGGACTCGGTCAGCAGTTGATACCAGAGCACAGAGCCAATGAGCACCGCTTTCGTTCCAACGGGTACAGGCACCGAGAAGTCGGCAACAGCCCAGTACATAGGCCACTGGGTCCCGCGACGCTGGAATTCCTCCAACAGGCGGCGCGGGCTGTCTGTGGCCCGGCGCCCGCCGAAGCACATGAAGAGCACCGCGTCCTTGAGCTCGGCGTCTCCGCCCGCAGTCGCTGGTGTCCGAAGCGTTTGTTGGTTGAATCTTCCCAGTTCGTCGGAGGTGAAGGGCGGCCGCAGGTGAACGGTTAGCGCGCCGGCCTTGGCGGAGCGGCTGACGCCGACCTCCAGCCGGTCCGCCTCAATACGGCGGGGCATTTGGGTTTGAAGTTCCGACGACGCCGGAAACCAGTACCCGAGGTGGTCGGCGACCCCCGGAGGGACGAAGCGCACGCTGTAGGCGCCGATCTCCGGCATCACTTCCTTGCCGCCCCAGGGATTTTGGGGCAACAGGAAATCAGCAGCGAAGGTGTTGCTACCGTCGTTGGTGCGGACCGTCAACACGACGTCCGTCGCGGGGATGACGGCCTTCCCGCTGGAGAGGACAAAGCGGGGAGCATGGATAACAGGCAGGTCTGCCGTACCTTCGACCCTTACATATCGTTTGTCGGCCGAGACTTCTACGGAGGAAGCGATTACACGGTTCTTTCGCTCCTCGACGGTGATGAACCCGTAACCCGTCAGGCCGAGCCTCAGGCTGCGGGTCTGATCGGAGTGTGCCTCCAAGTCCGCGGACCCTTCGGGCCACGCCACCGGCTGCGGGGTCTTAAAACCGCTGTCGAGGCGCAGCTGCCATCCATACTCAACTGTGGCGGAAGCGCCAGATCCCAGCGGGGGGACGTCGATGACGTAGACGGCAGTGTTTCCCTCCACGCTGAGGCACGTCGCAGTTTTCCGGATGCCGAATTTGGGGGACTCGATGGATACTTTGGCCGCCAGGGGCGCAGAACGGGACTCGACGGTCAGTTCCAGGGTTCGTCCCGTCAGCATAATTGAGGTGGCTACATATAGGGGAGTGACCGGAACAAATGTGAGACCGGTGGTTGCAGGCCGCATCTCAACGGCCATTCGGGCATCCGCCAGCAAGGGACCAACTGGCAGTTGGCCGGTGGACCCGTTCAGGTCGCGGCGACTCAACGGTGCGGAAAGTGTCCTGCCGCCGGCGCTCACGGTCAGGACAACGTGCCAGTTGGCCTGCGAGGCGTGCTCCGAAGCCAACATTACTGCAGGGTCAATGGTGGTGCGGAAACCAGCTTCGGCGTATGAAGTCCAATTGTCATTCGATTCCCAGTCAATGCTGCTGTCCGAGTAGCGCTGAACGGTCAGTTGAATGGCTTGCTGGGTGTCGGCGCTTACAAGCGACGCTTGGATCGAGAGTCCGCCTTCTATCGGGTCGACTGACGAAGCGTATGCGTGACCGCCAATCTCCAATAGGCCGTCCGGCCGCCAAGCGAAGTGCGTCATCTTGCTGACCAGCCGAAGGTCAACATCCCGGCAAGGCAAGAGTGCCGGATCGTAATCCGACAGTTCATCCAGGTACCTGGGGGTGGCCACTGGACCGGCGTCGGTGATCAAGGTGGGAAAGCTGGAGCCGTAGTCACTACGGTGGTTGCAGATGCGTACGACGTCCTCGCGCCTGTCCGCAAGGACCGCCGACAGGATAAGCCGATTGTGGATCCTAAGAAGATCCCAGTTCAACTCCTGGCCCTCGCAAAGGCCACTCACCACGGCATGCAAGCGGTCCCAATACGCTTGCTGGGTCCGGGGTACAACTTCGTAGAAGCGGAAGAGCCCATTGCCCAGTTCCTGCGAAAGCGCGCGCTGATAAACTGCCGGAGCTCCAACGCGTCGAAGCTCCTCTGCAAGGGATTGGAGTCGGTGAAGACGGTCCTCCAGGTATTGCAGGTTGCAGATCAGTTCTCGAGGCGCGGGCCGGACGGCGGCGTCCAATGAGGTGCTGACAACCTTCACGTCCAGAACGTCAAAGGACGGAGCACGCAAGTAAAGGGAGGGCACAGCTTGATATTGCCAGTGGTCACGGTCCTGGGGGATGTCAGCAGTCGCCGAGGTCCAGAAGGTGCGTGCGAACACCTTGTTGGCCAGGGCACCATCCTGCATAATTTCTGGAATCTCGGAAAGGTTTACCCCTGGCCGTGTGTCCGAATGGAGGTTGCGTTGCCAGTCAGCGACGGCGCTGGTCTTTCCTTTGGCTACACCCGTCATACCGACGGCGAACGAGGAATCCGTCTCGCGCAACGACGTGAGCATGGTGCCGAGGCAGTTTTTTTCGATAATGTCTCCGGCCGAAAGGAACATGAGATACGGCGCCTGCGATTGTGCGATGGCGCGTTCCCGGGCTTCCTCTGCACGGAACCCGGGGAGCATGACGTACCTCACCCGCCCGTCCCGCTCAGCGAACTCCTGCACCGCTTGCTGCCCCAGGCTGCCACCGGTTGTATCAACGACGATAATTTCCAGTGCCGACGGCTTCTGGCCCACCAGGCTGCGCAGGGTCCCCGCTGGATCGTCAGCGTGGTCTGTCAGGGACACGATGATAGCCAGCTGCGGCCGCTGCACCGCCGATCCCGGCACAGACGAGACTTGTCGCTGAGCTTTTGCCAGCGTCGCCGGGTGAGCCGCCTTCCGAATACGGGCCTTCTGCTCGGGGGGCAGCGCCCGCCACACGCGACGCAGATTCCGCTCAGCGGTGGCTTTCAGGGCAGCTAGTGCTTGGGTTTGCTTGGGACCTGGCATTCGTGGGTTCGCTTCTTTCATCTGTGGCCGGCCTGTGGCGGCTATTCGTTGATTCGTTACACGAGGAGAGCGGGCGGCAACTGCAGGACGTGCGTCGCCACTACGGCCATCTGCGGATCCGGTCTCCGAACCTGGTCTCAATAATCGCACGACCCGAGTCATGGGCCCGGTTTTGGGCTCTTTCCTCAATACGGTTTTCTCACTAACAGTTCAACATTTTGGTCCGCTCCAGTTCCCATCACCGCATCAAAGTTGAGCCCTGGGCGATTCATGGCGAGTTCTAGACTCAACGCCGCAAGGGACGCAGGGGTGTGCTCTCCTTCATATGCAACGCTCTCCGGCGTCGAATGGTCTACCAGTGTCGCGTTGAGTGAGAGGGTGCCGTTGCGGTTGTCCATGACTTCCACGATCCGCGATTGCTGCGGATAGTCAATCAATGACGCTGTAGTAATCTCCCAAAATCCACCGTATCCATACCGGGCTTTATGCGAGGCCACCCTGTGCCGGTGGGTGTGACCGTTCATCCATGCGATCACATTGGGAAAGCGTGCGATCAGGTCCAAAATGGCCGATCGGTTTAGCGACGGCGAGGACTCATCTGACGGGGAGGAGTCCTCGCCAAAGGCGGTCGCGGGATGGTGGCTGAATAGAACTACAAGTTTGTCCTCCGCGTCGGAGTGGACAAGGTGCCCCTTGGAGTCGTACGACCTTGCACTGAGGAGGGCGAGTTCCTTCTCAAGCCAGTCGGCTTGGGCGGCGTCCAGTACTGCCTCCGTGCCACCAGAGGGACTCGCGGTGTTGAGCATGATGCCCACGACATCTGCTGAAATGCTAAAAGAATAAAACGGCTTATCAAGGGAACTTTCTCCCCTTGTTGGAAGGAGTTTCCTCGACGCTCCATGAGACCACGCATCTATGAATTCCGTCGTGCTGAATGCTCGCCGGAGCGTCGATGCCGGAACTTTCCTGAAAGGCAAGGACTCAAGAAGGGCGTGGCGTTGGGCGGCGTCCGACCTTCTGACCTCAGTCCAGAATTCGCTTGCCTTGACTCCCGGAGGCAATTCCGTGGGTAGGCGGTCCCCAATGCGCACGAGATCCACAAACTGAGCCTTTGGGGATAGTGTTCCTCGGGCTGGCCGCCCTGCATCATCATGGTTACCAATGCCGACGTACCACTTGAAATCCGAGCCGGGGGCCGCTATGGGCTCGACGGCTGCGGCAAGGAAACCTTTCACGGTGGGATAGCCGTACAGGCGTTGCCAGTCATCCCTCCGGAGCGGAGAAGGGGCCGGCTCAGGATGCCAGATGCTCTTAAAGAGGGCAGGGGGAGCGGCACCCTCGTCTTGCACGCCCACGTATCTGCCCCCCGCGTGCGCATTCACAGACCCGCCCGCAAAGACGCCAACCGCAGCCGACAACTCGCTGAGGCAGTAGGAATTGGTGAGGTCGCCTGTTACTACCAGGCAGTCCAGAGGCCGCCCGCTCACGGGTCCACGCCCGACAGCATTGATCTGCCGGACCGATGCATCCAAAACATGAACCGTTAGGAGGTCGTGCGGCCGAAACTTGCCGGAGTTGGGGAATCCGTCTGAGAAATCCATGTACTGCCACAGGAAAGAGAGCCTTCCCGGATTGGCGGCATCCAGAACGTGACTATCGGTAATCTGACCAAACGCGGCCAGGCCGGTCCGCCAAGGAGACTCCCTGCGGAGGCAAAGGTCCTCACGGATCACTCGTTCGATAGCGGGGCCCTGGGCCAGCCGGCGGTAGGGCAGTCCAAGAACACGTTGCCGTCCGGCTACGACCGATGCGTCCGACGTCGTCCTAGGTGCATCCGGGCGATCCGGGGCGGCCTGAGTGCTCGCTTCCGTTCCGGAGCCCCTCGACGCATTCGATGCGAGAACCGCCAGACCCGCAGCCCCGGCCAGGGTCCACCGAATGGCGTCCCGTCGCGGTACTTGCTCCTTGCCCTGCTGTCGCACTTACTGGAATGAACCTTTGCTGTCGGGGTCGTATGGACCGGGGTGCCCGGCACTCGTCGCTGGCAGGAGTCGCCCGCTATCCGCGGCGATCCCTACGTCAGATGCTGGCGTTAGCCCGGACGAGGTCGTCGGGGAAGTCGACCTCAACGGCGTAGAACTCGCTGATGTCGACCGGCGTCCATTTGACATCGTCCTGCGTGATCGTCAGTTCGATGGCTTTCTCGAAGTAATCCTGTTCATCGACTTCGATCAAACGCTTGAGGAGCTTCTTTTTGTCCTTCGAGCTCACATAGTTGATGCCGACAGCTTCGCCGTGGGCAACGTCTGCAGGAACAACTTTAGAAAGCTCCAGGATCTTTCCGTCGGCGTCGGTTGTGTATTTGACTTCTTCATCTGAGACCGAGGAAATGTCTACGGTGACGAAGGACTCGTCACGCTGGATGTAGGGCTCGATCATCGTCAGGATGTCCGGGTCGAAGACGACGTCACCGTTCATCCACAGCACCCCGCCCTTAGCGGAGTTGCGGATTGCCTTCAGGAGACTCTTAGACGTGTTGGTCTGGTCGAAGTTTTCGTTATACACAAACGAGGCATTGGGGACGTGTTCCAAAATCATTTCCAGCTTGAAACCAACAGCAATGGTGAGCCGCAATTTCTTGCCGAATTTGGTCGTCAGATTCTGGACCTGCTGATGCATGATGGTCCTGCCATCGCTGAGTTCCGTCATGGGCTTCGGGTGCGGGCGCGCCAAGCGCGTTCCCATTCCGGCAGCAAGGATTACGGCCTGGATTTTCATGTGTGTTCCTCTTCGACGAGTGATCCATAGGTCGGGAGCGGCGAGCCATTGCATCACTCGAGCAGGCAGTTTCGGACCGTAGGCCGGCCGTAACGCGCTTCCCCCGCGCTCAATCCTAGCCGCAATCGTTCAGACGGCCCAAGAATGCCGGCAAACATGCGTTAACCTTGCGTTAATTCGACATCGTTTCCGCCCGCCGCTCGCAACCTTCTCCGCTAACCGCCCGTGAACTCAGCGCTCCGCGCTCCGACACCCAGCAGGGCTTCGATGGCAGCCACCGTCCGCGCGGCGGCCCGGCCGTCGCCGTAAGGATTCACCGCGTTGGCCATGAAGTCGTAGTGGTCCTGGTCGTGCAGCAGGCGTTCGACTTCCTGAAAGATTCTTCCTTCGTCAGTGCCGATCAGCGTCACCGTTCCAGCGTCGACCGCCTCAGGACGCTCGGTGTTGTCCCGCATCACCAGAACTGGTTTGCCCAGACTGGGCGCCTCTTCCTGCACTCCGCCTGAGTCGGTCAGGACGACGTGGGCCAGCGAGAGCATCCGGGTGAACTCCCCATAGGCCAGGGGCTCGACGACGATGATGTTCGGTCGGCCTTCAAGGGCAGGCAGCAGGGCGTCACGGACTACGGGATTCTTGTGCACCGGCAGGACGACCACCAGGTCAGGTTCGGCGTCGGCGATCCGGGCCAGGGCCCTTCCCACGCCCCGCATGGCATCGCCCTGGTTTTCACGGCGATGGGTCGTGACCAGCAGGATTTTCCCGCCGCTGGTTGCGAGCTCCTCCAGCTCCGTGTCGGCGAAACGGACCTTCTTGCCGACCGTACTCAGCAACGCATCGATGACGGTGTTGCCAGTGACGACGATGTTCTCAGGGCTAATTCCCTCGGCGAGGAGATTCGCCCGGCTGACACTGGTGGGGGCGAGGTGGAGGCTCGCAATCTGGCTGGTGATCTTGCGGTTGGCTTCCTCCGGAAATGGAGAATTGAGATCGCCGCTCCGGAGGCCCGCCTCGACATGGACGACGGGAATGCCATGGTAAAAAGCCGCGATAGCTGCCGCGGTAGATGTGGTCGTGTCGCCCTGGACGATAATGGCATCCGGCACGTTCTCGGCGAAGAGCTTTTCCAGCCCATCGATGGTCCTGGTCATGATGGCGGAGAGGGACTGGCCAGGCTGCAGGATGTCGAGGTCGTGGTCCGGAACAATGCCGAAAAGTTCGTTGACTTGGTCCAACATGGCCCGATGTTGGCCCGTTACGGTCACGACGCAGCGGAACAGCGGGGACTTTCGGAGCTCGTTGATGATGGGAGCCATCTTGATGGCTTCCGGCCTGGTTCCGAAGATCGGCATGATGTTATGCAAGTAAATTTCCCCAAAAACTTGAGCGGAAGTTTGGACGGCCTGCCTGGAAGGTTCAGCCAAGAAGTAGAAGGACTAGTACAAGTGCCGGCACGCTGACTGCAACGACAATTACCGATATGAGGGCGATGAGCCGCTTGCGCTTGTACGCCACTTGTTGTCCGTTCGCGCTAAAGCCTGATGCGCCCTCAGCGGAGACGGCACTGCCGTCAGAAGAAGGAACGGGCTCACCGTCCGGAACAAGCAGTGCGTCTGGAACCTCGTCGTGGAGGGCGCGGCGGCGCAGGTGACGGGGAGTGGCAGACAACGGGGGAGTCTGGTGGGCAGATTCGTCTTCCACTCCGGTCCTCCTCGCCTAGCTGCACGGTTGGTCGGCTGAAGAACTCAACCACATAACCTCTAATTCTTACATCCCCTAATGCATACTCGCGCATTCGGGCCGCAGCGACACGTCCATGAGGCCTCCGGTTTCGATCACGAACCGCCGCAGCCACTGTCCCAGGCTCAGCTCCGGGTGGGAGTTCACCATCTGCACTTCCGCGGTCGTGCATTGCTGCATCAGCCGCTGCGCCCGGGCCACGTGATAGCTGGAGGTCACCACGGTGATGGAGTTCCAACCGTTGGCCTTAGCGATTCTGCCGATGGCTCGCGCCTCGCCGCGGGTGTCGTACTCACCGGGCCGGAAGCACAGGAGCCGGGTGCTGGGGGAGGCGGAAGAGTTGCAGACGTCGTCGGCCACGGCGTTACCGGGGGTGTCCGTGTGGGACAGTACCAGAACGGGAACGCCGTAGTCGCGCTGCATTTCCTCCGCCACCGGCAGCCGCTCGTCTGCCGCGCCGCCGAGCATGATGACGGCGTCGGTCCGGTGCACGCTCAACGGGTCCACGTTAACAAAGACCTGGAAGGCGAGGACCAGCCAAACGAGTGCAGCCCCGGATATCCAGGCCATGAGCCGCTTGCCCCGGGCGTTCAGGGCGGGCAGCGGAAGGGGCATGCTTACGAGTCTTCCATGCGGCCGGTGCCACGGGGAAACCGTCCGAGGGAGCCTGACCTGGCCGCCCCTTCCCGCCCGTGGCCGCCGCTGTCACCCCCTGGCGGTAGCGTAGGGCTGTGCCTGAATCCGAGCCCCGCCCGCAGCCTGACGCCCCGCCTGACGCCCCGCCCGCCGAGCCACCCGCCGTCGTCCGGTCCACATCGCCCCTGACCGTCGCGGAGCTCTCCGAATCCCAGCTCCTGGGACGGATCTTTCCGCGCCTGCACTACGGCCAGGAGTACAACCCCTCCCTGCTGCTGGGTCCGGGGGACGACGCCGCCATCGTGGCCGCGCCGGACGGTCGGGTGGTGCTTAGTATCGACACCCAGGTGGTGGATCAGGACTTCCGGCTGGAATGGAGCAACGGCTACCGGACCACGGGGTACGACGTCGGCTGGAAAGCCGCCGCGCAGAACCTCAGCGACATCAACGCCATGGGAGCCCGCGCCACCTCCCTGGTGGTCAGCCTGACGATGCCCGGGGACACCCGGGTGGCCTGGGTGGAGGACTTCGCCGACGGACTCAGCGAAGGCATCCGGGAACTCGGCGCCCCTGACTGCGCCGTGGCCGGCGGCGACCTGGGCCGGGGCCGCGAGCTCTCGGTCAGCGTCGCGATTGTCGGAACACTCGACGGTGCGGCAGCGGTGCTGCGCTCCGGTGCCCGGCCGGGGGACACCCTGGCGCTCGCCGGCACCGTGGGGCGCGCCGCGGCAGGCCTGGCGCTGCTGGAATCGCCAGCCCCGGTGGCGGAGCTGAGCGCCGAGCAACGCGCCCTGCTGGACACCCAGTGCCGGCCCCGGCCCCCGCTCGTGGCAGGGCCGCTGGCCCGGGAAGCCGGCGCCACCGCGCTGATGGACATCTCCGACGGGCTGGTCCGCGACGCCACCCGGATGGCGGCCGCCAGCCACGCCGTCCTGGACCTGGACCCGGCGCCGCTGCAGGAGTTCGCGGGTCCGCTCCGTTCGGCCGCTGCTCTACTGGGCGCAGACCCGCTGGCCTGGGTGCTGGGCGGTGGGGAGGACCACGGACTGCTGGCCACATTCCCGCCGGGTGTTCAGCTGCCTTCCGGTTTCACTGCGATAGGCTCGGTGAAGGCCCCCGCCTCAACGGACGGCGCGGGCGTCACCATAGCGGGCAGGCCCGCTGACACTGTGGGATGGGATCACTTTGCAGACTAAGATTGCCGCCAACGCGCAAGCGATGAAGCGGTGGTTGGGCAAGGCAGAAACGACGCTTGGAAACCACAGCGACCGCCTGAACGCCATCAATATCTTCCCGGTGGCCGACGGCGACACCGGCACCAACCTCTACCTCACGGTCCGCGCCGCTGCCCAGGCGCTCCACGGCCTCAACACGGCAGCACTGCCGCCGGTCGGCGGGGATCCCACGGTTCATGCTTTTGGTTCGCCCAATCCGGCCCAGCACGACGTCGGCGCCACCCTGGCCCGCGCTGGCCTGGCCGCCATGGAGCAGGCCCGCGGCAACTCCGGCACCTTGTTTGCCGTGTTCCTGTGCGCCGCCGCCGAGCCCCTCGCCGGGCACTCCCGGCTGAGCGCGCCGCTGCTGGCCGCCGCCCTGAACCGGGCCCAGCTCCGCGCCTGGTCTGCACTGAGCGACCCGGTGCCCGGCACCATGCTTTCCGTGATGGAAGCCGCCGCCCGCGCGGCGGCCGCCGTGGACTCGGCGCATGACGGCGACGACAGCAACCAAACCCTGGGCCTGGCCCTCGACGCCGCCGTGGAAGCCGCGCTCGCGGCCGTGGTGCGCACCGAAGACCAGCTGGAAGCCCTGCACGCCGCCCACGTGGTGGACGCCGGCGGCGTCGGGATGCTGCTGATCCTTGACTGCCTCCGCTCCGCCGTCCTCGGCGAGGAACTCCAGGACCAGCTGCTGGACGGACTGCACGGCTACGACGTCCAGGACCCGCACATCCACGCGGGCATGCCGCGGGATGAGGGCGTGGAAGTCATGTGCACCATTTCGCTGTCACCGCTCGACGCCGCCATGATGCGCCAGCGGCTCGATGAGATGGGCGAGTCCGTCATCATGAGCCAGGTGGGCGGAGCAGCCGACGCCGCCGGGGCCTACCGGTGGCGGGTCCACGTCCATGTGCCGGACGCCAAGCCGGCCGTGGCCCTGATCCGCTCCCTCGGCCAACCCACAGACATCAGCGTCACCGAACTCGCCGTGCCGGACGCCGAACCCTCCAGCGCCGATCTGACCAGCGCCGAACTGACCAGCGCCGAACCCCGAAGCGCCGGGGATCGTGAGCCCGCAGGACAGGTCTCCGACGGACATGACCGCTGAACTCGTAGACCTCGGCAACGCCGAACTGGCACTGCCACTGGAGCGGCGGATCGGCAAACGGTCCGCGACCGTCATCGAAAAACACCTTGGCATCACCACGGTGGGCGGGCTGCTGAACCACTTTCCGCGGCGCTACCTGGACCGCGGTGAGCTCACCCCCATCAGCGAGGTGCCATTGGATGAGGACGTCACCCTCATCGCCCGGGTGCTCTCCAGCAGTACCCGGCCCATGCGCGCCCGCCGGGGTTCCCTGACCGACGTCGTCATTACCGACGACGCCGACACCGGATCCGGCCTGCCCGGCACGCTGAAGGTGAGTTTCTTCAACGGGTTCCGGGCCAAGGCCGAACTGCAGCCGGGCCGGCGCGCCATGTTCACCGGCAAGGTCACCCGCTACGGCGGCGTCCTGGGGCTGACCAACCCCGGCTTCCAGCTTTTGGACGAGGACCCGGACGTCCCCGGCAAGGATCCGGAACAGCTCGCCGCCATGCCTATCCCGGTCTATCCAGCCACCGCCAAGCTGAGCAGCTGGTCCATCCAAAAAGTCGTGTCCACCCTGCTGGAAACCGCGCACCTGGCCATTCTGCCCGACCCGCTGCCGGCGGACATCGCCGCCCGGGAGAAGTTCCTGCCGGTCGCCGATGCTTACCGGCTCATCCATGCCCCGGAAATCACGGGCGACTGGCAGCGCGCCCGCGACCGGTTCCGCTACCAGGAAGCCCTGGTGCTCCAGTCCGCCCTGGCCCGGCGGCGGGCCCAGCTCGCAGCGGAGGAGGCCACCGCCCGCCGGTCCGTCGCCGCGGGCCTGCTGACCGCCTTCGACGCGCAGCTGCCGTTCACGCTCACCGCCGGCCAGGCCGACGTCGGCAAGACCCTGGCCGCCGAACTCGCCCAGGACTCGCCCATGAACCGGCTGCTGCAGGGAGAGGTCGGCTCCGGCAAGACCATCGTGGCCCTGCGCGCCATGCTGCAGGTGGTGGACGCTGGGGGACAAGCCGCCCTGCTGGCCCCCACCGAGGTCCTCGCCGCGCAGCACTTCGAGTCGATCCGCCGCACCCTCGGCCCGCTCTCCCGCGACGGCCTCCTGGGCGGCTTCGGCTCCGAGGCCGTCCAGGTGACGCTGCTGACCGGTTCCATGCCCACCGCCGCCCGGAAACAAGCCATGCTCGACGCCGCCGCCGGAACCGCCGGGATTATCATCGGCACCCACGCCCTGCTCAGCGACAATGTGTCCTTCTATGACCTGGGCCTGATCGTGGTCGATGAACAGCACCGCTTCGGCGTGGAACAGCGCGATGTCCTCCGGTCCAAGGCCAACAAACCACCGCACCTGCTGGTCATGACCGCCACCCCCATCCCGCGGACCGTGGCGATGACCGTATTCGGCGACCTCGAAACCTCGGTCCTCGATGAACTGCCGGCCGGCCGGGCCCCGATCACCACCCACGTGGTGGGACTCGCCGAGCATCCGGCGTGGGCCCCGCGCATCTGGACCCGTTCCCGGGAAGAGATCGACGCCGGCCACCAGGTCTACATCGTCTGCCCCAAAATCGGCTCGGACGACGACGGCGACTTCAGTCCCGGCGAGGCCGAACCCACCGACGCCGACCTGGCGGAAACCGGAGCCCGCGAACTCGCGTCCGTGACCGGCGTCGTGGAACAGCTCCGGGACGAACCGGCCCTGGCGGGGGTTCCCGTGGCGCCGCTGCACGGACGCCAGGATCCCGCGCTGAAGACCGAGACCATGGCCTCCTTCACCGCCAACCAGACCAAACTCCTGGTCTCCACCACCGTGATCGAGGTGGGGGTGGATGTCCACAACGCCACGCTCATGGTGATCCTGGACGCGGACCGCTTCGGGATCTCCCAGCTCCACCAGCTCCGCGGCCGGGTGGGCCGCGGCGGGCTGCCGGGCACCTGCCTGCTCGTGACCACGCTGGAACCCGGCCACCCGAGCCGGCGTCGGCTTGACGCCGTCGCCGCCACCACCGACGGCTTCGAACTGTCCCAGGAGGACCTCAAGCTGCGCCGTGAAGGCGACATCCTGGGCGCCTCCCAGTCCGGCGGCCGCTCCACGCTGAAACTGCTCCGGGTCCTGGAGCACGGGGACCTGATCGCCCGCGCCCGGCAGGACGCGCAGGCGATCGTCGGCGGCGACCCCACCCTGGGCGCCCACCCCGCCCTCGCCGCAGCGATCGATGAATACCTCAATCCGGAAAAGGAGGCGTTCCTTGAACGCGGCTAAGAACTTCCATCTATCCCCGGCGGCACGACCGTGAGCCGCATCATCGCCGGCGCCGCCGGCGGAACCGCCCTGGTCAGTGTCCCCGGGTCACTGACCCGTCCCACCACGGACCGGGTCAAAGAAGCCCTGTTTTCCCGGCTGGATGCCTTCGAGGTGATTGCGGACGCCCGGGTGCTGGATCTCTACGCAGGCACCGGTTCCCTCGGCGTGGAGAGCGCCAGCCGCGGGGCGCAGGCCGTGGACCTGGTGGAATTCGATGGCAAAGCCAGCGAGGTCTGCCAGCGCAACGCGGACCTCGTCAACACCGTAGCGGGACGCAAAGTAGTCACCGTGCACCGGTCCAAGGTTGAATCCTTTCTTGAACGGACCCGCGAGGATGCCCGCTGGGACCTCGTGTTCCTCGATCCGCCCTACCCCCTGGATGAGCCGGCGCTGGCAGCAGTGCTCGCGAAGCTGCTGCCGCACCTGGCCGAAGGCGCCGTGGTGGTGGTGGAGCGCTCCTCCCGGACCCCCGAACCGTCCTGGCCCGCCGGGATGGAACGCTTCGCCGAACGGAAATACGGGGAAACCAGGCTCTGGTTCGCCGAACCCGGCGTGGAAGAAGAAGAAACCGAGGACCCGCCCGCGTCAGACCCGGAGCCGGAAACCGAGCGCGAGGTCTAGTACGAGAGGGCGTCCAGTTCGACGCCGGAAAGCACCCTCCCAGGATGCGGCCCGCGGGCGGCCAGCGCCGCGGTCCACACTTCGGGCCACGGACCCTGCGTGCCGGTCAGGATGATGTTGCCGGGATAGCGGCCGCTGAACATGCCCGCCTCGGCGAAAGCGGAGACGTCGGTCATGGCCCGGCGCAGCGCGGCCACCTGGCTGCGGACCAGCGTCAGGCCGGGCTCATCGCCCACATTGACCACCAGCACCCCGCGGGCGCTGAGCTTCGCGGCCGCCTCCAAATAGAACTCGGTGCACGCGAGGTGTTCCGGTGCCTCCGGCCCGGAGAAGATGTCCAGGATCACCACGTCGAAGCGCAGCTCCGGGGGAAGCCGGACCAGGGCCTCCCGGGCGTCGCCGACGAGCGTGTGCAGTCCGGTGCCTTCGGGGAGGGGGAGCTGTTGCAGCACGAAGTCCAACAGTTCGCGTTCCAGTTCCACGGCGTATTGCACGGACCCCGGCCGGGTGGCCTGGATATAACGTGCCAGCGTCAACGCCCCGGCACCCAGATGCAGGGCCGTGATCGGTTCACCCCAGGGCGCCGCGAGATCCACCACATGGCCGATCCGGCGCAGGTACTCGTAGAAGATGTCCGCAGGGTCCGCGAGGTTGACGTGCGACTGTTCCGCCCCGCCGATGCTGAGCACGAAGCCGCCCTCGGTGAAGGGGTCGGGCTCGATGGTGGCGTGCTGGCCGGTGGTGCGCAGGAAGCGGGAGGCCGCGGGCACGTCCGCCATCAGAGCCGGTCGCGGAGGGTCGCGAGCCGTTCGGCGGCTTCCTGCAGCACATCGATGCGCTTGCAGAACGCGAAGCGCAGCAGGCTCCGGGTCCGTTCGGCGCCTTCCGGGTGGCAGAAGACCGGCACCGGAATGGCCGCGACGCCCACCAGGGCAGGCAGCCGGCGGGCCAGGTCCACTGCGTCGGTGATGCCCAGCGGCGCGGTGTCCACGTTCACGAAGTACGTTCCCTGCGGCGTGAAGACATCCAGCCCGGCCGCCCGCAGGCCCTCGCTGAGGATGTCGCGCTTGAGCTGGAGGGTATCGGCGATGCCGGTGTAAAACTCATCCGGCAGGCCCAGCCCGGCGGCGATGGCGCTCTGGAACGGCGTGCCGGAGCTGTAGCTCAGGAACTGTTTGACGGTGCGGGCCGCCGAAACCAGATGCTCGGGGCCGCTGAGCCAGCCGATCTTCCAGCCGGTGAAAGAGAACGTCTTTCCGGCGGAGGAAATGGTCAGGGTGCGTTCCGCGGCGCCGGGCAGGGTGGCCACCGGAATGTGTTGTGGACCGAAGGTGAGGTGCTCGTACACCTCATCGGTGAGAATGACGGCGTCGTACCGGGTGGCGAGCTCCACGACGCGTTCGAGCACCTCGCGGGGGAACACCGCCCCGGTGGGGTTGTGCGGGTTGTTCACCAGCACCACCCTGGTGCGGCTGCTGAACGCCGCCTCGAGGGCGTCCAGGTCCGGCAGGAAATCGGGGGCCAGCAGCGGGGCGGTGACGTGCCGGGCACCGGAGAGGCCGATGATCGCCCCGTAGGAGTCGTAGAACGGCTCGAAGGTGAGGACCTCATCCCCGGGTCCCACCAGGGCCAGCAGCGCCGCGGCGATAGCCTCGGTGGCTCCGGTGGTGACGATGATCTCGGTCTGCGGGTCCGGGGTCAGGCCGTAGAAGCGCTCCTGGTGCAGCGAGATCGCCTCCCGCAGCTCCAGGATGCCCTTGCCGGGGGCGTACTGGTTGGCGCCGGCGGCGATGGCGGCCTGCGCGGCGGCCTTGATTTCCACCGGGCCGTCCTCGTCCGGGAAGCCCTGGCCGAGGTTGATGGCGCCGGTCTGCAGCGCCAGGGTGGTCATCTCCTCAAAGATCGTTACGCCGAGCGTGCCGTCGGGGGAGAGCAGGTTGGCGCCGGCCGCGGTCCGCTGCCAGGGGAACGGCAAAGGGGTGTTCACTGGGAGCCGGCCTTTCCGCCGCGGCCGGTGAACTTGTCCATGGTGGAGTAGATCCCGAAGACCTTTCCGCCCACGAAGTCCCACGCCCGCACGGGCAGGATTCCGCGCAGCACCTTGCCCAGCTGCGCGGTGGCGGGGGCGATCAGCTGCGGCTGGCCGGCCACGGTGGCCTGCCAGGCCCGGTTGACGGCGTCGTCCGGGGTCATCAGCGGGGTGAAGAGCGGGCCGCGGGCGCCGTCGAACATGCCGGTGGAAATGTAGCTGGGGCAGAACGTGGTCACCTTCAGATGGCCATGGCCCTGCTGTTCGAGTTCGAGCCGGAGCGAATCGCTCCAGCCGATCACCGCCCACTTGGACGCCGCGTACACGCTCATCCGGGGGTTGGAAACCGTACCGGCGGCGGAGGCGATGTTCAGGATCCGCCGCGGCCGCCCGGCGTCGTTCATCATGGCCGGCAGGAACGCGTGGGTGACGTACATGGGGGCGAGGGCGTTGATGTCCATGGTCAGGGCGACGTCCCGTTCCGGATCGTGATCCCAGAAAAGCGCGCCGCGGACGATTCCTGCGTTGTTAATCAGGAGCGTCAGCGGCCCTTCGTCCCGGCACGCCTCAGCGGCGTCGGAGATGGCCGTCCGGCTGGCCAGGTCCACCTGACGGACGACGGCGCGCGCGCCCAGGGCAGTCACCTCGCCGGCAGTCGTGGCGAGGCCGTCGGCGTCGACGTCCCACAGGATCACTGTGCTGGCACCTTCGCGGGCCGCGCGCAGGGCGTACAGGCGGCCCATGCCCATGGCGGCTCCCGTCACGAGAACCACGCCTCCGGACACGGTGAAAGGATTGCTCGATGCTGACATGCAGTCATGCTATCCCGGGCGGCGGCAGCCATACGGTAGGTTCGGAACATGAGACGCGCCGTATGCCCTGGCTCCTTTGACCCCATCCACAACGGCCACCTGGAAGTCATCGCCAGAGCCGCCGGCCTCTTCGACGAGGTCATCGTGGGTGTCTCCACCAACTACGCCAAGAAATACCGGTTCACCCTCGAGGAACGCATCGACATGGCCAAGGAAACCCTGGCCTCCCTACGCGGAATTGTGGTGGAGCCGGTGGGGGAGGGACTCCTCGCCGAGTACTGCCGGCGGCGCGGCGTGTCCGCCATTGTTAAGGGCCTGCGGTCCTCCTCCGACTTCGACTACGAACTGCCGATGGCCACCATGAACCGCCAGCTCACCGGCGTCGAGACAGTCTTCCTCCCGGCGGAGAGCCACTACCTGCACTTGTCCTCGACGCTGATCAAGGAAGTCTTCACCCTGGGCGGCAACGTCTCCGAGTTCGTGCCCCGCTCGGTGCTGAAACGGCTGCACGCGGGCGAGCCTGCCCGGGATCAGCCGCGCAGAGGGTAGGCTTGATCGGTACTCGGCGGCCTGCTGCCGTTTGCGCGGCCCGAATCCGGAGCGGCGTGCGGTGGAAACCGCCGCTATGCCCCGGTTTGAGTCCGCCCGGCAGATCAGGCTAAGATAGTACGTCGGTCATATGTTCAACAGGAGTTCTCATTAAACGAGATGCTAGTTCGCCCTTGGTGTTAGACGTCAAGGACCTCGGACGCAGTCCGGGAAGCATGCGGACGCTGACAGAACATGTACCCGCACCAAGTGACCTTGGTGTGGCGCTCATCGGCGTGCAGGAAGGCTCGGATGTCGAGCTGGACCTGCGGCTTGAGGCCGTACACGAAGGAATTCTGGTATCAGGAACCGCGCATGTTGAAGTTACTGGCGAATGCGGCCGATGCCTGGATCCCCTTGCGTATGACCAAGAGGTTGATGTGCAAGAACTTTTCTTCTACGAGGACGCTGTGTTCTCGGACGGGGAAGACGAAGAAGAGCAACGTCGAGTCGAGCACGATCTGATCGATCTTGAACCGGTGTTGCGGGACGCAGTTGTAACCATGCTGCCGTTCCAGCCGGTGTGCCGGGAAGACTGCCAGGGCCTCTGCTCCGAATGCGGAGTTCGCCTGGAAGACGAGCCGGGGCATCACCACGAGGTGGTAGATCCTCGCTGGGCTGCCCTAGCCGACCTGGCTAAGCCTGACCGGCAAAACTGATTTGTAAGTGTTGGACTAGAGAGAAATGAGTTAGCCGTGGCTGTCCCGAAGCGGAAAATGTCTCGCTCGAATACCCGCGCCCGCCGCTCCCAGTGGAAGGCAACCGCCCCCCACCTGGTGAAGACTGTCGAGAACGGCCAGGTTACCTACAGCCTGCCGCACCAGGCAAAGGTCGTTACCGACTCGGCTGGCACCGCGCTGTTCCTTGAATACAAGGGCCGCAAGGTCGCAGACGTCTAATCCGCCAACAGGCTGACTAAGATGTCTTCAACTGAAGAGCTTCTGAAGCGTCTCGGTGTCACTATTGACGCCGGGACGCTTCGTCTTGCGCTCACACACCGTTCCTACGCCTACGAAAACGGCGGCATCCCCACCAACGAACGCCTCGAGTTCCTGGGCGACTCCATCCTGGGGTTCTCCGTCACCGACGCGCTGTACCGCGACAACCCCACGCTGCCCGAAGGGGACCTGGCCAAGCGCCGCTCCGCCGTCGTCAGCACCCGGGCCCTCGCAGGCATCGGCCGCAGCATCGGCCTGGGCGAGTACATCTACCTCGGCCAGGGCGAGAAGCTCACCGAGGGCAAAAACAAGGCCTCCATCCTCGCGGACACCATGGAAGCGCTCATCGGCGCCACCTACATCTCCAACGACATCGAAACCGCCCGCCAGCTGGTCATGCGCCTGATCGGGCCGCTCCTGGCCGACGCTGCCGCGCTCGGTGCCGGCACGGACTGGAAGACCAGCATCCAGGAACTCGCCGCGAGCCGCCAGCTTGGCACGATCAACTACGCAGTGGAGGGCTCCGGCCCGGACCACGCCCGGACGTTCGAAGCCATCCTGCGGATCGGCGGAAATGACTACGGCTCCGGCTCCGGCAACTCCAAGAAGGAAGCCGAGCAGGAAGCCGCCGCGGACGCCTGGCGCAGGCTCTCAGCACCCGCCGCCGCGTCTGCGGCCCCCGCGGCCGCCGGCGGCGCCATGGAGCCCGGCGCGCAGGACGCGTCGTCCACGACCGGCGCCTAGCCGCGCACCATGCCGGAACTGCCCGAGGTTGAAGTGGTGCGCCGCGGCCTGGTGAGCTGGGTGCGCGGCCGCACCATCACCGCCGTCCAGGTGGTGGACCCGCGCTCCGTCCGCCGGCACCTGCTCGGCCCGGAGGACTTCGCCGGCAACCTGGAAGGCGCCCGCGTCCTGGACGTGGTCCGGCGCGGCAAGTTCCTCTGGCTGCCGCTGGCGGACACGCCCCTCGACTCCCCCGGCAGCGGCCAAGAGGACGCGGGACGCCCCGCCGTCGCCCTGATGGCGCATCTGGGCATGTCTGGGCAACTGCTGATGCAGGACTCCTCGGCGGCCGACGAAAAACACCTCAAAGTGCGGCTGAGCCTCAGCCCCGCAGAGGGCATGCCCGGACAGCTCCGGTTCGTGGACCAGCGGATCTTCGGCGGGCTCTTCCTCACCTCGCTGATCCCCACGGCCGACGGCGGTCCCGGCGGCCGCGCCGAAACGCCCCTGCCGCTGATCGCCGGGGAAGCCGCACATATCGCCCGGGACCCGCTGGACCCCTGTTTCTCCTTCGACGAGTTCTACCGCCGTCTCCGGGCCCGCAAGACCGGCCTCAAACGCGCCCTGCTGGACCAGGGCCTCGTCTCCGGAATCGGCAACATCTACGCGGACGAGGCCCTGTGGAAAGCCAGGCTGCACTATGCCCGACCCACGGACACCCTGCGCCGGGCCGACGCGCTGCGGGTCCTGGACGCCGCCCGTGAGGTCATGACCGACGCCCTCGCCGCCGGCGGAACCAGCTTCGACTCGCTCTACGTCAACGTCAACGGCGCCTCCGGCTATTTCGACCGCTCGCTCAACGCCTACGGCCGCGAAGGCCTGGAGTGCAAGCGCTGCGCCGCGGCCGGAATCGTCAGCATCATGAAGCGGGAACAGTTCATGAACCGCTCGTCCTATTCCTGCCCCATCTGCCAGCCCCGGCCACGTAACGGCCGCTGGTAGGCCAGTCCGCGGCAGTGTTCCGGGGATCCTGACGGGGGAACACCGTCCTTGAGGTGCGGCCGGAGCAGTGCGGCGCGCTTTGCAGCCGGGAGAGGCGGTTCAGACGCTGAAGCTGCTGGCCGTGCGGCTGGGTTTCTCTCCGGACGCGGCCACTGACCGTAGCCCTTAGGGGACCCGTCCCCGTTGATGCGTCTGAAGGTTGCGGCTCCGCCCGTTGCGTGCGTCCGGCGTGCTACTTTCTTGCTGCGGCGATGGCCCGGCGAACTGCCCTGCCGGCTACGGAGACCAGCGGCACCAGGCACACCAACGTGGCAATCGTGTTGGGCTCGAATACTGCCCTTCCGTTGACGGTGCGGTAGACGCCGAGCGGGAGTACTGCTCCGCCGCCACCGCCGCCGGACGGGCCCCGCTCTGATTCGCTGCCGCCGCCGAAACCGAACCAGACCAGTGCGACAGGGACGATCTCCTCGCCGCCCACGTTCACACGTTCGCCGTAGGCCGTGGAAACGCCCATGTTCTTGAAAGTGTCCGCGATGGACGCCAAGGTATCAGCCATGGGTTCAGGGTAGGTCACACAGGCTGCGCGGGGAAGCCGGCGGTTTGCCGCCCCTCGTTTGACTCGTGGTCTGCTGGGTCCAACCGCAGGCCCGGGGCCCCGCGGGCTTAGAGCGCCGGGGTGGGGAAAGTTGTAGCAAGCGAAAGGGCGGCGTTGGTGCCCGCCCGTACGTGCGTGTGCGCGCGTCCGCGCCTTGCGCGCAGCATTTGGAGCGGGCTTTGAGGGAAGTCCCTGGTCATCAGCCAGGCCGCACCGGCAGCCATGACCGGGTTGGGTAAGGTCCAGATCCCCACAGGCGTGATGAGCAGCAGGAACGCGATTGCCAAGGCGAGGCCGATCTTGACGCTCCGCCCGCGACCGAGAATGAGCATGCCCACTGTAAGTTCCCCTGCCGCTGCCAGCGCACCGACGCCTTGCGGGGAAAGGGCCACGACGTTGTGGAACACCCACACGTAGCTTGGCACCAGCGGATCATCCGTGCCGAGCGATAGGAACACCTCAGGTGCCACAAAGCTCAACACGAGGTTTACGGCCACCGCCATGAGGATAAAGAAGACGCCAAGGAAGATCCGGGCAGCCCCCGGCTTCCAAAGACTCAACGCAAGGAAAGCCGTACAGAACACAAGCCAGAGAATCAGCTGTTCCATTTCTTCCTCCGGGTGCTAAGCGCCTCCTGAACCCATTCTCGCCACCGCCCGGGCGGCAGGCCAAGTGCTGAAAGTCCCCTGGGGGTCGAGTGGTCGGGAATCCGCTAAGGCTGCCGCGGGCTGTAGTGCCCGGCCAGCCTCGCCAGCCCCTCGTCCAGCGACACGGCCGGGACCCAGTCGAGGAGTTCGCGGGTTTCCCGCTGGTCAAACCAGTGCGCGGTGGACAGCTGTTCGGCCAGGAATCTGGTCATGGGCGGCTCTTCCGCCCGCCCGGACCGGAGCCACACCTTTTCCACCAGCGATCCTGCCGCCCGGGCCAGCCCGCCCGGCACCGACCACGACGGCGCCGGGACGCCGCCGGCGGCGCAGATCCCCGCCAGCAGTTCGCCCACCGGTCGTGGTTCGCCGTTGCTGACCACCAGCGCCCGGCCGGAGACGTGGTCCATCCGGTGCAGAGCGGCGACGATGGCTGCGGCGGCATTGTCCACGTAGGTGGTGTCGATCAGGGCCGCTCCCGCATCGAGCAGCGGCAGCCGACGGCGGCCGGCACGGTCCAGCACCCGTTCCACCAGCTGCGTGTCCCCGGGGCCCCATACGATGTGCGGGCGCACCGCCGCGACCCGGAGCTCCGGCGAGTTCGCGGCCAGCGCCAGCAGTTCGGCCTCGGCCTTGGTCCGGGAGTAATCGCCGTGCGCACGGGCGGGATCGGCCGGCTCGGCACCCAGTCCGGCAATCGCAGCCCCGGAGTTGGCCACCGACGGGGATGAGACGAACACCAGATCCCGCACGCCGGCGTCGCGGGCGGCGCGGAGCAGACTGCGGGTGCCCTCCACGTTCACGGCGTCGAAATCCGCGGGCCGGCCGGTGAAGGACACCTTCGCAGCCAGGTGGATGACACCGTCGGCGCCGGCGAGTGCGCGCCGGACGGCGTGTACGTCGGTGATGGACGCCGTCAGGTCCGCGGCGCCGTCGACGCCTGCGGGCCGGCGCTGGAACGTGGTGACGTCATGACCCTGGCGCACCAGCTGCCGGGCGACTTCCCCGCCGAGCAGGCCGCTCGCGCCGGTGACAAGGATCTTCATGGGGTGCCTGCGCGGCCGCCGGCCAGCACTGCCGATGCCCACCGCGACAGGCGGGTCCGGTCAATCTTGGCGTTGTGGCGGATGTCGGTGGGCTGGGACGAGACAACCAGGACGGCGGAGACGCTGACGCCGGCCTCGCGGGCCGCCTCCCGGACACGGCCCGCGAGTTGGGGCGCGGCAGGACCGGCACGGCGGGCGGCGGGAACGGTCTCCACGACGGCGGCGACGGCCTGCGTCCCGGCCGGGCCCACGCCGACAACAGCGGCCAGCCCGACGCCGTGCAGGCGTTCGATGGCCTGCTCGGCGCCCACCGGCGTGATGACGGCATCCGGTGCCGTCACGACGTGCGCGAGGCGTCCTTCCACCCAAAGCCGGCCGGCGGCATCGAGATGCCCGACGTCGCCGGTGCGGTGCCAGCCGGCCGTGCGGGCGCTGTCGCGCTGGGTCAGCCACAGCCTGTCGTAGGCTTCCTTCACGTGCGGAGCGCACACCAGGATCTCACCGGTCACCGCCGGCACGGTAACGGGTTTGTCGCCGGGGGCCGTGCCGTCGGCGGCGAGCGGAATGAGGGCCACGCGGGCGCCGTGGACCGGCAGGCCCACGCAGACGCCGTTCCCGGCGCCCGCCATCGTTCCGGTGGCCGCGTCCGCTTCCGCGGCACGGATCTGTTCGAGGCTGATGTCCGTCACGGGCAGCGCCTCGGTCATCCCGTACGGGGTGTGCAGGGAGGCGGAGGGCAGGATCTCCTGCACGGCGGCGAGGAGGGGTTCGGCCACGGGCGCGCCGGCGGAGAGCAGCAGCTCCACACGCTCCAGGGCCTGGTGCCCCGACCGGCTCAGGCTGTCCCGGGTGGCGAGGACGTTGCGCAGCGCCGCGGGGGAGGCGAAGACCACGGTGGCGCCGATGGCCGCGGCGGCGTCCGCCAGTGCCTGGGCCGTCAAGGTCCGGGGTGCCGTCACATCCATGGCGGGCGTCACGGAGACGGCACCCAGGGCCGGTCCCAGCAGGGCGAACGGCGCGAAACCCGCCACCAGACGCGCACCGGGTTGAATGCCCAGCGTCGCGGCCACGGTGTCCCGCATCGCCGCCAGCCGCCGGTGGGTATACAGCACGCCCTTGGCGGGGCCGGTGGATCCGGAGGTGAAAAGCACCGCGGCGGGCGCGTCCGGATCCGGCGCCGGTACGGGCGGTACCGTCCCGGCGTGGAGCTTTCCGCGGCGGGCGAGGGCGGCAAGGGAGGTCTCGACGCCGAGGAGCCGGCGTTGGGCTGCCGGGAGCTCCCGCACGCTGATGCGGCGCCCCGGCCAGCCGAGCACTGCGGCGGCGGCGAGGGCCTTGTCGATGCCGATGAGGAAATCCGGAGTGGCGCCCTTGACGGCACGGCTGAGGCCGCGGGTGCCGAGGCCGGCGTCGGCCACCACCACCACGGCGCCCAGCCGCAGGCAGGCGTAGAGGACCACTGTCAGGTCCACGCCCGGCGGCACCATCAGGCTCACGCGGCTGCCGGGCCCGACGCCGGTCTCCTGCAGTCCCGCCGCGGCGGCGGCGACGTTTCGTTCCAGGTCCAGCCAGCTGAGCGAGCGGGCGACCGTGCCGTCCGCTGCCATTTCCGCGACGGCGGTGTCCGTGCCGGCCGGTCCCGCGGCGAGCTCCGTCAGCGGCGCCCACAGCGGCGGTGCGGACGGGACGGGGGCGCCAACCGGACGGCTGTCGGCGCCCACCGGACGGCTGTCGGCGCCGGCCGGACGGGTGTCGGCGCCGGCCGGACGGCTGTCGGCGTCCACCGGACGGGTGTCCGGGGCATGCCCGGCGAGCCACTCGAAGATGGGGGTGGCGATGTCCCTGTCCTCGGCAACCAGGTGCCCGGCTCCTTCGAAGCGGTGTACTTTCGCTTCCGGCAGCCGGGTAATGAGGTCCTTGAGGTACCGGTCGGAGAAAATCGGATCCCGCGGTCCCCAGAGCATCAGCGCCGGAACCTTGAGTCCGTGCAGCCCCTCTGCGACGCGGGTGAGCGCGGGGAAGCTGGGATGGGACGCGTCGGCAGGGATGTCCGCGACAAAATTCCCCACGCCGGCGCGGCGGGCGGCGCCCCGGTAGGGGGCCAGGAATGCGCTGCGGACCTCAGGGGTCAACGGCGGGTGGGCCAGGGAGTGCGTCACCCGCAGAAAGGAATCCGACGTCGTGGTTCCCCAGCGGTGCACAGCCGGGTGCAGGGCCAGCCGCAGCGCCGGCGGGATGGGGGAGCCGGCCGGCTGGTGGACGGCAGTGTTGGTCAGGACCACGCCGGCGAGCTGCTGCGGGTGGTCCAGGGCCCAGCCAAGGCTGATCACGCCACCCCAGTCGTGGCCGACCGTGACCACCGGGCCGTCCAGCTCCAGGGCGTCGGTGAGGTCGCCAAGGTCCGTGATCCGGTCCGCCAGGCGCCGGAACGTGCCGGTGCGCTCGGAGAAGCCCATGTCCAGCTGGTCCACGGCCACCACGCGCCAGGGCTGCGCGGGGTTGGATCCGGCGGCCAGCAGGGTCCGCCAGAGGTAGGACCAGGTGGGGTTGCCGTGGACGCACAGCAGGGTGCCGGCAGGAGCCAGGCCGCGGCGGCTGAGCTGGGCGCCGTTGTCGAGCAGGTGCCAGCGGCGCACGGTTCCCGGCGCATCCGCGGCGGAGCTGGAGGCCACCTCGATGTCGCGCGACCACTCGGGGTCGACGCCGGGCCAGTCGGCGGTTACCAAACGATTTCCACCATGGCGGTGTTGAGGCCGGAACCAACGCCCATGCACAGCACACGGTCGCCGGCGCCGAGGTTCTGCGCCTCGGCGGCCAACGTCATGGGCAGGGAAGCCGGTCCCACATTGCCCCAGTGCGGGAATGTGATGGGCACCTTGTCCGGGTCCAGGTCAATGGCGTCGATGATTGCCTGGGTGTAGGCGGTGCTCACCTGGTGCGTGACGTAACGGTCCATCGAAGCCCAGTCCCACTCCGGCTGCGCCTCGTGCCAGGCGTCCACCACCAGCTGCAGGCCGCCGTCGAGCAGGCCCTTGGTGTCCGTGGCCATGCCGTCAATGCCGCCCACACACAGCTCATGGTGCTCGGTGCCGGCGCGCATCACGCCGCCGAGGATCCGGTGGCCGCCGGGATGCTCGTCGGCCGGGCCCAGGACCGCGGCAGCAGCCCCCGAGCCCAGGGTCAAGGTGGCGAACTCGCGGTTGAAGTCTTCGCGGGTGGTCTCCGGCCGTTGCAGCCGGGCCAGGGTGGCCTCCTGCGTCGCCTGGGCGTCCTCGCCGTTGACGATCACCGCGTACTTGATCTGGCCGGAGTCGATCATGTTGGCCGCCAGGGTCATGCCGTTGACGAATCCGAGGCAGGCGTTGGCGAGGTCGAAGTTCATCGCCGACGACGGGAGGCTCAGTCCATGGTGGATCTTCACCGCGACCGACGGTTCCAGGTTCCGCCGCGTCACGGAGGTGTTGATCAGCAAACCCACCTCGGACGCCTCAATGCCGGACTCGGCCAGGGCCTTCGCGCCCGCTTCAATGGCGGCGTCGTCGAACGAGGTCCCGGGAGCCCACCACCGCCGGTGGGTGACGCCGGCCACCCGTTCGAGCAGTCGCGGGGGAAACTTCAACCGGTGCAAAGTCGAAGCCAGCTTGTGGTCGAAATCCCTGGAACTGATGATCCTCGGAGCCTCGACGCTGCTCACCGAAAGCAGGGCGGTGTTGCGGTGCCGGAATGTTGCATTCCCTATCAAAATCAAGCCTCTGTTCGTGTCTGTCCTGCGCTCCGGCGGCTAACCCCGCCTTTAAGCACAAGCCCAAGAGCTTAACTATGCCCGGTGCCGATCCATTCCTGCATATGCAAATTGAGGCAACTGCCCCGTGGTTGCCTCGGTTCTGCGCGGAAATGTCCCTGCCCCGCAGTAGATTGTAGGTATCCGCGGCTGTCCCCACCACCCGCGTCCGCCGAGCAGGAGACCAGAAACACCTTGCATCTGAAAAGCCTGACCGTCCGGGGATTCAAGTCCTTCGCCTCGGCGACGACCTTTGAATTCGAGCCAGGCGTCACCGCCGTGGTGGGACCCAACGGCTCCGGCAAGTCCAACGTGGTGGACGCCCTGGCGTGGGTCATGGGCGAGCAAGGCGCCAAGACCCTCCGCGGCGGCAAAATGGAGGACGTGATTTTCGCCGGCACGTCAGGACGGCCGCCGCTGGGCCGCGCGCATGTTTCCCTCACCATCGACAACAGCGACGGCGCCCTGCCCATCGAATACAGCGAAGTCACGATTTCCCGCACGCTGTTCCGCACCGGCGGCTCGGAATACGCCATCAACGGCGCCGGCTGCCGGCTCCTGGACATCCAGGAACTCCTCTCCGACTCCGGCCTGGGCCGGGAAATGCACGTCATCGTGGGGCAAGGCCAACTGGACAAGGTGCTCCATGCCACCCCCGAGGACCGGCGCGGCTTCATCGAAGAAGCCGCCGGCATCCTCAAACACCGCCGCCGCAAGGAAAAGACGGTCCGCAAACTCGAAGCGATGCAGGCCAACCTCGCCCGGCTCAGCGACCTCACCGGCGAAATCCGGCGCCAGCTCACGCCACTAGGCAGACAAGCCGAGGTAGCCCGGCGGGCCCAGACCGTGCAGTTCGAGGTCCGGGATGCACGCTCCCGCCTCCTCGCGGACGACCTCGTCCGGCAGCAGTCCGCCCTGGCCCAGGACGTCGCGGACGAGAGCGCGCTCAAAGCCCGGCGCGGCGTCGTCGGGCAGGAACTTGAGACCGGCAGGCAGCGGCAAGCCAGCCTGGAGCACCTCGCGGCCGAGGCCACGCCCAAGCTCAACGCAGCCCGCGACACCTGGTACCAGCTCTCCACCGGCCGGGAACGGCTGCGCTCGCTGGGCTCGCTCGCCGAGGAGCGGCGCCGGTTGCTGGGCACCTCCGACGCCATGCCGGATTCCGGCCGCGACCCCGACCAGCTGGACCGCCAGGCCGCCCGCGTCCGCGAGGAACAGGCCGGGCTGGAACGCCAGATCGTGGACCGCCGTGGCGCCCTGGACGGCACGACGGCGGCCAAGCAGGACGCCGAAAACGCCGCAGCGGCCGAGGACAAGCGGCTCGCCTCCTTGCTCCGCGCCGCCGCAGACCGCCGCGAGGGCCTGGCGAAACTGGCCGGACAGGTGGGTGCCGCACGCTCCCGGGTCGAAGCCGCGCAGGCTGAACTCGGCCGGCTCCGTGAATCCCTCAAGGCGGGCGAGGAACGCCGCCGGCAGGCGCACAGCGAATTCACCGCCCTCGAATCCCAGGTTGCCGGCGTGGAGGACGGCGAGGAAACCCTCGACGCCGACTATGAGGACGCCAGCGCGGCCCTGGACGCCGTCGCGGCCGATATCGATGCGCTCACAGCGGCCGAACGCGACGCTGAGCGCGAACGCGGAGCCCTGATGGCCCGCCGCGACGCCCTGCAACTCGGACTGAACCGCAAGGACGGCTCCGAGCACGTCCTCGGCTCGGGCATCCCCGGGGTCCTCGGATCTTTGGCGTCCATGGTCACCGTTGAGCCCGGCTTCGAGGCCGCCGTTGCCGCGGCCCTCGGCGCCTCCTCCGACGCCGTCGTGGTCCGGGACAGCGCGGCTGCGGCCGCCGCCGTCCGGAACCTGAAGGACGACGACGCCGGCCGGGCCGCCCTGCTGCTGTCCGAGGTCCCTTCCGCCGCCGGTCCGGATCTACCCTCCGGCGGGGTGCCGCAGTCCGAGGCCGGGGCTCCCGGCGCCGACCTGCCCGCGGGCGCCCGGTGGGCCTCCGAGCTCATCACAGCATCCGGCACCGACGACGCCGCCCCGAAGCTGCCGCTGACCGCGCTGCTGGCGGGCATCGCCGTCGTCGATGACCTGGACGCCGCAGCGGCGCTGGTGGCCGCCCGTCCGGACCTGACCGCCGTGACGCCGGCCGGGGATGTGCTCACGGCGCTGAGCGTGAGCGGCGGCTCCGCGACGGCACCGTCACTGCTGGAGGTGCAGGCAGCGGTGGACGATGCTTCCGCCCGGCTTGCCGCGGTGACGGCCGAGTTGGAGCGCCACCGCTTCGCCCTCGCCGCCGCCCGGGACCGGCGGGCCGCGGCGCAGGACCGCGCCGACGCGGCCCTCGAGAAACTCCATGATTCCGATGCCCGGCTGGCGGCTGTCGCCGAACGCCTGGGGCACCTGAACTCCGTGCTGCGCAGTGCCGTCGGCGAGAGCGAACGGCTCGCCGCCTCCCTCGCAAAAGCAGAAGCCAACATCGTGACCGAACAGCAGACGCTGACCGCGGTGGCGGCGCGGCTCGCCGCCGCCCAGGAAGCTCCGGCCGAGGAAGAACCGTCCCCGGAACACCGCGACGCGCTGGCCCTCGCTGCATCACTGGCCCGCAGCGCCGAAATGGACGCCCGGCTCGCCCTGCGCAGCGCCGAAGAGCAGCTCACCGCCACCCGCAACCGGGCCTCGTCGCTCGAACGCGCCGCCGCCACCGAACGCCGCGCCCGCGAGGAAGCCGCCGAACGGGCACGCCGCCGCCGCCTCCAGGCGCACCGCGCCGCGGCCGTCACCGCCGCCGTCGCCGAAGTCATCGGTTTCCTGGACGTCTCCGTGGAACTCGCCCGGCAGGAACGGGACAGCGCCGAGGAACGCAAGGAACAGATGGACGCCGAGCTCGCCGCTGTGCGCGGCAGCAACGACGCACTCGCCCGCGAACTGGCCGAGCTGACCGACTCCGTGCACCGCGACGAACTGGCCCGCACCCAGCAGCGCCTCCGGATCGAAGCCCTGGAACTTCGCAGCATCGAGGAACTGGGGCTGACCGCCGACCAGCTGGTGGCCGATTTCGGCCCCGACCGGCCCGTCCCCGTCGCCGCCGCGGCATCGGGCGACAAATGGGCTGCCCTGCGTGCGCCGGTCGATGAAGCCGGCCGCGAGATCGTGGCCGGCAAACCCTTCGTCCGGGAGGAGCAGGAGAAACGGCTGAAGCGGGCCGAAAAGGACCTGTCCGCGCTGGGCCGGGTCAATCCGCTGGCGCTGGAGGAATTCGCCGCCCTCGAGGAACGCCACCAGTTCCTCAGCGCCCAGCTCGAGGACCTCAAATCGAGCCGGAAGGACTTGCTGGACATCATCAAGGAAGTGGACGAGCGCGTCCAGAAGGTCTTCGCCGAGGCCTTCGAGGACACCTCGGAGCAGTTCGTCCGGATCTTCGCCCGGCTCTTCCCCGGCGGCGAGGGCAGGCTGGTCCTCACCGACCCCACCGACATGCTCACCACCGGCATCGAGGTTGAGGCGCGGCCGGCGGGCAAGCGGATCAAGCGGCTCTCACTGCTTTCCGGCGGCGAACGGTCGCTGACCGCGGTGGCCCTGCTCGTCGCAATCTTCAAGGCCCGGCCTTCACCCTTCTACGTCATGGATGAGGTGGAAGCGGCCCTGGATGACACCAACCTGGGCCGGCTCATCACCATTTTCGAGGAACTGCGCGAGTCCAGCCAGCTGATCATCATCACGCACCAGAAACGCACCATGGAAGTTGCTGACGCCCTCTATGGGGTGACCATGCGCGGCGACGGCGTCTCCACCGTCATCAGCCAGCGCCTCGGCGTCCAGACCTAAACAGCGGCCCGTCGGCCCCGGCCGGCCCGGGAGCCGGGGTCCGTCCGCTCCGGTTTTCCGGCTCCGCGGCCGCTTTCCGGTTTGTGAGAAGCTAGGGGAGTGAACGACATCCTCCCCATTCTCCTGCCCATTCTCGCCGCCCTGGTGGTCCTCGGTGCGCTCCTTCCGGTTCTGATGAAGACCCGGAAGAACATCACCAACTACCCCGGAACCCGGGACGAGAACGATCCTGTGCAGCCGGGTGCCGGCGGAACCCTCCTGGAAGACCGTCCTGCTCCCACCCGGGACCGGAACGCACCCGACGGCGTCGACCTGGAGGGCCTGGAAACGGTTGACGTGCCGGACAACGTCGCCGGACTGGAAACCGTCCCCGTGGAGACGCCGCTGCCGGTGGCAGGGCGCCTGATCCGCCTGCGCGAACGGCTCATCCGTTCCAACAACATCTTCGGCAAGGGCCTGCTGGCCCTGCTCTCCGCCGACAAGATCGATGAGGACGTCTGGGACGAGGTGGAGGAAATCCTCCTGCTCGCCGACCTCGGCACCGAGCCCACCCTGCAGCTCGTGGACGCGCTGCGGGAACGCGTCAAGGTGCTTGGCACCCGCTCCCCGGAGCAGGTCAAAGCCCTCCTCCGTGAGGAACTGATCAAGCTGGTGGACCCCACGATGGACCGCACGCTGCGGGTCCAGCGCCACGCCGACAAGCCCGCCGTCGTGCTGGTGGTGGGCGTCAACGGCGTCGGCAAGACCACCACGGTGGGCAAGCTCGCCCGGGTGCTCGTCGCCGAGGACAAGGACGTTTTGCTCGGAGCGGCAGATACGTTCCGCGCCGCCGCCGCCGAGCAGCTCGCCACCTGGGGCAGCCGCGTCGGTGTTCCCACCGTGAAGTCCGACGTCGACGGCGCGGACCCGGCGTCCGTAGCCTACGAGGCGGTCAAGGCAGGCATCGACCAGGAAGTCGACGTCGTCATGATTGACACCGCCGGGCGCCTGCAGAACAAAACCGGCCTGATGGACGAGCTCGGCAAGGTCAAACGCGTGATCGAGAAGCTGGCCGAGGTGGATGAGGTGCTTCTGGTCCTGGACGCCACCACCGGCCAGAACGGCCTGAACCAGGCCAGGGTGTTCGCCGAGGTAGTCAACATCACCGGCATCGTCCTGACCAAGCTGGACGGAACCGCCAAGGGCGGCATTGTGGTGGCCATTCAGAAGTCGCTCGGCGTCCCGGTCAAGCTCATCGGCCTCGGCGAGGGCGCGGACGATCTCGCCCCGTTCGACGCCGAGAACTTCGTCGATGCCATCCTGAATTAGGCCTCGCCGCCGCACCGCTTAAACGCGGCTGGCTCCCGGGTGATGCCGTTCGCTGAACTGAACGGTACTGCCCGGGAGCCAGTTGCTTTTAAGGGGTCTTAGGACGGGACGTTCGTCTAGTACGTGTAGTTCAGGACAGTCACTGTGCCGGCCGTCAGCTTGAACGTCTGCGTCGCGGAACCGGGCTTGAAGCCCTCCATCGTGGCCCGGTCGGCAAGTGGAACCGGTCCGGATTTGTCTCCGTCAATGGCCGTGCCATCCTGCGAGGCGTAACTGGGCCCGGTGAGCTGGCTCATGGTTCCTGTCCGGGCCTTGCCCGGCAGGTCGAGGGTGACGGCCGTTTGGGCGGCCTTCTCCGGGTCGTTTTCGTTGACCAGGACCACGGTGGTGCTGCCGTCCGCGTTCTGCAGGGCGTAGGACGTGGCAAGACCGCCGCCGGTGCTGATGGTTTTCAGGAACTTTCCGCCCTCAAGCTGGCTGACCATGGCAATGCCGAAGAAGTTGGCCCGTGCGGAGAGCTCGCCGTCCGGCTTGAGGTACGGGCCGCCGTTGCAAATGGCTGACATGGGCGGTCCGCCGGTGCACGTCAGCAGGGAGCTGTGGAAAGCAAGTTTGGCAATGCCGAGCTGCGCGGCGTTCAGGCTGTAGTCCGCCGCCCACAACGCCGAAGCATGTGTCTTGGTGATCTCGTTCGACCCCGGGCACGTTGAGGCGCCGGTCTCGGGCAGCCAGGTTTCGATTCCCGCCGCGTTTGCGGCCCTGAGCGCCTCATTGAGGTATTCGATGGCGCGCTGGTGCATGTTGGCGTTCATGAGGTTGCCCATCACCGGGGAGCTGGTGGGGGTGCTGCCATCGCAGCTGAACAGGGCGTAGTAATGGAAGGTAAGGATTTTGCGCTGCGGCAGTTTGACGTCGATGAAGGGCTGCCACCAGGTGTCGTCGTAGGTTCCGGGCCCTGAGATCGGCAGGTCGGGTGCCACCGCGTAAATGGCAGCGGCATAGGCCTGCAGTTCCTTGAGGTAGTCCGCCACGTTGTAGCTCGGCGGACGGACCCCGTCGGCGGCGTACCCGTTCGGTTCGTTGCCGACGGTGACGCTGAGAAGACGGTCACCGAAAATTTCCGTGGCGTGTTTGACCAGGTCCGCGGCCCGGGCCGGGTCATAGTGTCCGAGGTCTACGGTGATGGTGACCTTGGCGTCGGTCGCCTTCAGCAGCGCCGCCACCCTGGCCAGGTCTGCCGGGCCGACCGCCCGGGGCACGTGTGCCTTATCCCCACGGTAATTCTCGGGCAGGGGTTCCCCGGAGGAGGTCCAGAAGAAGCGACGGTCGACGGCCCGCCCGCCGAACCTCAGGAACGGCTGGTCCATCTGCTTCAGGAGCGCCACCATGGAGGCGTTGTCCGCGGTGAGGGCCGGATCGCCGAGGTCCGTGGCCTCCAGTGACAATCCGGCGGTGCTTTTGTTCAGCGTTGTACCCACCGGGTCCGCTGAAACGTTGACTTGCTGTGGTGCCACAGGTTCCAGCGGCGAGCCGGCGGGCGGGCCGAGCTGTTTGTAGAACGGATCCTTGGTCGGCGACGGTACGGCCTTCGCCGAGGAGGGGGCCGGGGTGGCGCTGGCGCTCGGGGCGGGGGACGCTGCATCGTCGCCGGACGTCGTGGGCCGCAAAAACAGCATCAGGGACGCGAGGACGGCGAGGACGGCGAGCACTGAGATCACGACGGCGGGACGGAGCCTTTTCTGCCGCGTTGCTGTTCCGTCGGGGTGTCCGTCGGAGGAACGGTCATTGGGAGTGTGCCCCGGGGTGTGCTCGGGCGGACCTTCATGGGATGGCATGTAAAAACTTCTCCGGCTTCTGCGTGGGGACTCCCCACAGCCTAACGAAGTCCGCCCGCGGGGATGTTCTCAGGCGGCGCGCGCCGCCGGGCGCTGGAACGTTTCCCGGGCCAGCAGCCAGCCCGCGGCGGCGGCAATCAGGATGCCGCCGGTGACGCCGAAGGCCCAGCCGTACCCCAGCCGGTCCGCCAGGAGCCCGGCCAGGACCGGGCCGACGATCGCGCCGCTGTCGGAGGACATCTGGAAGATCGCAAGTACCCGCCCGCCGGAGCGTTCGTTGCCGATCACGTCAGCCATGGCCGCCTGCTGGGCCGGGCCCAGCAGGCCCGACCCGATGCCGGCGGCGGCGGTGGCCGCGAGGAACCAGGGCAGCTCGTGCGTGAAGCCGATCAACGCCGTCGCTGTGCCGGTGACCAGCAGCCCGGAGATCATCATCGGCTTCCGGCCCAGGCTGTCGGCGAGTTTGCCGGAGAAGGTCAGGGCCACCGCGTTTGCCGCGGCGAACATGGCCAGCGCCCAGCCCGCCGATTCCGGGCCGGCGTTCAGTGCGGCGACGGCGAACAGCGGCACCGTGGCCATGCGCACCCCGAAGGTGGCCCAGCCGTTCGCGAAGCTGGAGAACAGCCCGGCCCGGTAGGCGCTGTCCTGCAGGGCGGTGCGCAGCTCCATGGCCGGAGCTGTACCCCCTTCCGGGCGGGAACCGGCCGGTATATGGCTCAGCTGGGTCTGCACCACGAGGGCTGCCAAAATCAGGGCCCCTGCGTAGACCAGGAACGGCACCCGCAGGCCAAAGCCGGCCAGCAGGCCGCCCACCACCGGCCCGCAGACGTTGCCGATCAGAAACGCCGAGGCGTAGGCCCCGGAGACCCGGCCGCGGCTTTCCGGCGGCGCCAGCCGGACCACCAGGGCCATCGACGCCACAGTGAACATCACCGAGCCGGCGCCGCCGAGTCCCCGGAAGATCAACAGCTGCCAGTAATCCTGCGCGAAGGCGCACGCCGCCGTCGACGCCGCCACAATCAGCAGGCCGGCCACGTAGACCGGCCGTTCCCCGAGCCGCACAATCAGCGCGCCGCCGGCGGGAGCGAAGACGAGCCTCATGAACGCGAAGATGCTCACGATCACGGCGGCGGCCGTCGCACCGACGTCGAAGGTGGTGGCGAACTGGGGGAGGACGGGGGCCACGAGGCCGAAGCCGAGGGCGATGAGGAAGGCAGCCACCAACATCACCTTGATGTCCCGGGGCAGCACAGCCTTTCCACCGGTCCGGGGAACTGCCTGGGGCGGGGAACCCGCGGGGCGGTGGGACTTACTCATGGTGGTGGCTTCCTGGCGGTGTGGCGTGGGGGAGGGCACGGTGTTGGATCGCGTGAAACATAACCGTAACAAGAAGGAATTGCACCATTTACTTCCGGGAGGTTCTTGTAACACCCCGGCAATCTAAATCCTCCGCCGGCGAAACACGCCACCGACAAAATCTTCTTAGAACGCAAACCGCGTTGAGGCACGCAGAAGACTCCGCAACAACAACTTTCCGATCGCATCCAAGCAAGGAGGACGTGCACCATGGAACTTACCGCAGGTCACGTATGGCTGATGGTGGCAGCAGCACTTGTGCTGTTCATGACACCAGGACTCGCATTTTTCTACGGCGGCATGACGCGCGCCAAAGCCGCACTGAACATGATGATGATGAGCTTCATCTCCATCGGCATGGTCGGTGTGGTCTGGGTGCTGTGGGGTGCTTCGATGAGCTCCGGTGAGGGCTTCCTGCAGATCGTGGGCAACCCGTTCGCCACCTTCGGGCTGGAGGGCATCGACACTCCTGACGGACTGATCAAGGTTGGGTACGCGGCCACCTTCGCCATCATCACCGTCGCCCTGATCAGCGGCGCCATCGCCGACCGGGCCAAGTTCGGCGCCTGGTCCGTGTTCGTTCCGGTCTGGGTCACCCTGGTGTACTGCCCGCTGGCCTACATGGTCTGGGGTGGCGGGCTGTTCGGCCCGGAGGGCGCAATCGGCAAGGCTTTGGGCCCGGCGATTGACTTCGCCGGCGGCACGGTGGTCCACATCAACGCCGGTGTCGCCGCGCTGATGCTCGTGTTGATCATCGGCAACCGCAAGGGCTTCGGCAAGGATCCCAACCACCGCCCGCACAACATCCCGTTCGTGATGCTCGGTGCCGCCATCCTCTGGTTCGGCTGGTTCGGCTTCAACGGCGGCGCAGCAACCACCGCAGAACAGGGCGGCCTGATCTGGGTCAACACCCTGGCCGCCCCGGCCGCGGCCATGCTCGGCTGGCTCGTGACCGAACGCATCCGTGACGGCCACCCGACCTCGCTCGGTGCCGCCTCCGGTGTGGTCGCCGGCCTCGTCGCCATCACCCCGGCCTGCGCCAACGTCAGCCCGATCGGCGCCCTGTGCCTCGGCGTCGTGGCCGGTGTGGCCTCCTCCCTCGCCGTCGGCCTGAAGTTCCGCTGGGGCTTTGACGACTCACTCGACGTCGTGGGTGTCCACCTCGTCTCAGGCATCATCGGCACCGTGGCCCTGGGCTTCATCGCCCTCCCGGTCGAAGGCGTGGGCGGCGGCCTCTTCTACGGCGGCGGCTTCACCCAGCTGTGGGCCCAGCTCGCAGTGGCCGGCATCGCCATCGCCTACTCCGCGGTGCTGACCTCGATCATCGCCCTGGCCATCCACAAGACCATGGGGTTCCGGGTTTCCCCGGAGCAGGAAGTGGTGGGCGTGGACCTGAGCCTGCACGCCGAGACCGCCTACGAGTTCGGCGTCGGCGGCCACGGTGGAAGCTTCACCCCGCTACACGAACTCATCACCGGCAAGGCCCAGGCCGCAGCGGCCCCGGCCGGAACCGTGGACCCGGCGTCCAACGGCAAGAAGTCCGCAGCAGCAGGTAAGGAAAGTGTCGAAGCATGAAACTCATCACAGCAATCGTCCGGCCTGAAAAGCTCGACACCATCCGCGAAGGACTTGAAGCCTACGGCGTACAGGGCCTGACCGTCAGCGCGGCCAGCGGTTACGGAAGGCAGCGCGGCTACACCGAGGTGTACCGCGGCGCCGAGTACAACGTGGACCTGCTGCCAAAGATCCGGGTTGAGGTCCTGGCCACCGACGAACAGGCAGATGACATCCTCGATGTCATCATCGCCAGCTCGAACACCGGCCGCGCCGGTGACGGCAAGGTCTGGACGATGGACGTGTTCGAAGCGGTGCGGGTCCGCACCGGGGAACGCGGCTCAGCCGCTATATAGCGGGCATTCGCACAAGGCAGTCGCACAAAGCAGTCGCGCAAAAAGGGCGGGCCGGGAACCTGGAAAGGTTCCCGGCCCGGCCTACGTTTTGCTCAGGCCGGCCAGCCCTCCGGACCGTCGCTTCCAGCCGGGTATTCCTCCAACGGTGCGCTGCCCCGATCCCAGGCCTTGAGGACCGGTTCCAGTATCCGCCAGCAGTCCTCGGCGGTATCGGCGCGGACCGAAAGCAGGGGATCGCCGGCCAGGACGCCTTCCAGGACTTCCCCGTACGGCAGCAGCGCCGAGGCGCTGAGTTCCGCCCCAAGCGTGGCGCGGTCCAGGCTGAGGACGTCGCCGGGTCCGTTGACATCGACGTCGAACTGCAGCGTGTCCGGGCCGAAGCCGATCCGCAGCTGGTTGGGGGCGTCCACCCCGGTGAAACCCTTCGGCAAGTGCGGCACCGGCCGGAAGGTCACCACCGCTTCCTTGCGGGTGTTGGCCAGGGCCTTGCCGGACCGCAGGATGAACGGCACCCCCTGCCACCGCCAGTTGTCGATCTCCACTTCAACCTCGGCCAGGGTCTCGGTGCCCCGGGACGCGTCGACGCCGTCCTCCCTGGCATAGTCCGGAACCTTCCTGCCATCCACCGTTCCGGCGGTGTACCGGGCCCGGCGGGTGCTCTTGGCAAAGGGCGCCTTGATGCTGCTGGCCCGCAGCACTGTGGCTACGGCGTCGCGGAGGTCCCGCTCATCCACCGAGGCCGGAGGCTCGATAGCCATCAGGGCCATGATCTGCAACAGATGGCTTTGAATCATGTCGCGGAGGGCGCCGGCGCCGTCGTAATACCGGGCCCGCCCCTCCAGCGCCAGGTCCTCGTCAAAGACAATCTCCACTTTTTCCACGTACCGGCGGTTCCACACCGGCTCCAGGAACGCGTTGGCGAAGCGCAGCCCCAGGATGTTCAGGACTGTCGCTTTGCCCAGGAAGTGGTCCACCCGGTGGATGTGGTCCTCCGGGACCAGGGCGGCCAGGGTCTGGTTGAGGTGCCGGGCCGAGTCCTCGCTGGAACCGAACGGCTTCTCCATGACCAGGCGGGTTCCGGCGGGCACCTGGTCCGGCTTCAACGCCTCGCAGGCGAGCTGGCTGATCCGCGGCGGCAGCGCGAAGTAGACCGCCACCGGTCCCTTCAGGGTGGCCAGCAGCCCGGCCAGCTGCCCGTCGGCGGTGACATCGAGCTGGTGGTAACTGGTGGATTGGCGGATCCGCTTCAGCTCCTGCTTCCCGGCCGAGTCGGCCTGGGAGTTGGCGTCGGCAAAGGATTCCTCAAGGCGCTCGAGCCACCGGTCCGCGGCCCAGTCATCCGAACCGGCGCCCACCAGGGTCAGGCCGTCGGCGCGGCCCCGGGACACCAGCCGGGCGAGCCCGGGCAGCAGCAGCCTGCCGGTGAGGTCCCCCGAGGCACCGAGGATGAGCAAAGTTTTTATACTCGTTTGGCTGGTCATCTAAGCCAGCATGCCATCTGATGGGCCGGTCTTGGTACCCTAGATAGTCGAGTCCCGTTGTCGAGGCGGTTCGTTCAGGCGAACATCAGTCGCGACGCTGGCGTGCCGGACCGGCCGCCATCTGTAGATCCACTGAAAGAAGTGCACGGCGCGTGTTCAATTCACTCTCTGACCGGTTGACAGCAACCTTCAAGAATCTCCGTGGCAAGGGCCGCCTGACCGAGGCGGACGTTGACGCCACGGTCCGCGAAATCCGGCGCGCCCTTCTGGACGCCGACGTCGCCGTCCCCGTTGTCCGCGAATTCACCGCACGGGTGCGCGAGCGCGCCCTCGGCGCCGAGGTCTCGGCCGCGCTGAACCCGGGCCAGCAGATCGTGAAGATCGTCAACGAGGAACTTGTGGAGATCCTCGGCGGCGAAACCCGCCGGATCCGGCTCGCGAAGACCGGCCCCACCATCATCATGCTCGCCGGCCTCCAGGGTGCCGGTAAGACCACACTGGCCGGCAAGCTTTCCAAGTACCTTAAGGCGCAGGGCCACAGCCCCATGCTGGTGGCCTGCGACCTGCAGCGCCCCAACGCCGTCACCCAGCTTCAGGTGGTGGGCAAGCGCGCCGGGGTGCCCGTCTACGCCCCGCACCCGGGCGCTACCTCCACCGAGCTGGACCACCCCGCCGGTGACCCCGTCGCCGTCGCCCGTGCCGGCGTCGAGGAAGCCAAGCGCACCCTGCACGACGTCGTGATCGTTGACACCGCGGGCCGCACCGGCGTTGACGCCGAGATGATGGAGCAGGCGCGCCAGATCCGCCGCGCCATCGTCCCGAACGAGGTGCTTTTCGTGGTGGACGCCATGATCGGCCAGGACGCCGTGAACACGGCCATGGCCTTCGATGAAGGCGTCAACTTCACCGGCATCGTGCTCTCCAAACTCGACGGCGACGCCCGCGGCGGTGCCGCACTCTCGGTCTCCTCCATCACCGGCAAGCCCGTGATGTTCGCGTCCACCGGCGAAGGCCTGGACGATTTCGAGCTCTTCCACCCGGACCGCATGGCCTCGCGCATCCTCGACCTCGGTGACGTGCTCACCCTGATCGAACAGGCGGAGAAGTCCTGGGACAAGGACGAAGCCGCCCGGATGGCGCAGAAGTTCGCCGACCAGGAAGACTTCACCCTGGACGACTTCCTCGCCCAGATGCAGCAGATCCGCAACATGGGCTCCATGAAGAAAATGCTCATGATGATGCCCGGAGCGCAGAATATCCGGCAGCAGCTTGAGCAGTTCGACGAGCGCGAGATTGACCGCGTCGAGGCGATTGTGCGTTCCATGACCCCGCACGAACGCGTCGCCCCCAAGATCATCAACGGCTCCCGCCGGGCCCGGATCGCCCGCGGTTCCGGTGTGCACGTCTCCGAGGTCAACGGCCTGCTGGAGCGGTTTGCCCAGGCCCAGAAGATGATGAAGAAGATGGCTGCCGGCGGCGGCATGCCCGGGATGCCGGGGATGCCGGGGATGGGCGGCGGCTCCCGGAAGAACGCCAAGAGCGCGCCCAAGAAGAAGGCCCGCTCCGGCAACCCTGCCAAGGCTGCCCAGGAACTCAAGGACGCCCAGGCCCGCCGGGCCGAGGGCGCCAAGGCTCTTCCGACCGGCGCCGCCTTTGGCCAGCAGGGCGCCGACTTCGATCCGTCCCAGCTGAATCTGCCCAAGGGCTTTGACAAGTTCCTCGGCGGCGGCAAATAGGCCCTTGCGGCCGATATGTCGCCGGCCCATTGTGGGTCCGGTGCCATAGGGTTGGATCATGTTCAAGCAGCGCGTAGTTTTCGTCCACGGGGCCGGCAGTTTCGGTGCTGCCGCGTGGCCGAAACAGCACGGCATGGCGCTGCGCTATGACGCCTTGTTCCTGCGCCGCCACGGGTACGACCCCGTTGCCGAGCCGCTGGAGACGAACTTCACCGTCGATGCCGGCGTCGTGCTCAGCGCCCTGGCCGGCGATGGCCGCGGGGTGGCCGGGGGCCACGTGGTGGCCCACTCCCACGGGGCCATCGCGGCGATGATGGCCGCCGTCGAACGTCCTGATTTGGTGCACTCGCTGACGCTCGTGGAACCGGCCTGCCTCTCGCTTACCGCCGAACTGCCCGCGACAGCGGCCCACCGGGCCCTGATGCAGCCGCTTTTCGACGTCCGCCACCACCTCAGCGATGAGGACTTTCACCGCGAATTCGTCCGCCGGATCTCCGCGGCCCAGACCCCCGCCCAGGCAACGCTGGGCGCACCCAGTCCAGAGGACCAGCGCGAGGCACGCCGCCTGCGGCTGCAGGCTCCGGCCTGGGAGGCTCCGCTGCAGATTGTCCCGGGCGTCCCCACGCTGGTCCTGACCGGCGGCTGGGAACCGCTCTACGAGGAAATCGCGGAGTACCTGCGCGAGACCGGCGCCGTGCACCGCACAACACCGGGCGGGCACCGGCCCCAGGATTCCGCCGAAGGGGACCGGCTCATCCGGGAGTTCATTGCCGACGTCGGCCGGCACCAGCACGCCCAGGCATCCTAAAGCCCGTAAGGCCCGCGCAAAACTGCGCCCGTGCTGCCGTGGGGCCCGCGCAAAACTGCGCCCGTGCTGGCCGCGCCCTAGGCTGTAGGGCATGAGCAGCATCATCAAATTCAGCGGCCCCGTTCTCATCGGCCCGGACCAGGAGCGCCGCGGCCTGTGGGCCGTGGACGGTGCTTTGACGTTCCAGCGCCCCCACCAGGCGCCGGACCACGTCTTCGACGGGTGGGTCATCCCGGGGCTGGTCGATGCGCACTGCCACATCGGCCTCGGTCCCGAGGGGGATGTTCCCGGAGAGGTCGCAGAGCAGCAGGCCGAGACTGACCGGAACGCCGGCACGCTGCTGGTCCGCGACGCCGGTGCCGTCCACGACACCCGCTGGGTCCAGCAGCGGAAGGACCTGCCACGCCTCATCCGCTCCGGCCGGCACATTGCCCGGACGCAGCGGTACCTGCGCGGCTTCGCCGTCGAGGTCGAACCTGCAGACCTGGTTGAAGCGGTGCGCAAACAGGCACGCGCCGGCGACGGCTGGGTCAAGCTCGTGGGGGACTGGATCGATCGCGGCGCCGGTGACCTCGCCGCCTCTTTTCCTGCCGAAGCGCTGCGGGACGCCATCAGCGCCGCCCACGACGAGGGCGCCCGGGTCACGGCACACTGCTTCGCCGAGGACACGCTCGATGACATGCTCGACGCCGGCATCGACTGCATCGAGCACGCGACCGGGCTTCTCCCGCGGCATATGCCGCGTTTCGTCGAACAAGGCGTGCCGATCGTTCCCACGCTGATCAACATCGCCACCTTCCCTGACATCGCCGCCCAGGCAGGAGCAAAGTTCCCCCGGTACGCCGCGCACATGCTGGCACTCTGGGAGCGCCGGGCGGAACGGGTCCTGGAAGCGTTTGAAGCCGGCGTGACGATCTATGCCGGGACTGACGCCGGCAGTGTCATCCGGCATGGCCGCATCGTCGATGAACTGCAGGCGCTGCATGCGGCCGGGCTTCCGGCCGCAGCTGCCCTCAACGCCGGCGCGTGGGCTGCCCGGGAGTGGCTGGGGGCCCGGGCGATCGCCGAAGGCGCCAGCGCCGACGTCCTGGTCTGCGCCGAGGACCCGCGCAGAAGCCTGGCCACCCTGCAGGCCCTGAAGCACATCGTGCTGCGCGGAGAGCCGGTGTTTTAGCCACAGCGCCGGACCATTTAGGAATAAATTGAAGCTTCAAGTAATTTATCTCTAGGTAAGGTCATCGAAGGTCGGTGGCCGTTCAAGCACCGGAGTGACCATATGAGCGCAAAAACCAGCATCCAGGATCTCCTTCCCGCCGAACTCACCATGGGCACCGTGATGCTCAAAGTTGGCGACATGAAGGTCATGACCGACTACTACCAGCGTGCCCTGGGCCTGGAGATTGTGGCCGAGCAGGACGGCGGCCTCTACCTCGGGCGCCAGCAGAAGCCACTCGTTCACCTGGCCCCCGCACCCGGACTCAACGTTCCCGCCCGCGGCGAGGCCGGCCTCTTCCACACCGCCCTGCTGTTCGAGGACCAGTCCGCACTGGCCGCGACCATCGCCTCCGCTGCCCAGTTCGAACCGCAGTCCTTCACCGGCAGCGCAGACCACCTCGTCAGCGAGGCCTTCTACTTCAACGACCCGGAGGGCAACGGCATCGAGCTGTACTGGGACCGGCCCCGCGATGCCTGGTCCTGGGACGGCAAGACCGTGGTGATGGACAGCCTCGCCCTGCCGCCGCAGCGGTACCTGGAGCAGCACCTCACCGAAGCGTCGCTGGCCGGCCAGCGCGAGGCGGCCGCCGGCGTCGGGCATGTCCATCTCCAGGTGGGCGATGTGCAGTCCGCGCAAAACTTCTACGTCGGAACCCTGGGCTTCGAGAAGACCGCAGGCTGGCACGGGCAGGCCCTCTTCGTCTCGGCGGGCGGCTACCACCACCACATGGCCATGAACGTGTGGAACAGCCGCGGAGCCGGACCCCGCCGCGACACCCTGGGCTTGGGCGAAGTACTGATCGAAGTACCCTCCGGTGACGACATCGGAGCCCTCGCGGACCGGCTCAAGACCGCCGGCGTCCAGTCCCACCACACCGGTGCCGAACTGCGCTTCGAGGATCCGTGGCGCAACCGGATCCGCGTCACCGTCCGCTAACCCGTCCATCGGGACATGCCCATTGGTTGCGGCGTGGAATGGACATAGCGGCGTCATGTCCATTCGGCGCGGCCGGGGGAGGGCATGTCCGGCTGAGCGCAGGCCGTCGTGTCGCCGCCAAGGTCCGCCGGCGGCATCTCAAGGCCCGGGTGAGCTTTAAGGGGCTTTCAAACCGACGGACATGCCCAACGTTCAGACAGTCCACAGAGCATGTCCGGCGTTCACGACGATCAATGAGCTTGCTCGGCCTCCGATTCCCAGTCCCGGGGACATGTCCATTGGACGCGGCGGGGGCGGGCATAGTGGCATTATGTCCATCCGTCGCGGGCAAAGGAGGGCCTGTCCATTCTTTACACGCAGGACGGCTGGACATGCCCGCTCTTTCTGGTGCCGCCCGGACATGTCCATCTGCCACTCGCGCGGCGGCACATGACCATCTGCCGCTTGCCTGAGCGCCGGACATGTCCAGTGGCCGCGTCCAGGAATGGACATAGAGGCACTATGCCCGTCCGGCGCGGCCGGAGAAGGGCATGTCCGGTAGGGGTGGGGCGAGGTTCGGGCTGCAGTGAGGCCGGAGCGGCTAGGCTGAAGCGACGCCGAAAACCGTGGCCTTGCGCCGCCAGATATTTAAGGACGAGTTCCATGGGATTCACTGAAGTCTTTGTCTCCACCCACGATGAAGCCCTCAAGCGAGCTGCCGCCCTCGACGGTGGTGCTCCCGCAGCGCCCGCAGCCGTCCGGATCGCGGACATCACCGACTTCGAGATCGAGCGCCTCGGGGATCTTGCCGGCACCGCGGTCCACGCCGCCGGCGCCGACTACGAACTGGCCATGGTGGACGTTGCCAGTGATTCTTTGCTCGGTGTGCCGCCGGCGATGGTCCGCGCGCTCGCCGAACTGCTCAGCTACGAGACGGAGGGCGAGGGTGACGTCCTCGAGGAGGTCGCCGAAAGCTGGGCCGCCGAGGAGGACATGCCCTTCGGCGCCGGGCAGTCCGTCCGTTACGTGAAGCAGCTTGCCGAGCTCGCCGCCGCCGTCGATCCGGCCAGCAAGTCCGGCCTATATGTCTGGACTTCCTAGCACCGATCGGGACCTTCATGGACCCGTTGCGGGTGTCAAGTCGAAATCCCGCCGCTGATCTGGCACAATAAACAGGTACTCGATCTGCGTGGCCCCTCTCTCCGCGTCCGGATCCTGTCCTTTTAGAACCCCCTAGTATGGCCCGCCCCACGGGTGCAGAACGCCGGGCTCGACCCCGTTTCAGAAACAGGAGTGACCACAAAAGTGGCCGTAAAGATTCGCCTTAAGCGCTTTGGCAAGATGCGCGCACCGTACTACCGCATCGTCGTCATGGACGCACGCTCCAAGCGTGACGGCCGTGCCATCGAAGAGATCGGCAAGTACCACCCGACCGAAGAGCCCTCGTACATCGAGGTCGACACGGACCGTGCCCAGTACTGGCTCGGCGTCGGCGCACAGCCGTCCGAGCAGGTTGCCGCGATCCTCAAGATCACCGGTGACTGGCAGAAGTTCAAGGGTCTCCCGGGCCAGGAGGGCACCTTGAAGACCAAGGCTCCCAAGGCTGCCTTCGTTACGCCGGAAAAGGGTTCCGTGATTATCCCGGAAGCCATCACCAAGAAGGCCAAGAAGGACGATGCAGCCGAGGCTCCCGCCGACGCCGCAGCAGAGACCACCGAGGCTGAGTAACTTGCTGGCCGAAGCGCTCGAACACCTCGTCCGTGGGATCGTTGACAGTCCCGACGATGTCAAGGTCAGTGCCAAGAACAATCGCCGCGGGGACACCCTCGAAGTGCGCGTTCATGAGGACGACCTCGGACGGGTGATCGGCCGCCAGGGCCGCACCGCACGCGCATTGCGCACTGTGGTGGCAGCTTTGGCGGATGGCGAGCCGGTCAGGGTCGACGTCGTTGACACCGACCGCCGCCGGTAACGCTTTCAGCAACACTTGTCTTGAGTCCGGCCCCTTCACCAGATAATGGTGGAGGGGCCGGACTGTTTTTCCCAGCACCCACCATCACCAACCCCGAACAGAGGATCAGATGCAGCTCCAGGTGGCACGAATCGGCAAGCCCCACGGCATCCGCGGCGAAGTGACCGTCCAGGTACTCACGGACGCGCCCGGTGACCGCTTCACTGCGGGAACCCAGTTCGTGGTGGAGCCCGCCACGGCCGGGCCGCTGACGATTCTCAGCGCCCGGTGGAACAAGGACATCCTGCTGCTCGCGTTTGAGGAAATTGAGACTCGAAACGAGGCGGAGACCCTTCGCGGCGCCAAGCTTTTCGTGGAAACCGAAGGGCTCGACGACGATGACGACGACGAGGGCTGGTACGAGCACGAGCTTGAAGGCCTGGAGGTCCGCGTCGGCGACCAGGTGGTGGGCAAGGTTTCCGGCCTCCACACCCTACCGGTCCAGGACCTGCTGGTAGTCACCGCCACCGACGGCAAGGAAGTCCTGATCCCGTTCGTGGAGCAGATCGTCCCGGAGGTCAACGTCGGCGAAGGCTACGTCCTCGTCACCCCGCCACCGGGACTCTTCGAAGTTAACGCCGAGGACGAGGCCAAAGCTGAGACCAAAGCCAAGCCCGCGTCCGCCGGTCCGGCCGACACCAGCGTCAGCGCGGACGCCAGCGACAACACCGGAGACAACGCCTAAATGCGGATCGACGTCGTCACCATCTTTCCCGAGTACCTGGCCCCGCTGGAACTGTCATTGATTGGCAAGGCGCGGCAGGACGGGCTGCTGGAACTCAACGTCCACGACCTCCGGGACTTCACCACCGACCGCCACCGGACCGTGGATGACACCCCGTACGGCGGCGGCGCCGGCATGGTGATGAAAGCCGAGCCGTGGGCGCTGGCCCTGGCATCCGTCGCCGCCGGACGATCGAACACTTCCAGCCCCGAGCCTTCCAGCTCCGAGGCTTCGAGTTCGGACTATCCCGCTTCGGGTCCCTTCGGCCAGGAGCAGGCAGCCAAACCGGTACTGATCGTGCCCTCGCCAGCAGGCGAACGGTTCAGCCAGGCCACGGCGCAGGAACTCGCGGGGGAAGAGACGCTGGTGTTCGCTTGCGGACGCTACGAAGGCATCGATGAACGCGTCATGGAATGGGCGGCTGAGCACTTTACGGTGCGGCCCATGAGCCTCGGTGACTATGTTCTTAACGGCGGCGAAGTGGCTGTGCTGGCGATGGTGGAGGCCATCGGACGGCTGCTGCCCGGCGTCGTCGGCAACCCAGAATCACTCGTGGAGGAATCACACTCAGACGGGCTGCTGGAGTACCCCGTCTATACCAAGCCGTCGAGTTGGCGGGACCGCGACGTTCCGGCAGTGCTGCTCAGCGGCAACCACGGCAAGATCGCCCAGTGGCGCCGGCACGAGCAATACCGGCGCACCGCCGAACGCCGCCCGGACCTGCTCGCCGGGTTCGACGCCGGCAAGTTGCCCCGCGCGGACCGGACGGCCTTCGCTGACCTGGGGTACGCCGTCGTCGACGGCCGCCTTGCGCTGCGTCCCGACGCCGGCGGTAACCCCGCCTGACCGGATTGGCTGGATGGGCCCGGGTATGGCAAAATTAGTCCTTGTGCCTGCTGGGTAGCGAACCTGCCACAGGGGGAGCGTCACCAACAGCGCGGCACCCCGGCCCCGTCAATTCCTGACGGTGCCGGATCAACAATTTTCGGCGGGGATTTCCGGGCCGCACCTTTGCCCGGGCTTGGCCGCCGTGACCCCACGTAAATGACCTGTGGCGTTTGCCAGGAGTGAATCAATGCATATTCTCGATTCCGTAGATGCAGCCTCGCTGCGCACCGATGTTCCGACGTTCCGCGCGGGTGACACCCTCAAGGTTCACGTGAACATCATCGAAGGCAAGAACTCCCGCGTCCAGGTCTTCCAGGGCTTCGTCCTGGGCCGCCACGGCGATGGCCTGCGCGAAACCTTCACCATCCGCAAGGTCTCTTTCGGCGTCGGCGTGGAGCGTACCTTCCCGGTGCACTCCCCGATCATCGACAAGATCGAGCTCGTGTCCAAGGGTGACGTGCGCCGCGCCAAGCTGTACTACATGCGCAACCTGCGCGGCAAGGCCGCAAAGATCAAGGAAAAGCGCGACTTCCTGACCGGCAAATAAGTCCTTCGGACTTCCCTGCGGGTCCACGGACCGTGTCCGGCCAGCGCCGGAACATCCGCAACAGCGCTGTTCACGTTCGAAAAGCGTTAGAGGATACGGATCATGGAACAAACAAAACGCCAGCCCAGGAAACTCGGCTGGCGTTTTGCTTTGCTTGCCTTGGTCCTTGCCGTGGTCATCAGCGGATTGGTCCGGTCCCTGTGGATCGATGTGTACTACATCCCGTCCGCCTCGATGGAGCCGCTCTTCCGCGAGGGGGACAGAATCCTCGTGTCCCGCACGGATTTCCGCGCCGACCCGCTCGGGCGCGGCGACATCGTCGTCTTCGACGGCCGGGGCTCTTTCGCACCGCTGAACAGCGGCAACGGCGCCTTGCTGGACTTTCTGGCCGGCGTCGGACACTGGGTGGGTCTCTCCGGCGCCGACAGCACGTACATCAAACGCGTCATCGGGCTCCCCGGTGACCAGGTGGTCTGCTGTGACACCGGCGGCCACCTCACAGTGAACGGTCAGCAAGTTGCGGAACCCTATCTTTATGCAGGCGACGCCCCCAGCGAACTGAAATTCAGCGTCAGCGTTCCGCCTGATCGTCTCTGGCTGATGGGGGACCACCGCGCCCTCTCCGCCGATTCCCGAAGTCTGCTGGGGGCCCCCGGTGGGGGCATGGTCCCGCAGGAACGGGTGGTCGGCAGACCCGTCCAGATCATCTGGCCGCTTGATAGATTTGCAGCAGTAGCACGGCCCGCCGAGGCCGCTTCAACAGAGACCGCTCCAACAACAGAGAAGAACGGACAGTAGATGCCCGAGACCGGACCCCGGAATCCCGATCCGAGGGGGCAGGACCAGCCCCGGGTGACCTCCGCAGCGATCCCCGGCGCGGAGCGCTCCTCGGAGACCGGTGTCCGCACGGATCCCGGCTCGACCCCCGGTGCCGGCGCTCCGGATGCCCGCGCCACTCAGACGTCCCAGCTGCCGCAGTCTGCGGAAGCGGCGTCTCCCGCGTCTCCGACGGCCCCGGCGTCTCCGCCCGAGTCCGTGTCCGCGGCGGCGCCCGACAGCCCGGCGCCCGACAGCCCGGCGTCCGGCATTCCCGCCGCGGGCGGACCGGCCCACGCAGGGAACTCGTCGAAAAACGCACGCCGGGCGGAAGCCCAGGCGCGTCACAGCCCGCTGTTCCTCTGGGTGAAGGAGGTGGCGACCGTGGTGCTCGTCGCCATCGTGCTGTCCTTCCTGATCAAGACCTTCCTCTTCCGGGCCTTCTACATTCCCTCCGAATCCATGGTCAGCACGCTGGACGTGAATGACCGCATTTTTGTGAACCTCCTGGTCCCCGAACCGTTTGCCCTGGAGCGCGGCGACGTCGTTGTCTTCCGGGACACCCAGGGCTGGCTGGCTCCCGCGGTGTCGAAGCCGGCCGGTCCCTTTACCTGGGTGCAGGATGGCCTGACGTTTATCGGCCTGCTGCCGGACAACTCCGAGCAGCATCTCGTGAAGCGCGTGATCGGGCTGCCGGGCGACCATGTGGTCTGCTGCGACACCGGCGGCCGGATCATGGTCAACGGCGCGCCGCTGGAGGAGACCTACATCAATCCCGCCGAGGTGCCCCAGATCCGCGACTTTGACGTCGTCGTCCCCGACGGCAAGGTCTGGGTGATGGGTGACAACCGCAACCACTCCGCCGACTCACGTGCCCACGCGGACACCAACGGCGGCTTCGTCGACATCGCCGACATCGAAGGCCGGGCCGCCGTCATCGCCTGGCCCTTCAACCGCCTCGGCGCCTTGGACAACTACCCCGATGTCTTCCGCGGTGTGCCCGCCCCGGCCGGAAAGTAGCGGCTGAACCATGTCCGAAGCCCCCACCCTCGACTACGAGCGCCGCTTCCGAAGCTCCGGCGCCCGCCTGGTGGCCGGCGTCGACGAGGTAGGCCGCGGCGCCCTCGCCGGACCCGTCAGCGTGGGCATCGCGGTAGTGGATCTTCAGCAGCAGACACTGCTCGCCGACGTGCGGGACAGCAAGCTGCTCAAGGTTGCGGACCGCGAACGCCTGGTTCCGTTGGTGCGGAGCTGGAGTGTGGCATCCGCCGTCGGGCACGCAACGGCCAAGGAGATTGACGACGTCGGCATCGTCGCCGCACTCCGGCTCGCCGGAACGCGGGCCTGGCTTGCCATCCTCGCCGCCGGGGTGACCCCCGACGTTGTGCTGCTGGACGGCAGCCACAACTGGCTGTCGCCGCAGTCCCAACCGTCCCTGTTCGACGACGGCCCCGCTGAGCCGGGCTGCGACGCGCCCGTGCACACCCTGGTCAAGGCGGACATGCAGTGCCTGAGCGTCGCCGCCGCGTCCATTCTTGCGAAGGTGGAACGTGACGGAATCATGCGCGGCCTGCATACCGAGCACCCCGCCTTTGGCTGGGACGTGAACAAAGGCTATGGCACCGCCATTCACAAGGACGCACTCCGCGCCGCCGGTCCCACGCCCTACCACCGGGTGAGCTGGCAGCTGCTCAGCGACTGAGGCCCCCTGGCGGCCCGCCCGGTTTCCGCCGCCGGGGTCCAGCCCACCGGGACCGTGGCGCGCAGCCCGCGCCGGATGGTGCAAGATGGAACCATGAGTGCCGAGGACCTTGAAAACTATGAGACCGACATGGAGCTGCAGCTCTACCGCGAGTACCGCGACGTTGTCGGACTGTTCACCTACGTGGTCGAGACCGAACGGCGTTTCTATCTGGCCAACCACGTTGACCTGCAGGCCCGGAGCGCCGACGGCGAGGTCTACTTCGATCTGACCCTGCAGGACGCCTGGGTCTGGGACGTTTACCGCTCCGCCCGCTTCGTCAAAAGCGTCCGCGTGATCACGTTCAAAGACGTCAACGTCGAGGAACTTCCGCGCAATGAGGAACTGGCCCTGCCCAAGGTCGGCGACCTGGGCAACTGACCCGTCCGTTCATCGGTTACCCGGCCGTAGCCGGGTCCGGCCGGTGGACGCGCGCCCACTTCTCCTCCACACCACGAGATAAGCTCCGGCTATCCACATAGGGCCCTGACGCTCTGGGTTGCCCGCTGTGCCGCCCGCACGCTGGATACATGAGAGCAAAGGACGTGCTGGGCCGTCGCGGTGAGGAACTCGCCTCCGGCTACCTCGAGGCTCAGGGGATGCGGATCCTGGACCGCAACTGGCGGTGTCCCGAGGGCGAGATCGACATTGTCGCCGTCGACGGCGGCACTCTGGTCTTCGCCGAAGTGAAGACACGCACGTCCCTCGCGTATGGCCACCCGTTCGAAGCCGTGGGTGCGGACAAACTGGCGCGGCTGCACCGCCTGGCCGCGGCCTGGTGCCGCCACCATGGACTGCTGCAGCCGCCGCGCCGGGTGGATGTCGTGGCGGTTCTCGACGACGGCAGCGGCGAACCTGCCGTTGAACACCTCAAAGGGGTGGCATAGGTGGCGCTCGGCCGGACCTACTCGGTGGCGCTCGTGGGGCTGAACGGCTACATCGTCGAGGTGGAAGCCGACATCGGCCAGACCCTCCCGGCGTTCATCATCCTGGGCCTGCCGGACGCTTCGCTCAACGAGGCCAAAGAACGGATCCGGTCGGCTGCGCAGAATTCCGGGATACCTTTGAGCCGCCGCAAGATCACGGCGAACCTCATCCCCGCGTCGCTGCCCAAACGCGGCTCCGGCTTCGACCTGGCCATCGCCATGGCCGCTCTCCTGGCATCCAACGATGTCCGTTCCACCGGACGGACAGTGTTCATCGCCGAACTGGGACTTGACGGCAGGCTGCGGCCCGTCCGGGGTGTTCTTCCGGCCGTCATGGCGGCGGTCCGGGCCGGCTACACCGACGTCGTCGTAGCGCAGGCGAATGCCGCCGAGGCAGCCCTCGTTCCCGGCGCCCGCGTGCAGGGTTATGCCACGCTGGCCCGCCTGGCCTTCGACTTCGGCGCCGATCCGCAGGATCTGGCTCTTGATGTCGAGCCAGAACTCGAACGTGACGGCGCCGGAGCTGATCCAGGAACGACGCCCTCACCACCACTGGATATGCGCGACGTCGCCGGGCAGGGGGAGGCAAGGAGGGCGCTGGAGGTCGCCGCCGCCGGCGCACACCATCTGCTGTTGACCGGTCCTCCCGGTGCGGGAAAAACGATGCTGGCTGAACGGCTTCCCGGGCTCCTTCCGGACCTCGGCGACGCGGAGGCCATGGAGGTGACCGCCATCCATTCGCTCTGCTCGCTGACCTCAGCTTCCCTCCAACTCGTGCGCAGGCCTCCATACGAGAACCCGCATCACACGGCCACGTCAGCGTCCATCATCGGCGGTGGCTCCGGGCTGCCGCGGCCCGGTGCTGCATCCCGTGCCCACCGCGGGGTGCTGTTCCTTGATGAGGCACCGGAGTATGAGCGCAGGGTCCTGGATGCGCTCCGGCAGCCGCTGGAGAGCGGCGAGCTGGTGCTGCACCGGTCGGCTGGAACGGCAGCGTACCCGGCCCGTTTCCAGCTGGTGCTCGCAGCAAATCCCTGTCCCTGCGGCAAAGCCACAGGCAAGGGTGTGGACTGTGTTTGCACGCCCACCATGCGGCGGCGGTACTTGGCCCGCCTGTCCGGCCCGCTGCTGGACAGGGTGGACATCCAGCTGCAGGTTGAGCGGGTATCCCTGGCCGACTTCGGCAAGCCAGAGGCCGAGGAGGACACCGCCTCCATCGCGGCCCGGGTGCACGCCGCACGGGAGCGCCAACTCGGACGGCTGCTGCCCTATGGCATGGAGACCAACGCCCAGGTGCCCGGCCGCGTCCTGCGGGGTGTCCTGCGGCTCCCTGCCCCGACAACCCGGATTCTTGACCGTGCCATGGAACGCGGGTCTCTGACGGCCCGCGGCTATGACCGGGTGTTGCGTCTCGCCTGGACCCTCGCGGACCTGGGACAGCGTGACGCCCCGGCAGCGGACGACATCGGACTGGCCCTCAGCCTCCGGCAGGCCGATGCCGCCGCTTGACCGTCATTTTGCCTCCCGCCGCCCCGGAGTGCGGCTGCAGAACCCCACGCCAGCTCGTGAAAGGACAAACCATGGCTGAGACAGAACGCACCGCCCGGGCTGCGCTATCCCGGCTGTTCGAACCCCAGGACGCCGCCGGACTTGCGCTCGTGCGGGTTGCCGGGGCGGAGGACGCGCTCAGGATCGCCACCGGCCAGCTGGCGGCTGGGCCCGAGGTGGAGCGCGAGATGTTCCAGCTGCTGGACGAGAACGGTTCGGGCAGCGGCTGGACAGGGTTGGGAACGGCCCGGAAGCGCTGGGCGCCGAGAGCCCCGGACCTGGCTCCGGCCCGGGACCTCGCCACCATGCAGCGGCTCGGGGGACGCTTGATCATTCCCTCCGACGGGCTGTGGCCCGGCCAACTGGCCGACCTGGGATTACAGGAACCGCTGTGTCTCTGGTGGCGCGGCAGCGAGCAGGAGTTTCCCCGGGCAGCGCGGTCCATTGCGTTGGTGGGTTCCCGGGACAGCACCGCCTATGGCGCCGCGGTCACGGGCGATCTTGCCTATGCACTAGTCCAACGGGGGTTCACGATCATCTCCGGCGGCGCCTACGGTATTGATGCCCACGCCCACCGCGCAGCCCTCGCCGGTGGATCGGGCGCTGGCGCCGGCATGCCCACCATTGCTGTCATGGCCGGGGGAGTGGACCGCTTTTACCCGGCCGGCAACGAGGACCTCCTGCGTGCCGTTGCGAACCAGGGCGCGGTGGTGGCCGAGGTCCCGCCGGGCTCCGCGCCCACGCGCTACAGATTCTTGCAGCGCAACAGGTTGATCGCCGCGCTGGCTTCCGTCACCGTCGTGGTGGAGGCACGGTGGAGATCAGGCGCGTTGAACACGGCACACCATGCGGAAACCCTGGGCAGGGCTGTCGGTGCCGTGCCGGGGTCAGTGCACAGCGCAAATTCCGCGGGCTGTCATCGGTTGCTCCGGGAAGGCGGTGCTGTCTGCGTCACCGACGCGGGGGAGATCGCGGAGCTCTCCGGCCCCAGTGGCGAATTGTTGCCCGAGGTCAGGAACGGCCCGGCGGCCGTGCAGGACGGGCTGACGCTGGAAGACCTCATCCTGCTGGACGCCCTGCCCATGCGGACCACGAGTTCCATCGAAAAACTCACTGTCGTCGCTGGCCTCAGCGCCGATTCCGTCCGTGCCGGGCTGGGCCGGCTGGGGCTGCTGGGCCTGGCTGAGACGTACCGCGGCGGCTGGAAGCGCTCCGCCGCTGCGGGCTGATGGCGGCTCGCCGTGCGGCTCCTTGATCGCCGGGTGTTTCCTGCGAGAGTAGGGGAGTGCCCACACAGCAGATCCCGGCCGCACTGGCCGCAGCCGCCCAGGCCTTCGGCCGGTACCTGGAAGCCGAACGGGGGCGTTCCGCCCACACGGTACGTGCCTACCTCTCCGATGTCGGCAGCCTCCTCGAGCATGCGGCCTCCGAGGGAGTCGAGGATCTCGCTGGGCTGGAACTTGGCACTCTACGGCACTGGCTCGGCGTGCAGAGCGAGGCAGGCATGTCCCGCGCCACGCTGGCGCGCCGCTCCGCCACCGCCCGGGCGTTTACCGCCTGGGCCGTGCGTGAGGAACTGCTCGCCGCGGACCCCGCCCTGCGCTTAAAGGCCCCGAAACGGGAAAAATCGCTGCCTGGCGTGCTGCATCAGCAGCAGGTGCTTCGGCTCGTCGAAGGCGCAGAGGCCGCCGCGGCCGGGGGACGGCCCCTGCCGTTGCGGAACCGGGCCATGGTGGAACTCCTCTACGCCACCGGGATCCGGGTCGGCGAGTTGGCCGGACTCGACGTGGACGACCTCGATCCCGACAGGAGAACTCTCCGGGTGCTCGGCAAGGGCAACAAGGAACGAACTGTGCCGTACGGCCTGCCGGCGGCGCTCGCCGCCGACGACTGGCTCCGCCGTGGCCGGCCGGCCCTTGCCACGGCCACCTCGGGCGCGGCGCTCTTCCTGGGGGCCCGCGGCAGACGTGCGGACCAGCGGCAGGTCCGCAGTGTGGTCCACGATCTGCTGGAGGCACTGGGGGACACGGCCGCAACCGGTCCGCACGCCCTTCGGCACTCTGCCGCCACGCATCTGCTCGACGGCGGAGCTGACCTCCGCGCCGTACAGGAAATTTTGGGTCACAGCAGCCTGGCCACCACCCAGATCTACACGCACGTCTCCGTGGAGAGGCTCCGGCAGAGCTACCAGCAGGCTCACCCGCGGGCCTGAGACGGGCGCCGACAAAAGGGCCGACGCGCACTATGTCCACATACGACACGCCGCGTGGCGTGCCCGGGAGGACGCGCCGAAGGTCGCTGGCGTAATGAGGTGGGGTACGGCACAATGGGACTCACGCCCGGCAACTCTCAAGCGCCACTTGATGGTCTTGAGCATCAGCGCTTGAACCTCAGGAACCGGGCGGCAACTTAATAGTCTGGCAAGGACCACCCAGAGCATGACGGGACCCGCGCAGTAGACAAACATCCAGGCAGAGGTCGTTGGGGAAGACGTACCTACAGCTATGGAGGATGGAATGTCTGTTGCACTGACCCGCGGTGTGTTGTTTGTTCACTCGGCCCCAACTGCCCTGTGCCCCCACGTTGAGTGGGCCATAGGGTCCGTTGTGGACAAGCGGACCGACCTTGAGTGGACTGCTCAGCCAGCAGCGCCCGGAATGTTCCGGGCCGAGCTGTCGTGGACCGGAAATCCGGGCACGGGGGCTCAATTGGCGTCTGCCCTCCGGGGCTGGGCCCATCTGCGCTACGAGGTTACGGAAGAGCCCAGCCAGGGCGTCGACGGCGGACGTTGGTCGCACACTCCGGAGCTTGGCATCTTCCACGCCGTCACGGACGTACACGGCAACATCATGGTCTCCGAGGACCGCATCCGGTACGCCTATGAGTCCGGCGCCGGGGATCCCTCCGCGGTCTACCACGAACTGTCACTGGCGCTCGGCGAAGCCTGGGACGAGGAGCTGGAGCCTTTCCGGCACGCTGCCGACGGCGCTCCGGTGCGCTGGCTCCATCAAGTGGGCTAGGCCACTTCCGCAGGAGCACCAAACATTCACCATAGCTGTGCCAAATGACCGATGGCGGCAATGTTCACGAAGAACATTGCCGCCATCAGTCGTTGCCGGAGGCTGCAGCAGCGGGAGTCAGACGCTGCGCACGGCGATCACAGCGTTGTGGCCGCCGAAGCCGAAGGAGTTACTCAGCGCCGCAATGCTCCCGGAGGGCAGCTCACGGGCGGAGGTGACAACGTCGAGCGGGATCTCGGGATCCTGGTTCTCCAGGTTGATCGTGACGGGCACCTTACGGTCGTAGACGGCCATCACGGTCAGCACAGCTTCCACGGCACCGGAGGCACCGAGCAGGTGGCCCATCTGGGACTTTGTGGCCGAGACCGCGACGTCGTCCACATGCTTGCCGAGGGCGGCCTTAAGCGCAGCGTACTCGGGCTTATCACCGACCGGCGTGGACGTGGCGTGCGCGTTGACGTGCACCACGTCTTCGGGCTGGATGCGGCCGTCGAACATGGCGGCTTTGAGCGCGCGGGTGGCGCCCAGGCCCTGCGGGTCCGGGGCGGTGATGTGATAGGCGTCGGCAGTGACGGAGGTTCCGGCGAGCTCGGCGTAAATCCGGGCGCCGCGGGCCAGTGCGTGTTCCTCGGCTTCCAGAACCAGGGCGCCGGCGCCCTCGCCCATCACGAAGCCGTCACGGTCGCGGTCGTACGGGCGCGAGGCGTGTTCGGGATCGTCGTTACGGCGGGACAGCGCTTGCATGGACGCGAACGCGGCAATCGGCATCGGGTGGATCGCGGCCTCTGCGCCGCCGCAGACAACGACGTCGGCCTTGCCGGAACGGATCAGGTCCAAGCCCATGTGAACGGCTTCAGTGCCGGACGCACAGGCGGAGACGGGCGTGTGGGCGCCTGCGCGGGCGCCCAGATCAAGGCTGACCGCCGCGGCCGGGCCGTTGGGCATCAGCATGGGCACGGTCATGGGCAGGACCCGGCGGGGGCCCTTTTCGCGCAGGGTGTCCCACGCGTCCAGGAGGGTCCAGACGCCGCCGATGCCGGTGGCAAAAGCCACCGCGAGGCGGTCGTGGTCGATTTCTGTGATGCCCGAGTCGGCCCAGGCCTCGCGGGAGGCCACGACGGCGAACTGCGTGGACGGGTCCATGCGCTTGGCTTCAACCCGGGCCAGGACGTCCGTGGCGGGAGTCGACGCGCGGGCGGCAAAGTGGACGGGCAACTCGTATTTGGCCACCCAGTCATCTTCGAGCGTGTGCGCGCCCGAGACGCCCTTCAGCGCGTTCTTCCACATCGTGGGGACATCGCCGCCGATGGGTGTGGTGGCACCCAGACCGGTAATGACTACTTTGCGTGCCATGGGATCACTCTCTGTCGGTGCGCCTGCCGTTTCCGGTGCTTGCAGAAAGCGTGCCGGGGCCTGCGTTTGAAAAAATCTGGGGTGCTGCAAGGGGAGGGTGCTGCAAGTGGCGCGGTCCGGGGGTGCGGTTGCTCCCCCGGACCGGCCGGGCCCTACTTAGGCCTGTGCGTTCGCGATGAAGCTGACGGCGTCGCCGACGGTCTTGAGGTTCTTGACCTCTTCGTCCGGGATGCGGACACCGAACTTCTCTTCAGCGTTGACCACAATCGTCATCATCGAGATGGAATCGATGTCCAGGTCCTCGGTGAAGGACTTGTCCAGCTCCACAGCCTCGGGGGCCAGGCCGGTCTCTTCGTTGACGATTTCAGCCAAGCCGACCAAGATCTCTTCGTTGCTAGCCATGTTGGCTCCTTTTCTTGTTATTGCCCGGACGGCCGGCGTGCCGGCAGCCCTGGGCGGAAATGACTCAAACCGAGGATTCGGTCTGCTCTGGGATATGAAGCTGAGGAAAGGCTTACGGAAGCACGATCACTTGGGCGCCAAAGACGAGTCCGGCGCCAAAGCCGATTTGCAGTGCCAAGCCGCCGCTGAGCTGGGGGTTCTCTTTCAGCAGGCGGTGGGTGGCCAGGGGAATGGAGGCCGCGGAGGTGTTGCCGGCGTCGGCGATATCCCGTGCGATCAGGACGTTCTCCGGCAGCTTCAGCTTTTTAGCCATTTCATCGATGATCCGCATGTTGGCCTGGTGCGGAATGAAAGCCGCGAGGTCGTCGGCGGTGATGCCGGCGGCGTCCAGTGCATGCTGTGCCACTTTGGCCATCTCCCAGACTGCCCAGCGGAAGACCGTCTGGCCGTCCTGGCGCAGCGTCGGCCACACGGCCGCGTCGGTGACGGCGGCTTCCTCGGCACTGAGCGAACCGCCCGGTTTGCCTGCCATGGCCTGTTGGCGCAGGTCCAGCATGGAGTTGGTCATGCCGATCGCGTTCCATTTGCTGCCGTCCGAGCCCCACACCGACGGGCCGATGCCCGGGGTGTCGGAAGGGCCGATCACCACGGCGCCGGCACCGTCACCGAGCAGGAAGGAGATGGTGCGCTCGGTGTTGTCGATGACGTCCGAGAGCTTCTCCGCGCCGACCACAAGGACGTAGTCCGCCGCCCCGGAGCGGACCAGGGAATCGGCCTGGGCGATGCCGTAGCAGTACCCGGCGCATGCGGCGGAGATGTCAAAGGCAGGTGCAGGCGTCGCGCCGAGGCGGTCTGCGAGGCTGGCTGCGGCCGACGGCGTCGCGTAGGGATGCGTCACCGTGGAGACGATGACGGCGCCGAGCTGGGACGCCTCGATGCCGGCCTTCTCCAGGGCTTCGCGGGCAGCGCCTTCCGCCATGTCGATCACGCTGACGTCAGCGGAGGCACGGTGCCGGGTGATGATGCCGGTGCGCTGGCGGATCCACTCGTCGGAGGAATCGATCCACTGGCAGACGTCATCGTTGGTGACGATGACGTCGGGCCGGTAGGCGCCGACTCCCATCACGCGGGTGTTCTCGTGCAGGGGGGCCTGCTTCAACGTGGGCACGCTCATGCCTGTCCTTCCAGTTCTGCGAATAGGGCCAGGGCGGCGGGGAGGTCGTCCGGGGTCTTGACAGTCACGGTCTTCACGCCCGGCATGCCGCGCTTGGCGAGCCCGGCGAGAGTGCCGGCCGGTGCCAGTTCAATCACGCCGGTCACGCGGCGTTGCACGAGCGTTTCCATGCAGCGGTCCCAGCGGACCGGGCGGGACACCTGGGCAATCAGGCTGTCGACGGCGGCACCACCGTCGGTGACTTCCGCGCCGTCGAAGTTGGACAGGAGGGGTACCTGCGGGTCGCGCGGGTGCAGCGTGGGCCGGAGGGCCTGCAGCGCCGCGACCGCGGGGGACATGTGCGAGGTATGGAAGGCGCCGGCAACCTTCAACGGGATAACCCGGGCCTTGGCCGGCGGGTTCTCCGCGAGGGCCTTGAGTTGCTCCAGGGTTCCGGCGGCGACGGTCTGGCCCGCTCCGTTGACGTTGGCCGGTGTCAGGCCGAAGCCCTCGATGGCGGCCAGGACCTCTGCCGGGTTCCCGCCAACGACGGCGCTCATGCCGGTCGGCGTCGCTGCGGCGGCAGCGGCCATGCCGTTCGCCCGTTCCCGGACGAAGGTCATGGCTTCGGACTCGGTGAGCACGCCGGCCAGCGCCGAGGCCGTGATCTCACCGACGGAGTGACCGGCAAGGATGACCGGCAGGGTGCCCAATTCGACGTCGAACAGCGACTGCGCGGCCACCAGCCCGGCGGCGACGATCAGGGGCTGCGCGACGGCTGTGTCCTTGATGGTTTCTTCATCCGAAGTGGTGCCGTGGGCGGCAAGATCGATCCCTGCGATGTCGCTCAGGGCCGCCAGGTGGCCTGCAACGGGCGGCAGTTCCAGCCAAGGGGCCAGGAATCCGGGGGTCTGGGAGCCCTGTCCAGGGCAAACGATTGCAAGCACGTAACCAGCTTTCCAAACTACGGGGTGTTTCTCGGTGTATTGATGCACCAAGCTCATCGGGTCACTTTGTAGGAAGTCTACAACTGCTCAGGGGTTGTGGCGGGTCGGCTGGCGCTCCGTGGCCGGCTTGGGCTGGGCTGCGAGGCGGCCGACAACAAGGGCTGTCTGCAGCACAAAGGCCTCCCGGGGCAGCAGCGGATCCCAGCCCGTGACGTCGCAGACCCGCTTGAGCCGGTACCGCACAGTGTTGGCGTGGACGAAGAGTTCGCGGGCAGTCGCTTCCAGCGAGTGGCCCAGTTCGAGGTAGGTCCCGAGGGTCTCCACCAGGCCGTTGGACGCGGCGAGGAGGGGGCGGTAAATGTTCTTGACGAGGGAGCGGCGGGCGGCGTCGTCACCGGAGATCACTCGCTCCGGCAGGAGATCATCGGCGGCAACCGGGCGGGGCGCGGAGGGCCAGGCACGGGCAGCGGTCAGGCCCGCAAACGCGGACTGGGCCGAACCGCTGGCCTCCAGCAGCGAGCCGGCCTCAGCGCCGTAAACCACCGGACCGGGGGCGAAGAGTTCGGCGAGCTTCAGGAAAGCGGTCTCCCGGTCGTGCACCCCGCCGAGGATGAGGATGAGCCGGTCACCCTGGATGCCCACGAGGGCGTCCTCGGCGAAGCGCCCGGCAGTGCGGCGCAATTCGCTGACGTAGCTGGCGTTTGGTTCGGACGGGGTATTGCCCACCATGACCGTGAAGCGCTCCTGTGCTTTCCAGCCCAGGGCGGCGATCCGGGAGCGGAGGGCATCGGTATTTTCGCCACGGAGGATGGCGTCCACAATGAGCGCTTCCAGCCGGGTGTCCCACGAACCGCGGGTCTCGGCGGCGCGGGCATAGACGTCCGCGGCCGCAAACGCCACCTCCCGGGAGTACCGCAGGACCGCTTCTCGCAGCGCGCCCTGATCCGCTTCGGGGGCGATCACGGGGACCTGGTCCTCAACCACTTCCACCACGATCCGGATTAACTGAAGGGCCTTTTGCAGGCTGATGGAGCGCGTGAGTTCAGTGGGAGCGGTGCCGAAGACGTCCGAAAGGATCCACGACGGCGAGCTGGGCCGCTCAAACCAGGTGACAAACGCGGCGATGCCGTTCTGGGCCACCATGCCCAAAGCCGAGCGTTCGTCAGAGTTCAGCCGGCTGTACCACGGCAGGGATTTCTCGAGCTGGCGCAGCGTGGTGGTGGAGAGCTGGCCGACGCTCGCCCGGAGTTTCTTGAGCGTTTCAACCTTCTCCGGAGACATCGCCCTGGAGGCGGGCTTGCGTTTTGCGGGAGTGGTGATCGGCTCGGACATGCATCGAGCATACGGTGGCTGCCGCGCAAGCTCCATTTGTGCAAAGGCTACAACCGGCCTTGTGCTGGATCACAGTGCCCAGCCCGCGGGCGGGAGTCCTGCCGCCCAGCGGGATGAGGGAGGAAACGACGACGGCGGCCCCCGCCTTCCGGTGGGGACCGCCGTCGTACTCTGGACTGGCTTAGCGGGCGTCCATCAGGAGTCGCCGCCCGCGTTGCCGGTGGTGCCGGCGTTGACGTTGTGCAGGCGGTACTTCTCGATGGCCTGGGCCGGGGCTTGGGCGTCGACCTCGCCGCGGCGGGCGAGCATCTGCAGGGAACGGACAACCACGGAGTGGATGTCGTTTTTGAAGAAGCGGCGGGCTGCTGCGCGGGTGTCGGAGAAGCCGAAACCGTCGGCGCCGAGGGAGGCGAACTCGTTCGGGATGAACTGCCGGATCTGGTCCGGCACGGCTTTCATGTAGTCGGTGACGGCTACGATCGGGCCGGTGGCGCCGGCGAGCTGTTCGGTGACGAACGGAACGCGTGCGGGTTTGCCGGGGTTGAGGAAGGCGTCTTCCTCGGCGGCCATGGCATCGCGGCGCAGTTCGGACCAGGACGTCACGGACCAGACGTCGGCGGAGACGCCCCAGTCCTCGGCGAGAACCTTCTGGGCTTCCAGGGCCCAGGGGACTGACACGCCGGAGGCTAGGATCTGGGTGCGGGGGCCGTCGATTTTGGCCGGTGCCAGCAGGTAGATGCCTTTAATGATGCCTTCGACGTCGAGTTCTGCCGGCGCCGGGGGCTGGGAGATCGGCTCGTTGTAGACGGTGATGTAGTACATCACGTTCCGTGACGGGTCGTTATCGGCCAGGCCCGGACCGTACATGCGGTTGAGGCCGTCGCGCATGATCACGCCGATCTCGTACCCGTAGGCCGGATCGTAGGTGAGGACGGCCGGGTTGGTGGCGGCGAGTATGGGGGAGTGGCCGTCGGCGTGTTGCAGGCCTTCGCCGGTGAGGGTGGTGCGGCCGGCCGTGGCGCCGATGATGAACCCGCGGGTCATCTGGTCCGCGGCTGCCCAGAACGAGTCCCCTGTCCGCTGGAAACCGAACATCGAGTAGAAGACGTAGATCGGGATCAGCGGTTCGCCGTGGGTGGCGTAGGAGGTGCCCGCAGCGGTGAACGCGGCGACCGAACCGGCTTCGTTGATGCCGGCGTGTACGATCTGCCCGGAGATGGACTCCTTGTACGCTAGGACCAGCTCACGGTCAACGGACAGGTAGTTCTGGCCGTTCGGGTTGTAGATCTTGGCGGTCGGGAAGAACGCGTCCATGCCGAAGGTGCGGGCCTCGTCCGGGATGATCGGAACGATCCGCTTGCCGAAGTCCTTGTCCCGCATGAGGTCCTTGAGCAGGCGGACGAAGGCCATGGTGGTGGCCGCCAGCTGCTTGCCGGAGCCGCGGTTGGCGACCTCGTAGACCTTGTCCTCCGGGAGGGTGAGCTCGCTGTGCCTGGAGCGGCGTTCGGGGACGAATCCGCCCAGCGCGCGGCGGCGTTCCATGAGGTACTGGATCTCGGGGGAATCCATGCCGGGGTGGTAGTACGGGGGCCGGTAGAGGTCAGCTTCGAGCTGGTCGTCGGTGATGGGGATGCGCAGGTGGTCGCGGAAGGCCTTCAAATCCGCGAGGGTGAGCTTCTTCATCTGGTGCGTGGCGTTGCGGCCCTCGAAGTGGGTGCCCAGGCCGTAGCCCTTGACCGTGTGGGCCAGGATGACGGTGGGTTTGCCCTTGAATTCGGTCGCGGCCTTGTACGCGGCGTAGACCTTGTTGTAGTCGTGGCCGCCGCGCTTGAGGTTCCAGATCTGGTCGTCGGTGAGGTCCTGGACCATTTCCTTGGTCTGCGGGGTCTGGCCGAAGAAGTGCTCGCGGACGAACGCGCCGGACTCGGCCTTGTAGGTCTGGTAATCGCCGTCGACGGTTTCGTTCATGATCTTCACGAGCGAACCGTCCTCGTCCTTGGACAGGAGGTCATCCCACTCCCGGCCCCAGACGACCTTGATGACGTTCCAGCCCGCGCCGCGGAAGAACGCCTCCAGTTCCTGCATGATCTTGCCGTTGCCGCGGACGGGTCCGTCGAGGCGCTGGAGGTTGCAGTTGATCACGAAGTTCAGGTTATCGAGCTTGTCGTTCGCGGCGAGCTGGAGCAGGCCGCGGGACTCGGGCTCGTCCATTTCGCCGTCGCCCAGGAACGCCCAGACCTGCTGGTCGGAGGTGTCCTTGATGCCGCGGTTGTGCAGGTACCGGTTGGACTGCGCCTGGTAAATCGCGTTCATCGGGCCGATGCCCATCGAGACCGTGGGGAACTCCCAGAACTCCGGCATCAGCCGCGGGTGCGGGTACGAGGACAGCGCGTGGCCTTCCTTGGACTTCTCCTGCCGGAACCCGTCCATGTCCTCCTCGGAGAGGCGGCCTTCCATGAACGCCCGGGCGTACATGCCGGGGGAGGCGTGGCCCTGGAAGAACACCTGGTCCCCGCCGCCGGGGTGGTCCTTGCCGCGGAAGAAGTGGTTGAACCCGACCTCGTAAAGGGTCGCGGCCCCGGCGTAGGTCGAGATGTGCCCGCCGACGCCGATATCGGCCCGCTGCGCACGGTGCACCATGACCGCGGCGTTCCACCGCAGCCACGCACGGTACTTACGCTCGATTTCCTCGTCACCGGGGAACTCTGCTTCCTGGTCCACCGGGATGGTGTTGACGTAATCGGTGGTGGTGACCATCGGAACACCCACGCTTTGCGCGCCGGCCCGCTGAAGCAGGCTGCGCATAATGTACTGGGCACGCTCGGTGCCCTGATCCTGAATCAACGCATCCAGGGACTCCAGCCATTCGGCGGTCTCTTCCGGATCACGATCAGGCAGCTGGTTTGTCAACCCGCTGAGGATATGGGAGGTCTCTTCTCCTGCAGCCACGTCCAACCTCTCTTTGAGCGCATCCCCCGGCGCCCTCAGCTGCGGCAGGGTAACTGCCCGGCGTGAACGCGACGTGTGCGACGTATCGGTTACATCCGCCCGGTCATGTGCGCCGGGCAAGGTCCAATCACAACTATGCCCGCCTTCGTCAGCGGGTCGTCCGCCCTCTCGGGCGTAGTCGTCATCAGCCACTCTAGCTCCGACAGCTCGGGGATGCGTAGCTGTCCCATGGGGGCGCGGTGATAAATGACCCGCATACTGGTGATGTGAGGATGCGCCGCCCGGCGGCGCCCTGACGGCCGTGTGTGACGCAGAATATGGCGGATCGCGGTGCCAACAGCTTGAAGCGCAAGCGCAAAGGGTGTTGGCTTGGAGTAATGGAAATCACTAGAGCTGTTAAAGACACCAAGCATAGGAGCAACACGTGAGCGAGGCCGACGCCGCCACTTCGGTAAATGTGGCGGAAAAACTGGGTTTCAAAACCGGGGACCTGATTCAGGAATTCGGTTATGACGACGACGTCGACTTTGATTTGCGCGACGACATCGAAGATCTCACCGGCTCCGAACTCTTCGACGAGGACGACCACGAAGTGGTTGACGCCGTGATTCTTTGGTGGCGCTCCGACGATGGTGATCTCGTGGACACCCTGGTAGGTTCGCGGACCACCCTCACCGAGGGCGGCGTTGTGTGGGTTCTGACGCCGAAGTCAGGCCGGGTGGGGTACGTCTCACCTGCTGACATCCAGGATGCTGCGCCTACCGCCGGCCTGCACTACACCACGTCCGCCGGCGTCTCCAAGGACTGGAGTGCCACCCGTTTGGTTACGCGGAAAAACAAGTGACCCAACCCGGAGGGGTTGACACCCTGGGGGAGGCGTCAGCAGCAGCCTCCGGCGTGCCCGCTGTCGGCGAGGCAGCTCCGGACTTTGAACTGCTGAATCAATTCGGCGAGCCGGTACGGCTGTCGGAGCTTCGGGGCCGCAACGTCGTCGTGGTGTTCTTTCCATTCGCCTTCTCCGGCATCTGCACGGGTGAACTCTGCGAACTCCGGGACAATCTGGCACTCTTCGAAGACGCCGACGCCGCAGTGCTGGGCGTTTCGGTGGACAGCAAGTTCGCCCAGCGGGCGTACGCCGGGCAGGAAGGCTTCTCCTTCGATTTGCTCGCGGATTTCTGGCCGCACGGTGCCGTCGCCCAAAAATACGGCGTGTTCGACGCCGGAAGCGGCATGGCCAAGCGTGGAACCTTCATCATCGACTCGAACGGCATTGTGCGCTACGTGGTGGTGAATCCCCGCGGCCAGGCCCGGGACTTCGGGGCTTACCGCGCCGCCCTGTCGGGACTTGTCGGGAGCTGACCCCGTGCGAACGCGGCGGCCCGGGATCGGCATGACTGGATTTGCCAGCCTGCCTCCGGTGCCCGTGAGCGCACCGGCCGTCGACGAACTCACGGTCTTGCAGGACATCCACGGCATCCTCGCGGGGGAGCGTTTCGCCCTCTTGACCGGTGCGGGGCTCAGTACGGACTCCGGTATTCCGGACTACCGCGGGCCGGGCGCCGCTCCCCGGGCACCCATGACGTATCAGGAATTCATCGCTGAGGCGGACAACCGGCGCCGGTACTGGGCCCGCAACCACATCGGCTGGTCCCATCTGCGCCGGGCCGACCCCAACGACGGCCACGCCGCCGTCGCCCGCCTCGAACAGCGCGGGCTTATCACCGGGCTCATCACCCAGAACGTCGACCGGCTCCACGAGGATGCCGGAAGTGTCAACGTGGTGGACCTCCACGGCCGCTTTGACCAGGTTGTCTGCCTCGCCTGCCACCGCAGATACAGTCGAGCGCTGCTGGCAGGGGTGCTGACGGAGCTCAACCCTGACTTCCTGGACCGGGCGCTGGCCGCCGGGGCAGTCGAAATGGCACCGGATGCCGACGCCACGGTGGAGGATGTTGCCCTGATCGAAAGTTTCGTGGTGGCTCACTGCCCTGCCTGCGGCGGCACGCTCAAGCCCGACTTCGTCTACTTCGGCGAAAACGTCCCCAAGGACCGCGTCGAACGCTCCTACAACATGGTGGATGAGGCGGCCGCCCTCGTGGTTGCCGGTTCCTCTCTCACGGTCATGAGCGGACTGCGCTTTGCCCGGCACGCGGCCAAGCACGGAAAACCGGTTGTCATCATTAACCGGGGCCAGACCCGCGGGGATGATCTCGCCACCATCAAACTCGATGCCGGCGTCAGCGCGGCGCTCACTTGGCTGGCTGCCGAACTACCACCACTCTGAACCGGCTCAAACCCGCCGCGGCACCGCAGGGAAAGCTCATCGGTGGGCGCTGTTCCGATTGGCGCCGGGCAGGGTTCATCCGGTAATGTAACTGTTCGTTGGTTGAAGCGTGCGAACGCGGAATCAACGGTTTGGGTCTTTAGCTCAGCTGGTAGAGCGCCACGTTTACACCGTGGATGTCATCGGTTCGATCCCGGTAGGACCCACCAGCAAAACCCCGTCAGTAGAGAGCCATCCGGCCGCCTGGCGGGGTTTTTGCCGTGCTCATCCTGGTGTGCCGCGCAGATCTCGGGAGCGGCTGGCCTCAGTGACCATGGAGGGCTACCTGTGGATTGCCACGGCATCTTCCTTCGACATTTCGATTTTGGCAAACTCCGGGTCGTCTTCGTAGGACTTCACCCGGGCAACATAGAAGATAATGAGCCCATAGACTGCCTTCGCCGCAATGTCAGCGACCGAGTAGCCCACCTGTTTGAACACCCATGCATCCGAGCCCGCAATGTTCAGCAATGGGAGCAGATACGCGATCGGGTAGACAAGCCAGCTCGCAAGGAGGAGGAAGCGCAGCCGGCTGAGGGTGCCCCGCACCGCTGCGGGCTGATTGCCCAGGGACTTGGTGAGTTGCACGAACAGGACGTACAGGATGTAGACGAACGGGATGGTCGAGAGCAGGCCGAAGAGTCCGCGAATGCCGTTGTCGCCGCTGATTTCGCCCGGGTAGCCGAGAATGATCATGAGCGCGGCAGCCGGGATGAGTTGCCGGATGAGTCGTTTTTGAGCTGATCGCGCGAGCGCGAGCACGGCAATGAGTTCAAACAGCAGCAGCGGCACCGTCAGCAGCCAGTCGACGTAGCGGTATCCCTCGTTGAACGACTGGCCGACGGCCTGCGTATAGTCTCCCTCGCCGCCCACTGCCTCAGTCACGAACGACGCCCGGAAGGAGTCAAAGATCCGAAAATAGTGGTAGGCAGCGATGCCGCAGACGATGATGGCCACCGTTATCGCTTGCCGGTAACGCGGCAGGATCCGCGGCAACGCGATCAGCAGAAATAGTGCCGTGAACAGCTGCGACGCGATGACCAGAGACAGGAAGTTGTAGACGGTATCGTATTGGCCCTTTGTTAGAGAGTCAGTAATCACGGATCCTCCATCGTTGTGTGGTGTCCGGGCGCGGTTTTCGAAAACCCGGCCGTACCATGAATTATAGTTGTCTTAGTCAGTAAGTTACTAGGTCACTTATGTAACTTTTTCCACCAAGGAACTAGGCAGATCAACCGAGGCATAGAGGCCTCGATCAGGAGGAGTGATGGGACGGGAAACACCGCGCACGACGCACGCCCTCGCAGGCTTTCCCCATGCAGCCGTGAGATTTGTTCGAGCACTGGAGCGCAACCGCGAGAAAATTGCCACCGACTACGGCCTGTCGCCCAGTGAACTGCGGGCCCTGTTCTGGATCGCCGAGCAGGCCAGCGTGACACCGAAGCAACTCGCCGAACACATGGAACTGACGACTGGCGCCATTACGGCGATCTCAACCCGGCTGGTAAATCTGGGGTGGCTTGAACGGCTTGCTCATCCCAACGACCGGCGGAGTTTGTGCCTGGAGCTGACCGATAACGGACACTCGGTGGTGGCGGACATTCACACCCAGTTCAATACAATGATCGCTTCATCCACCACGGGCCTCTCCGAGAAGGAATTGGCAGCGTTCGAAGCGGCCCTCCTGACCGTCGCAGACGAGGTCTCGCGGCGCACAGGGATGTAGTGCGATCTCCAGCCGTGGGCGTTGCCACCACCCGTTAGAGTTTGCAAACATCCCTTAGCTCACAACAGTTCCAGCACAGGGGTCAGCCACCTGGACTGAGTGATCGGCGTCCGGTTCCAGCCCTTTTTGTCACACCCCAGTGGCAGCATTGAGTTTATGGAGACCACCGAGGATTTCCTTCCCTTCCGGGAATCTGTCGAGACCGCCGGCCAGCAGACCGGGCCGGACCTGGACCACGTTCTGAGGCTCCTTCAGTCGATGAGTTCGACGGCGGCGGGAGACGCCGCGTTGCTGGGTTTCGCCGGGGCTGCCGACTTTGCACGCCGCGTTGAGGATATCTCCCGGGTGATGGAATACTTTCAGGTCATCGCGGCAGGCGCCGTGGACCGCGCCCGAAAGGAAACAGCTGCAGGGGGTTCGGCGGTGACCTCGTGGGCCACTGGATGGTCTGCAGAAGAAGCCGCCCGCGGCCCGGCGGCGCAACCGGCGGACGACGGCTACCGCAATTCCACCGAGTTCCTGCGGGCCAGCTTGAGAGTCAGCGCCGCGGAAGTCCGGCGCCGATTGTGCCTGAGCGCGAGCATCCTGCCGCAGACCGGCATCACCGGGCAGCCGGTGCCACCCCGTCACGGGGAACTGGGCGGGGCAGTGGCGGCCGGCTCCGTGGCCTCGCATTCGGCAAGTCTCATCACCAGCGCATTGGATCGGGTCCGGCACCGGTGCACCGCCGAAGCCGTCCAGCGCATGGAACACGCCCTGACCCGGACGGCGATCGAGCATGACCCCGACTTTCTAGTTCGGGTGGCCCGCCGATGGGCTGACGCCCTGGATCAGGACGGCGCGGAGCCTGCCGAGGAAGTGTTGCGGCAGGTTCAGGGCGCCTTCGTTCGCCGGCCGCGTTTTGGGCTGCAGCATGTCGAAATCTTCGCCACCGCAGAGCAGTTCGAGCGGTTGCTGACGGTCATGAACACCGCCACGAATCCGCGCACCCAGTCCGGCCCGCTCGGCGGAACCGGCCAGGAAGCGGCAGAGAACGGCCTGGACAGCCGATCCCGGCCGCAAAAGCATCTCGACGGCCTCGTGGGCGCCTGTTCAGTGGCCCTGGCGTCCGGAACGCTCCCTTCCGCAGGTGGGCTCCGGCCGCAGGTGATGGTCACCATTGCCTACCGGGACCTGCTCGAAGAACTGGAAGGCCGTACTGCCAGTACCGGGGGAAGCTTCCTGTTCACCGGGCCGGTCACCGCATCGACCGTTCGGAAGATCGCCTGCGACGCCGACATCATCCCGGTGGTGCTGGGGGGAGAAGGCAGGATATTGGACGTCGGCAGGGCCTCGCGGGTCTTTCCGCCCCACGTCCGCAAAGCCATCACCGCACGGGACCTGGGGTGTGCCTTTCCGGGTTGCACCATTCCGGCGTCATGGTGCGAAGCCCACCACATCACCTATTGGTCGCGGGGCGGGACATCAGGCACAGAAAATGGCACCCTTCTCTGTTCACATCACCACCACCTGGTTCACAAGGAAAAATGGACCATCCAGGTCAGCGCCGGCATCCCATGGTTCATTCCGCCGCCCCACGTGGATCCCCGCCGTGAACCACGGCGTAACCACTATTTCAGGCATTCCGCTTACTCGGTGGTCGGCTGATCCCGGCATTCCGCTTACTCGGTGGTCGGCTGATCCCGGCATTCCGCTTACTCGGTGGTCGGCTGATCCCGGCCCGTCAGGCGGCTTGCATCCCGGCCGGGAGATGCGCACGGAATATTGTCGCACCCCCGCCCTACCGTGACATGCATGGAACACGTGATGGTGAAATCGGGGCCGGACGGCCGGCCCAAGGCAGTGCTGCGAGGCGGCCGCGAATGGATTATTGGCGCTGAGCCGGTCCGCTGGTTCGAGCGCGTGAGTTGGTGGGAAGCGGAGCGGCGGATGCCCAAAGGACTGAGCCGGGTCGATGTCGAGGTGTGGCAGGTCCAGGCGCGCCTTGGCCGGAATGCGGGCTCCGCGCTTACCACCATGGAAATAATCCGGGATGGCCTGGGCGGCGGCTGGCGGCTCCGGGAGGCCATTGCGGACGTGGCATAGATACGGCGTCCGGGCCGCTGGCTGACTGCGCTGCGGCGGGCCATCCTGCAAAGGCGGGTACAGACGCCGGGCAATGGAAAAGCCTTCCACCGCGACTATTGGGGGATGCCGCGGTGGAAGGCTTGTAATGAATATACCTTGAACATTAAGAAATAAAAAACATCTGGATGGCCATCTCATGCGGCGAAAATGCCCATTCGATGGCCTAAATCATGGCAGTACTTGGGACGAGACGTGGCCGAGCGGGCCGCTGGGACGAGCCCTCCCGGCGTCGGGCCGCTTGATACCCGCAGCGCTTAGTAAAAGTGGACGGGATCCACCAGATGGGGGAGGTCGCCGCCGTCGAGGAAGATCCGCAGATTGGTGCAGAAGCGATCCGTAATGAGCCCGTTTTCTGCAGCGCTGAGAGCAGAGCTGTGCGGGGAGACCAGCACGTTGGGGTGGCTCCACAGCGGGCTTTCCGCCGGAAGCGGTTCCACCGCGAAAACGTCCAGGCACGCGTACGAGACCTGGCCCGAGTCGAGTGCTTCCAGCAGGGCGGCCTCATCCACCACGCTGCCGCGGCCCACGTTGATGAACACGGTGCCCGGCTTCATGGCACTGAAAATCTTCCGGTCGAACAGCTTCTCGGTGCTGGCCGTACCCGGCAGCGTGTTGACGACGGCGTCGGCGGCCGGCAGCAGCCCGGCAAGGCCCTCGTTGTCAGTTACCTCCGCGATTCCGTCGAGCGCCTCCACGGTGCGTTTGGTGCCGCTGACGCTCATGCCCAGCGCACGCGCGACCCGGGCCGTCTCCAGCCCGATCTCACCGAGACCGGTGATGACAAGGTGGGAGCCGCTGACCAGCCGGGTGGGGGTGCGCACCTCCGGCCAGAGTTTATCCGCCTGGTCCCGCGCAAGGTCCGCGGTGCGTTTGAAGCCGTTGAGGATACCCAGTGCGGAGAACTCCGCCAAGGGCAACGCGTGCACGCCCGCCGAGGTGGTGATTTTCAGTTTCCTGAGGGACTTCTTGTCCAGCCCGGAAGCCTTGACCGCGCCGCCGGCACCGGCCGCCATGGCCTGGATCCACTGCAGATGAGGGTTGCTGGCAGCAATCCTGGCCAGGCCCTCCGGGCTGTCGTTGGGGAAGCCATACAGCACCTGCGCCCGGTTCAACAGCTGCCAGTACCGTTCCTCCTGCTCCGGGGTGCGCCGGAAGGCAGGATCCCCAAGATGGTCGGCCGGGTAACGTTCGGGCGGGAGCAGTTCGGGCTCGTACAGCACGGTCACGGACGGGTCGACGGCACGGATCCGTTCCACATGTTCGGCTTCCAGGGGAACGGCGATGGCGACGGCGGTCTCAACTTCGGTCATGGAACCATCCTATGGACTCAGAACCCGGCCGCAGTGGAGTCCCCGCCGGAGTGGAACCCCACCTCCTGCACTTGGTGGCTAAGGCCGCTTCAGGGGTACGAACATCCGGGGCTGGTTCTTCCACCCCGGCTCCATCTCCGAAATGGTCTCACGCATGATCCGGTCAGAAGCCTCCCGGGCAGCTGCCGGGTTCCCGGCGGCAATGGCTTCCGCAACGTCTACATGCCACTGCAGCGCCGTGTCGCGGGGATGGTCCGGCATCAAGCCGTGCACCGTGCGTCCGGTCAAGGTCTCAGCCACCTGGCCCACCATGTTCGCAAACATCTCGTTTCCGGAGCCCGTCAACAGCAGGGAATGGAAGTGGATATCCAGCTCCAGGAACCGGGGCACGTCCCCCGCGCGGCCGGCGTCGCGCATGGCGTGGGAAACTTCCACGAGTTCTCGGCGGAGCTCCGCCGGGGCGTTGGTAGCGGCGAGCTCGGCGGCCACGGGTTCGACGGCGGTGCGCAGCTCTGCGAGGGAGCGCAGCTGCGCTCCACGGCCTTCGCCGGCGAGGCGCCACCGGATGACCTGCGGGTCGAAAGGGTTCCAGCGGTTGGCCGGCAGCACCCGGATCCCCACGCGTTTGGTGGTTTCGACGAGGCCCAGCGACTGAAGGACGCGGACCGCCTCGCGGACCACCGACCGGGACACCTTGAGTTCACCCTCGAGGTGCTCGGCCAGCATGATGTGGCCGGCCGGAAGCTCGCCCCCGACAATCCGGGTGCCGAGGTGCTCAATCGCGCGGTGGTGGAGGCTGGTTGACATAGTCGTAAGCATAGTGTCAGGGACGCTATTGCAGCCGGTGTTACTGCTGAACCGGCGGAGAAGGCGCGGGAAATCATAGACTGTGTATGACGTGCCATTATTCCGCCACGTGGGCGGCGCTTTCCCGCAGCCGCCGGAAATACATATGGTTTATGGACGGCCACTGATCTTTCCACGAAGGTTCCGCCCGCGTGCGGGACAGCCTGCACTTGTTGCACAGAAATGAATTGGAGTTTTGATGTCAGCACACATCGGTGTCACCGGCCTTGCGGTGATGGGGGCCAACCTCGCCCGCAACCTGGCCCGGAACGGGTTCACCGTTGCCCTCCACAACCGGTCCGTCGAGAAGACCGACGCACTCCTGGCCAAGCACGGCCAGGACGGCGACTTCATCCGTACCGAGACCCTGCAGGAGCTCGTCGACTCGCTGGAGAAGCCCCGCCGCGTCCTCATCATGGTCAAGGCCGGCAAACCCGTGGACTCCGTCATCGAACAGCTCGAGCCGCTCCTGGAGCCGGGCGACATCATCATCGACGCCGGCAACTCCCACTATGAGGACACCCGCCGCCGCGAGGCAGCCCTTGCCCGGAAGGACCTGCACTTCGTCGGGATCGGCGTGTCCGGCGGCGAGGAAGGTGCCCTCAACGGCCCCTCGATCATGCCAGGCGGCTCGAAGGAGTCCTACGCAGCCCTTGGCCCGCTGCTGGAAAAGATCTCCGCCCATGTCGATGGCAAACCCTGCTGCGCCTGGATCGGCACCGACGGTGCAGGCCACTTCGTCAAAATGGTCCACAACGGCATCGAATACGCCGACATGCAGGTCATCGGTGAGGCTTTCGACCTGCTGCGCTCCGGTGCTGGCCTCGAACCCGCCGAGCAGTCCAAGATCTTCGCCGAGTGGAACAAGGGCGAGCTCGCCTCCTTCCTGATCGAAATCTCCGCCGAGGTCCTGGGCCACGTGGACGCGAAGACCGGCAAGCCGTTCGTCGATGTCGTGGTGGATGCGGCCGGCCAGAAGGGCACCGGCCGCTGGACGGTCATCTCCGCGCTTGAACTGGGGTCCCCGACGTCGGGCATCGCCGAATCGGTCTTCGCACGGGCGCTGTCCTCCCAGACAGAACAGCGCAAGCTGGCCCAGGAGCTGCTCGCCGGTGGCGAGGCCGACGTCGAGGTCCCGGACAGCTTCGTCGAGGACGTCCGCCAGGCGCTCTACGCGTCCAAGCTGGTTTCCTACGCCCAGGGACTGGACATGCTCACCTCCGCGGCCAAGGAATACGGCTGGGACTTGAAGCTGGACGAGATTGCTTCCCTGTGGCGCGGCGGCTGCATCATCCGCGCCGAGCTGCTCAAGGAGATCACTAAGGCCTACGCAGCCGAGGAAAAACCGGCCAACCTGCTGTTCGCACCGGCCTTCACCCAGGCGATTGCTGAGGTCCTTCCGGCTTGGCGCAGGGTGGTCTCCACCGCCGTGCAGCTCGGTATCCCGGTGCCGGTGTTCTCGTCCTCGCTGGCTTACTACGACGGTCTGCGCCGCAAGCGCCTCCCGGCCGCGGTGATCCAGGGCCAGCGTGACCTCTTTGGCGCGCACACCTACGGCCGCGTCGACGCCGAGGGCACCTTCCACACCCTTTGGGGCGAGGACAAGGCTGAAATCGAAGCGGTAGACACCCACTAGCTTCCCGTCTGCCGTCTGCGGCCGGTGCTCCCATTACGCTGGGAGCACCGGCCGTTCGTGTTTCCCGGAGGCCGCTCCGGCAGGCACGCAGTGTCCGTCACCGTCGACATCCCGCCAGCGTCCCAGGAGTGCAGCAGATGACCCAGCTCGTAGCCCTAGTTACCGGTGCCTCTACCGGAATCGGATATGAAGCCGCCTGGAAGCTGGCGGCCCGCGGGTTTATCGTCTATGCCGGGGCGCGCCGGGTGGAGAAGATGGAATCGCTCAAGGCCCACGGCGTGAACATTGTGGCGCTCGACGTGACCGACGAGGATTCGATGAGTGCCGCCGTCGGGCAGGTTATTGCCGCCCACGGGCGGGTTGATGTCCTGGTGAACAATGCCGGTTACGGCTCCTACGGCTCGCTTGAGGAGGTGGAGCTCGCCGAGGGGCGGCGGCAGTTCGACGTCAACGTGTTCGGGCTGGCGCGGATGACCCAGCTGGTGCTCCCGGGGATGCGCGCCGCCGGGCGGGGGAGGATCATCAATGTGTCCTCAATCGGCGGAAAGATGTATGAGCCGCTGGGAGGCTGGTACCACGCCACGAAGTTCGCCGTTGAGGGGCTGAGTGATTCGTTGCGGATTGAGCTGAAGCCCCACGGCATTGGCGTGTCCATCATCGAGCCCTCAGGAACCGAATCGGAGTGGGGAACCATCTCCGGCGACAGCCTCCTGGCCACCTCCGGCCGGGGCCCCTACATGGACCAGGCCAAAGTGGTGGCGGCGGCGCTGGCTTCCACGGTCGGGTCCAGCATGTCCACACCTCCGGGGGTGATCGCCGATGCGATCGTCCACGCCGCGACGTCGCCGAAGCCGAAAACCCGCTATCCGGTCGGCAAGGGCGCGCGGGCCATCCTGCTGCTGCGCCGCCTGCTGCCGGACCGGGCATTCGACGTCGTGATCTGGAACATTTACAAGCGTTTTCCCGCATAGTCCCGCGGGATTACCGGCGGGACTATGCGGGGTCAGATCCGGTATTCGATCTCGTACTCGGCGGGATCGACGGCGGGCTTGGTCTCCCGCTGCGCGTCCCGGTGCCGCCACGTGGCCGGAACTCCCGTGAGAATGGATTCCGGCGGGGCGTCCTTAACCACCACGGCGTTGGCGCCCACGGCACTGTCCCGACCGATGGTGATGGGGCCCAGGATCTTGGCTCCGGCCCCGATCACCACCCGGTCTTCGAGCGTGGGATGGCGCTTGATTTTAGCGAGGGAACGGCCGCCAAGAGTTACGCCGTGATAAATCATGACGTCCTCACCGATCTCGGCGGTTTCGCCGATGACCACACCCATGCCGTGGTCAATGAAGAAGCGCCGTCCGATCGTGGCGCCGGGGTGAATCTCGATCCCGGTGCCGAACCTGGCCAGCTGTGATATCAACCGTGCCGGGAAACGCAGCGTCGGGTTTTGCCACAACCGGTGCGTCAGGCGGTGCGCCCAGATCGCGTGCAGGCCGGAGTAAGCAAAGAAGTTCTCAAAAGAACCCCGGGCCGCCGGGTCGTGGGACCGGGCGGCGTCGAGGTCTTCCTTCAGTCTTGCGAAAAAGCTCACAAAGACCTTTCTGCAGGTTTGTGGATATCTGGCCGGACTCAGCCGCGAATGTCGTCGTACAGCACGGTGGAAATGTACCGCTCACCGAAGTCGCAGACGATAGCGACAATCAGCTTACCGGCGTTCTCCGGGCGCTTGGCGAGCTCGAGGGCGGCCCAGACGATCGCCCCGGAGGAAATCCCGCCAAGGATGCCTTCCTTCGCGCCGAGCTCGCGGGCCACGCGGACAGAGTCCTCCAGTGTGGCGTCGATGACCTCGTCGTAGACGTTGGTGTCCAGGATTTCAGGCACGAAGTTGGCGCCGAGGCCCTGGATTTTGTGCGGGCCCGGGGCGCCGCCGTTCAGGATGGCGGAATCCTTGGGCTCGACGGCGATGATCTGGACGTCGGGTTTGCGCTCCTTGAGGACCTGTCCGACGCCGGTGACGGTTCCGCCGGTGCCGACGCCGGCAACGAAAATGTCAACCTTGCCGTCGGTATCGGACCAGACTTCCTCAGCGGTGGTCTGGCGGTGGATTTCCGGGTTGGCCTCGTTGGCGAACTGCTGCGCCCAGATGGAGTTGTCCGTGGTGGCGACAATCTCTTGTGCCTTTTCCACGGCGCCGCGCATGCCTTCGGAACCGGGTGTGAGCACAATCTCCGCGCCGTACGCCCGGAGCATGACGCGGCGTTCGGTGGACATAGTTTCCGGCATGGTCAGGATGACCTTATAGCCGCGGGCGGCGCCGACCATGGCCAGCGCAATGCCGGTGTTCCCGGACGTGCCTTCCACGATGGTGCCGCCGGGCTTCAGCGCCCCGGACTTCTCCGCGGCGTCGACAATCGCAACACCGATGCGGTCCTTGACGCTGTTGGCCGGGTTGTAGAACTCCAGCTTGACCGCCACTGTGGCGTCCAGGCCTTCGGTCAGCCGGTTGAGCCGGACCAGCGGAGTGCCGCCAACCAGCTGGGTAACATCGTCATAGATCCGTGCCATAGGTATGTGTGCCTGTCTGTGAAGAGGGAATTCTAAGGTCAGCCTAACGAGGGCCCTTCGGGCCTAACTAAGCATTAAGCCACGCAGAGTAATATTTCCTGGCCTTGGCCAGCTTCGGGTTGATGATCACCTGGCAGTAGCCCTGCTCGGGGAACTTGCCGTAATAATCCTGGTGGATTTCCTCCGCCCGGTGGAACACCGGCAGCCGGCTGACCTCCGTGACGATCGGGTGCGCCCACAAGTCCTGGTTCCGCTCGATGGCCTCTTCGAAGAGGATCTTCTCTTCGGTGGTTTCGTAGAACATCGAGGAGCGGTACTGGGTTCCGACGTCGTATCCCTGGCGGTTCAGCGTGGTGGGGTCGTGGAGGGCGAAGAACATGTCCAGGATGACCTCGGCCGGAACGGTCTCCTCGTCGAAGGTCACCGCCACCACCTCAGCATGGCCGGTGGTTCCGGAGCAGACGGCGTAGTAGTCGGGGTCGCGGTCATGGCCGCCGGTATAACCCGAAACGACGGCGCTGACGCCCTTGGTTTTCTGGTAGACGGCGTCGAGGCACCAGAAGCAGCCTCCGCCGAGGACAAAAGTTCTCATGTTCTGTTCAATGGTCGAAGGGCCCCGATGATTCCCGGCGTCGGCAAAACGGGCCCGCCGATAGGGTAAAACTGGGGGTATGGAACCTCTAGACACCGACATTGCAGCCGGTCCCTTCGAAGGAAGCACCGCTGCCGGCCACGGATCCGGGGCTGTTGCCGGTGTACCCACACTGGCCATGGTCCTGTTGGCCGTCGGAGAACTGTGGCCGGAATCACTGGCAGAAGACTGGGACGAGGTGGGCCTCGTCGCGGGGCACCCCGGCGCCGCGGTGGACAAGATCCTCCTTGCGGTCGATCCCACGCTGGAGGTGATCGAGGAGGCGATCGCGTTCGGCGCGGGGCTGCTCATCACCCACCATCCGTTGCTGCTCAAAGGCGTCACCTCTGTCGCGGCAACCAGCGCCAAGGGCCGGGCGGTGCACCGCCTTATCGAGTCAGGGACCGCCCTGTTAACGGTTCACACAAATGGTGATTCCGCCGTCGGCGGCGTCTCGGATGTCCTGGCCGATGCCCTGGGCCTGCAGAACGTGGCCCCGCTTTCCCCGGCCGCGACCGGTTTGCCGGAAGAAGGAATCGGGCGCGTTGGGGACCTCGGGGAAGCGGTGACACTGGGTGACTTCGCCGCCCGAGTGTTCAGTATCCTGCCGGCGGTGGCCGGGGGAGTGCGGGTGTCCGGCGACCGGAACGGGCTGGTCCGCCGAGTGGCGGTCTGCGGCGGGGCGGGCGACTCCCTGTTCGGCGAGGTGCGGGCCAGCCACGCCGACGTCTACCTAACAGCCGATCTGCGGCACCATCCGGCCTCGGAAGCCCGTGAGGCGGCCGTCAACGACCGGCCCTACCTGATTGACGTCTCGCACTTCGCCAGCGAGTGGCTGTGGTTGCCCGCCGCCGCCAAGGCACTGGCCAACGTGCTGGGCGATCACGGCCACAGCGTCCAGATCCGGGTCAGCACTACCAACAGCGACCCGTGGGACTTCATTCTGACTCCGGGCTAAGCTTGGCATGCGAGGGGCCCCGGGTGAGCGTAGCGAGGCCGGGGAGCACGCTAGGCGCTAGAGTCTAGGGAGCGCCGACACGGTGCCCGGCTTGGGTCGGCAGGGATTTAGCGGAGGTAAATAGTGGCCAAGGCAGCACCGGCGGAACAGTTGAAGTTGCTCGAATTGCAGGGGCTGGATGCCAAGCTCAAATCCCTCTCCAACCGCCGCCGAAGCCTTGAAAGCGACTCCCGGATCACGGATCTTGAAGCAGCCCTCAGCGTGGCCAATGGTGAATTGGGCGCCGCGAAGGTGGCTGTCCACGACGCCGAACTGGAGTTGAAGCGGGCAGAAGCGGATGTGGAGCAGGTCGCTTCCCGCATCGGGCGCGACGAGGCGAAGCTCAACAGCGGCACGGGTCTTTCCAAGGACCTGGTGGCTCTGCAGCGGGACCTGGTGTCCTTGAACAAGCGCCGTTCTGACTTGGAGGACATTGAGCTTGAAGTCCTGGAACGGCTGGACTCACTCCGCCTGCGCCAGGCCAGCCAGCAGCAGATCGTGGACGACATCCAGGGCTCCTTCGGCTCGATCCGCGCTGAACTCGACGAGAAGCTCGCGGAGATCGCTGCCGAGGCCACCGTGGTCCGCGGCAAGCGTGCGGAATTCGCCGGCGGGGTGGATCCCGGACTGCTGGCGGTCTACGAGAAGACCCTGGCCCGGCGCGGCGTCGGCGCGGCGCGCCTTTTCCACGGAACCTCCGAGGGCTCCGGTATGCAGCTCAGCCCCGGTGACCTCGCCGAAATCAAGGCCGCGGCTGAGGATGACGTCGTCTTCTGCCCGGATTCCGGCTGCATTCTGGTCCGTTCCTCCGAGTGGGTCTGAGCCACCCTCGCCCGCCCAAAGTGACTGGCAGCTACGGCCATTGTGGGTGCCCATGACGGCGGCAACTGAGAGTTAGTTGGGCAGGATCAGGTTTAGGGTGTGCGGCTTCCGGGCCGTGCCCTCAACCAGTTCGGCAGGCCATTTTTCGGCGGCCGCCTTGTGGAGCTGGGCAGGGGTCTGCGGCGCCTTGCCCCGGCGGGTCAGCAGGTGCCGGGCGAGTTCGCCCCGGCTGTGTTTGGCGAAGTGGCTCACCACTTTCCGTACTCCGTTGACCTCGGTGAAGACATTGACGGCGACTGTCTGCGCCGGCGGCGGAGCCCAGGCGGCGATGTATGTGCTGGAACGGCAATCCACCAGCAACTCTCCGGCCGTGGCGGCTGCCAGGGCCGCACTCAGCTGCGGTTTCCAGAAGGACGCCAGCCGTCCGACGTCGGGCAGCGCGGTTCCCATCGACAGGCGGTAGGCGGGCACCCGGTCGCCGAACCGGATGGCCCCCCAAAGCGCCGAGATCACCAGCACACTGCTGTCCGCCTTTTTCCGCTGGACCGGGGTGAGGGAGTTGTAGTCCAGGGCATCAAACAGCACGCCTGAGTAGACCTGGTGGGCGGGGGCCGCCGGCTCGGCGGCGAGTCTTGTGTTGCGTTCGACGTCGGCACGCAGCGACGCGCCGACGCCCAGAAGCGCCAGGGCGTCCTCGTGGGCGCTCACCGTTCCCAGCCCTTCCAGCACCTTGGCCCGGTAGGCGTTCAAGCCCGGGAAGCTCAGCGTGGCCCAATCCACGGCGTCGCCGGCGGTGGCGGGGGTCTTGCCTTCGGAGGGCGGCAGCAGAATCAGCACCGTTCAATCCTAGCGGCGACGGCCGCGGTCCCGGCCGCGATTCAGCCGCTTCAGGAACCGCCGCCGGGCCGCGCCGCGCCGCCGGGCCGCCGCCTTAGGCAACGGTGCGGTCGAGGAAGGACAAGACGTCGGGCAGGATGGAGCGCCAATAGCTGTAGTCGTGGCCGCCGGGCTGGAAACCACCCTCGACGACGCCCGGAAGGTCTGATCTGTAAGCACGCACCGTGGCGGCGAGGCTGTCCGACGTGCCGCAATCGACCCGCAGGGGCAGCGCGGCAAGTCGTGGCCGGAGGGCGAAGACGTCGTGGGCTGCGAAATCGGCCGGGCTGTCGAAGGCGGACTCCATGCGTGAGTCGTAATCGTTCCAGACCGCCGGGCTCATGGCCGCGACGGCCCGGACTCCGGGCAGACGCCCCTGCGAGGCGAGCAACAGGGAACCGAAACCGCCCATCGAGAGGCCGAAGAGTCCGATCCGGCCAAGATCGCAGCCCTGGCCGCCGAGGAACGGGACAAATTCCTTCACCAGCATCGACTGGGTGTCGCTGCCGTCGGCACGGGGATGCCACCACGTGTTTCCGCCGTCGACGGCGGCGACCGCGAGGGGCGCACCGCCGGTGTCGAGGTGCCGCTGAAGGGCGTCGTGGGCGGCCAGGTCGTCGAACAGGACGGCATGGCTGCCGCCCAATCCGTGCAGGAACAGGGCCAGCGGCAGTTCCGCTGCGGCAGCGCCGGCAGGCATTTCGGGGGCGGCCAGGGACCAGCGGTTCAGGACCCCGGGACGGAAGGCTGACCTAAATGACCCCGAGCTCGTCCGGACCGACAGCGGAAGGGCGGGGGACGGCGTCGGGCTGGCTGTTGCGGGCTGTGGCGTCGCAGGGGACCGGCTGGCAGGCGCAGCGTCGGGTGTGCAGGCGGCCAGCGCGGACGCGGTGAGTCCGATTCCTGCCACTTCCAGCAGCCGGCGCCGGCTTAGGGCGGTCTCGTCCATGCCACGATCATAGGCCCGGCAGCGAGCCGCGTCGCAGGAGGGCCCGGGGCTGACCGTAGAATGGACACCGGATGGGTTGACCAGGCGGCCGCGCGTCACGCAAGTGGCTCGAGGAACGTCCGGGCTCCGCAGGGCAGGGTGGTGGGTAACGCCCACTCGGGGTAACCCGCAGGCCAGTGCCACAGAGAACAGACCGCCTGCAGGCGGCGCGTGCTTGCACGGGCCGCAGGGCAGGTAAGGGTGAAACGGTGGTGTAAGAGACCACCAGCTTCCCGGGTGACCGGGAAGGCTAGGTAAACCCCACCCGGAGCAAGGCCAGACAGGGCACGTTTGAGGGCTGCCCGCCCGAGTGTCCGGGTAGGCTGCTGGAGGGCGTCGGCAACGGCGTTCGTAGATGGATGGCCGCTACTTCCGCGCTGGCAACGGCGCGGGAACACAGAACCCGGCGTATCGGTCAACCCATCCACCCACATCGCACGGAATCCGCGGTATTCCGGGGCGGCTCGCCCACCGGCTTGGCCCGGCCGCGACCACCTCCGCCCGATCTCCGGACGAACTCCGCCGGGAGTCTTCTTTGCTGAGCCGGCAAATGGCCCCCGGAGCCGAGTTTTGCCAGCCGGTCCCCACGGTTCTCTCAGCTCGCTGGCTCAGAATTGTGGAATGAATATCTACCTTGTGGAGCCCCGGTCCATGGAACACAGGTGCCAGTGGTGCGGGGTGGTCACTGACAGACTCTTCTGCGAGGACTGCACCGATGAGTTGGAACGGACCGGCGGTAACCCGGAGCTGTAACCCGGAAAGCACCAGCCGCGCGGCAAGAAAAAACGGCGGCCGGCACCGAGTGGTACCAGCCGCCGCTCAGAGCGGTGAATCAGGCGTTAGTCTTCCGCTTCAGCCAGCCCCAGACACCGGTGGCCACAAACAGGACCAATCCGATGATGGCCAGCCACAGCAGGCCCTTGATGGCAAAGCCAAGGATAGAAAGAACAAGCCAGATGACAAGAAGTGCGATTATGAGTCCCATTGGACCATCCTAAGGGTGAAGCGAATGCTTGACATCATCGCGGCTTGACCAGAGACTGCAGGGAACGTTCAAGCGACAATCTGCAGTCAGCGAAGAGTTGGGGATCAATGGTGCCGGACGACGGAACATTCGACTACGTAATTGCCGGTGGCGGCAGTGGTGGCAGCGTCCTGGCGGGCCGGCTGAGTGAGGATCCCTCGGTGAGCGTTCTTTTGCTTGAGGCCGGCAGATCGGACCGCCACCCGTTTATCCACGTCCCCGCCGGTTTCCCAAAGCTCAAGGGCGGCCCATATCAGTGGGACTATGCCAGCGTTCCGCAGAAGCACAGCAACGGCCGCCGCATTCCGCTCGCCCAGGGCCGCGTGCTGGGCGGCGGGGGCTCCATCAATTCCCAGGTCTTCACCCGCGGCGTGGCCGAGGACTACGACAGCTGGGTCACCGACTATGGCTGCGAAGGCTGGTCCGCGGACGAGGTGAGCAAGTATTTCGTTCGCTCGGAGTCCAACAGCCGGCTCTCCGCCCCGCACCACGGCACCCATGGCCCGCTGGGGGTTTCGGACCTTCTCCGCCCGCACAAACTCTCGGCGGCCTTCGTGAAGGCGGGCCAGGAGTTCGGTTTGCCTTACAACAGCGACTTCAATGGCGCCGAGCAGTACGGCGTTGGCTTTTACCAGACCACCACGAAGAACGGCCGCCGGTGCAGCGCGGCCGTGGCCTACCTGAAACCGGCCCGCAAGCGGAGCAACCTCACTGTCCGTGCCAACGTGACCGTCTCCCGAGTGATCATTAAGGATGGCCGGGCCGTCGGGGTCCAGGCCATCGAGGGCGGCAGTGCACGCACCTACACGGCCAAACGCGAGGTCATTGTTTCCGCAGGCGCTTTCGGCTCGCCCAAACTGCTCCAGCTCTCCGGCATCGGTGACCCCGCGGATCTCGCCGCGGCCGGCATTGAGACGGTCCATGCCCTGCCCGGCGTCGGCAAGAATTTGCAGGACCACTGCGACATCGACATCGTCTACGAGCTCAAGGATTACCACAGCATGGACCGGCTCAACCAGGTGCGCCCGGCGACCGTCTTTGCCGGCGTCGAGTACCTGGCATTCCGGTCGGGACCGTTCGCATCGACCCTCGTGGAAGCCGGAGGGTTCAGTTACGCCAACAAGGACGAGAAGACCCCCGACCTCCAATTCCACTTCCTTCCGGCCGCTCGGGTGGGGACCGGGGGTGCGGTGCTGAAGCCAGGGTTCGGCGCGACGCTGAACTCGTATTTCCTGCGGCCCCGGAGCCGGGGGACCGTCCGTCCGGTGTCGTCCGATCCGGGTAAGGCGCCACTGATCGATCCGAACTACCTTGCCGACGACTACGACCTCGAGATGGCGATCGCCGGCGTGAAGCAGAGCCGGGAGATCATGGGGCAGTCGTCGATGGCCGACCTGACCAAAGCCGAACACATCGGTGACGGTGCCCGGGTGGAAAGCCGTGACGAATACGTGAAGTTTGTCCGCTCCTACGGGCGCACCTCGTACCACCCCGTGGGCACCTGTTCCATGGGAACCACCGATGCTTCTGTGGTTTCACCGCGGCTGAACGTTTACGGACTGGAGGGATTACGTGTGGTTGACTCCTCGATCATGCCGCGCCTGATCAGTGCCAATACCCAGGCCCCGACCATCATGATCGCGGAAAAGGCCGTGGACATGATTCTTCAGGATGCCCGCTAGGCGGGGCTAGTCGGCCAACTGCTGCGCCAGCTCCCATGGGGTGTCGGTGAAGACACCGTCCGCGCCCGCGGCCCGGAGCCGCACCGCAGTCGCCGAATCGTTGACGGTGTAGGGCCACACTGTCAGGCCTGAGTCCTTGAGCTTGCGGAGGTAGCCGTCACTGATGTCCTTCTGCGGGCCGACAAAGCCGATTCCGCTGGCTGTGATCGACGCCGGGACAGGTTCGTCCCCGGCGGGCAGGAGATACAGCACTTGCAGCCCGGCGCGGGCCAACGCCTGGGCCGTGGAAAAGCTGAACGTCTGCACAATGACCTTCTCCTGAACGCCGCGCCTCAGGATGGACGCCGCGAAGGCTGCCACGTCGATGGCCGGGTCCTTGAGCTCGGGAACCAGGATGTTCTTTCCGCCGTACGAATCCAGCATCGCCTCCCATGTCGTGGGAGTGCCCTCCGCACCGCCCAGAGGATGACGGATGCGGGCCGCTTTCCAGCGGTCCAGGGTAATGCCGGCCGGCGCGCCCGTCAGACCCGACATGGTCCTGTCGGCCGTTTCATCGTGCAGCGGAACCAGCGTCCCGTCCTGGAGCTGCCGCAAATCCGTTTCCATCGGGAACGCCGTCTTGCTCACTGCCTCGAAGGCCTCCGCGGAGGATTCCGGGTACACCAGCGCTCCGCCGCGGTGCGCCACCAGGGTGAACGGCGCTGCCGCCGTCGTGGTGGCAGCCGACGTCGGCGCTGACGCCGGTGCCTTCTGCGGTGAAGCGGCACAGCCGGAACACAGCAGTACGCCCACCAGGAGAGCCGCAATTCTGAACATCGCCCCAGCGTAGCTGCCCGCGGCGCCGTGTGAGTGACTTCACGCATGACCGGTCGCCGGTGCGGGCGCGGCCGCCGGTAGAATGATCTGTGAACGTAGACGTTCTCCCGCCGGGTCTGCGTTCGCAGCCGGCGGCTTTTCTTTGCTCGACACAGGCGCACGGGGTGGACCGAATCCCCGGAGCCGAGGTTCCGGACACCCTCCGGCAGCCGACTTCCGCATACGACGCCGTATGGGGTGGATTCTAGGAAGGTATTTCTGTGAGCCAGACGTCAGATTCTTGTCTCGATACGTGGATGGGCCGGGAGGCGCTCGCCGAGGCCATGATCCCGGTGATCGGCCGGCTGTACCGCGAGAACAACGTGGTCACTTCCATCCACGGCCGCAGCCTCATCAACAAGTCCACCATGAACATCCTCAAGGCGCACCGCTTCGCCCGCCGGATGAGCAAGGAAGAACTGCGTCTCGAAGAGACCGCCCCGCTGCTGGACGCCCTCACCCAGCTTGATCTTGGCGCCGCAGCCATCGATATCGCCCGCCTGACGGAGAAGTACCGCGCCGAAGGCAACGGAGCCACTCTCGACGCGTTCCTGCGCGAAGAGCTTGCCGAGGTTGTTGGCAAGCGCGGCGGCGACGACCGCACCAGCACCGACGTCGTCCTCTACGGGTTCGGCCGCATCGGCCGGCTGCTGGCCCGTCTCCTGGTCGAAAAGGCCGGCGGCGGGCACGGCCTGCGGCTGCGCGCCATTGTGGTGCGCCGCGGCTCGGACAACGACCTCGCCAAGCGTGCCAGCCTGCTGCGCCGCGACTCGGTGCACGGCTCCTTCGAAGGCACCATCAAGGTGGATCTCGAAAACGACACCATCACCGCCAACGGCGTCCAGATCCAGGTCATCTACTCGGACAACCCCGCAACCGTTGACTACACCGCCTACGGTATCCACGACGCCCTCATCGTGGACAACACGGGACGCTGGCGCGACGCTGACGGGCTCTCCCAGCACCTGCAAAGCAAGGGCGCGTCCCGTGTGCTGCTCACGGCTCCGGGCAAGGGCGAACTGAAGAACATCGTGCACGGCATCAACCACGCCGCGATCACTGACTCGGACAAAATCGTCTCCGCGGCGTCCTGCACTACCAACGCCATCACGCCCGTGCTGAAGGCCATCAATGACCGCTACGGCGTCATTCACGGCCACGTCGAGACGGTCCACTCCTTCACCAACGACCAGAACCTGATCGACAACTTTCACAAGGGTGACCGCCGCGGACGGTCCGCCGCGCTGAACATGGTCATCACCGAAACCGGCGCAGCCCAGGCAGTCGCCAAGGCCCTGCCGGAGCTGCTCGGCAAACTGACCGGAAGCTCCATCCGCGTTCCCACTCCCGACGTGTCATTGGCCATTCTGAACCTGAGCCTGGAAAACGGCACCACCAAGGATGAAGTCAACGAGTACCTGCGCGAGATGTCGCTGCACTCCTCCCTGCGGAAGCAGGTGGACTACATCGATTCACCCGAGGTGGTCTCCACCGACTTCGTCGGCTCCCGCCGCGCAGGCATCGTTGATGGCCTTGCGACGATCTCCAACGAGAAAAACCTCGTCCTTTACGTCTGGTACGACAACGAGTTCGGCTACAGCTGCCAGGTGGTCCGCGTCATGGAGGAAATGGCCGGCGTGAACCCGCCGTCATTCCCCGCCAAGGACGCCGCTGCAACTCTGGAGGCCGCCGGCCTGCCCGTCGAGGTCCCGGCCTGAGCGCACGCGCCTGAACCCGGTGCTCCTTTCCCGGCCAGTCCTCTGGAATCGGCCGGGAAAGGGCACCACAATGGTGCAATGGAACAAAACTCGTCAGTAGAGCACGAAACCACTCTGGAACATGCCCTGGACATCGCGCGGCGGAACGCCAAGGAAGCCAAGCGGCTCCTCGATGACGCCCGCGCCAAGCACACCGCGGGTGAGGTCGATGAGGCGCGCGTCCGGCAGCTCGAATCCCTTCTGGCCCTCGCCAGCGAAGATCTCGTGCGCGTGACGAGAGAGAACTGACCCGCCACCTGTCCTCCACACTGTGGAGAACGACGGCAACCCCGGAAGCCCGGCCTAGGCTTCGGTAGGTGGAACGAATTCTGCCCGGCCGGTGCCCATCCGGACGCCGCCCGGGTGTCCGGGGATTCCGGTGACGCTCACCTGGACCGAGTTCCGGCGGGCTCGACGGCGGTCCCGCCAGGCGTGGGCATTGCTTGCCACTGCGGCCCTCACCCTTGTTGGAGCGCTCGCCTGGTTCTTCACGGTGGGCCAGTTCGCCGTCGTCGAGCCCTCGGACGGCCCCCGCGAGGCGCCGGTGCTGGCCACCGGCTGGATGCACGCCGTCGTCCCCGTGCGGCCCGTTCCGGTTGGGCCCGCTGAGGCGGTGCTGGACACGCTGGCGGTGCAGGGCCGGGCGGCCCTGGACAATTACGACCGCAGCGCCTTCGGCCAGGCCTGGCTGGATGCCGACCGGAACGGCTGCGACACCCGCAATGACATCCTCCGCCGCGACCTTGCGGGCGCCCAATTCACCAAGGAGTCCCGCTGCCAGGTGGCCTCCGGGGCTTTCCGGGAACCATACACGGGCCGCGAAACCATCTTCCGCAGGGGAGCCGCCAGCAGCAAAGACGTCCAGATCGATCATGTGGTGGCCCTGGGGGACGCGTGGCAGAAGGGTGCCCAGCGCTTAACCGCTGAACAACGCGAGCATCTGGCCAACGATCCGCTGAACCTTCTCGCCGTCGACGGTCCGGCCAACCAGGATAAGAGCGCGTCCGACGCCGCCACCTGGCTGCCGCCGAACAAGGCCTTCCGCTGCCACTACGTCGCCCGGCAGATCTCGGTGAAGGCCGCCTACTTGTTGTGGGTCACGCCCGCGGAAAAGGATGCCATGAAGCGGATCCTGGACTCCTGCCCCGGACAGCAAACGGTGGTTGCGGTGCCCGGCTAAGCCCGGGCGTTCAGCTCCGCTTCCAGCCGTTCGACGTCCGCGCGGTGGCAGAGTTCGGTGGCGGATGTCGTCACCGTGGCGCTTCCCGCGGCGACGGCCGCCCGGAGCGCCTGCGCCAGGCTCCGGCCCTGGGCCAGCCTAAGAACAAACGCCGCCAGGAAACTGTCGCCGGCCCCGACAGTGCTGGTGACCTTCACCTGCGGCACGGCAAGCCGCAGAATCCCGGAAGAGGAGGCGAGTACGGCGCCCTCGCCACCCAGGGTCAGGGCGACGTGTTCCGCAGAACCGTCCGCAACCAACGCCGCGGCCGCCTCCACCTGGCTTTCATCGCTCGCCAGGGTGGTGCCGAAGTGCAGGCCCAGCTCCCGGTTGCTCGGCTTCACCAGGAACACCCCCTCGGTGAGGGCCTCGTCCAACGCGGGGCCGGAGGCGTCCACGATGCAGCGTGCACCGGAAAGCCGGGCCAACCGCGCTACCCGGGCGTAAAAATCATCCGGGACGCCCGGCGGGAGGCTTCCGCTGGCCACGACGTACCCGCCTTCCGGAATGGAATCCGCCACGAGGGCCAGGCACAACCGCCACTCGGGCTCGCTCAGTTCCGGGCCCCGGAGCACAAAGCGGAACTGCTTACCGGTGTCCGTCTCATCGACGGTGAAGTCCTGGCGGGTGCTTCCCTGGATCGGCACAGCGAGGGTGGGCACGCGTTCGGCTTCAATCAGCCGGCGGTACGCCTCCCCGGTGGGCCCGCCGGCGGTGTAGATGGCCAGAGTCCGGCCGCCGAGGCGCTGCACCACCCGGGACACGTTCACGCCGCCGCCACCCGGGTCGAGGCGGCTGGCGCCGCAGCGCAGCTTATGGCCACTGGTGACCTGCTCCGTGGCCGTGCTGATATCCAGTGCGGGATTCACGGTGAGCGTGAGGATGGGCTGCATTGCCGTCGGTCTGGGAGCTTCCATGGCCCAAGCATAGGAGCACGGCGCTGCCGGGTTTCCCGTGTGACGCCCTCTTGTGGGCAATCATCCGCTCCGCGAGAATGGGCGCGGCAGCATAAGCGGCAGCGGAGGCGGCAGGACAGCCGCCGCAATGAGTGGAACGGGCACCATGGCAAACGGCAAGGGCAGCGCGGGCAAGGATGGCGCCAGTACAGGTAGCGCAGGCAAAGGTGGCTCCGGCAAAGGTGGCTCCGGCAAAAAGAGCGCCGGCAAGGGCGGCCCGAAACGGCCGAAGCGGATGAACCTTGGCCTCTACGAGGCCGAATTGTTCCGGCTACAGGCCGAGCTCGTGGCGCTGCAGGAATGGGTCCGCAGCACAGGGGCCCGTGTCCTGGTGATCTTTGAGGGCCGGGACGCCGCCGGCAAAGGGAGCGCAATCAAACGCGTCACCGAATACCTGAACCCCCGCGCCGCCCGGATCGTCGCATTGCCGGCCCCGACCGACCGGCAGCGCGGCGAGTGGTATTTCCAGCGCTACGTGGAACAACTTCCGGCCGCGGGAGAAATTGTGCTCATGGACCGCTCCTGGTACAACCGTGCCGGCGTCGAACACGTCATGGGTTTTTGCACACCTGCCGAACACAAGCGCTTCATGGCCCAGTGCCCGGTCTTTGAACGCCTGCTGGTGCAGGACGGCATCCTGATGTTCAAATACTGGTTTTCCATCAGCCACGCGGAACAGGAACGGCGGTTCAAGTCCCGGCTCGATGATCCGATGCGGCAATGGAAACTCTCGCCGATGGACCGTGAAGCGATCCTCCGGTGGGAAGACTTCTCCCGGGCCAAAGACGACATGTTCATGCAGACCGACACCGCAGAATCGCCCTGGTATGTGGTGGAGGCCGAGGACAAACGCCGGGCGCGGATCAACATGATTGCCCATCTGCTCTCCAGCATCGACTACACCGAAGTGCGGAGAGAGCCGGTGACCCTGCCGGAACGTCCCAAGGCAATCAACTACACCCGCCCGCCCCGCGATCTCTTCCGCTACGTTCCGGACCACGCTGCCATGGTGAAAAAGTCCGGCAAGGCTTAGCCCACAGGGCGGAAATTCGCCGGCCCGGTGCCGCCGGCCGTTCCTGGCAGGTAGGGTACCGGCATGGACATCATCCTGGTACCCGGATTCTGGTTGGACGCCTCGTCGTGGGAGGAGGTGACCCCGGTGCTGGTTGCGGCCGGACATGCGGTGCACCCCCTCACGATGCCCGGGCTGGAATCGGTCAGCGCGTCCCGGGCCGGCATCGGACTGCGGACACACATCGACGCACTCGTCGCGACCATCGACACCTTCTCTCACCCGGTGGTGCTGGTGGGCCACTCGGGCGGCGGCGCCATCATTCACGGCGCCGTGGACGCCCGGCCCGACCGCGTGGCCAGAGCTATCTACGTTGACAGCGGCCCGCTTGGCGACGGCGGGGTCATCAACGATGACCTGCCGGACGACGGCGACGACGTGCCGCTTCCGCCGTGGGAACTGTTCGAGGATGCAGACCTCACCGACCTCGACGACGGGCTGCGGGCCATGTTCCGGGCCCGGGCCGTCCCGCAGCCCAAAGGCGTGGCCCAGGACCAGCAGCGGCTCTCCAACGAGCGCCGCTTTGAGGTCCCTGCCACTGTCATCGCCTGCGAGTTCCCCTCGTCGATGTTTATCGAGATGATCGCCGCGGGCCATCCGTACGTTGCCGAACTTGGCAGGATCCGCGACGCGGAGTTTGTGGATCTTCCTACCGGACACTGGCCGCAGTTCACCAAGCCGGCGGAACTGGGGCAGGCCATCCTGGCGGCCGTCGACCGGAATCGGTGAGCCGCGGGCCCTGGAAGCTGTGGGCCAGGGCGCTAGTGCCCGAAGGGGTCCGGGTCCACGCCCGGCATCCAGGTCAGCCCGGGGACGCCCCACCCGCTCTTCTTGGCCTGCTTCATGGCCCTGCGGGCGTAGCGTTCGATCAGCCGGTTGACGTAGAGCTTGCCGTTGAGGTGGTCGTATTCGTGCTGGATCACGCGGGCGAACCACTCGCTCGCCTCGAAATCCACGGGATTTCCGTCGCCGTCGAACCCCTGCACCCGCGCCCAGTCCGCGCGTTTGAGCGGGTATTGCCCGCCGGGGAAGGACAGGCAGCCTTCCTCTTCCTCGTCCGGATCCGGCAGCGCTCCGGAGATTTTGGAGAGCGTCAGCACCGGGTTGACGACGACGCCGGACGGCGGCGCGCCGTCGTCGTTGTCATATTTGTAGATGAAGAGCCGTTTGCCGACCCCGACCTGGGGGGCGGCGAGGCCGACGCCGTTGGCGGCGTCGTTGGTCTCGAACATGTCGGCGATGAGCGTCCGGAGTTCGTCGTCGAAGACTTCAACCTCAGCGGCCCGGCGGTGAAGAACGGGCTCGCCCCAGATCGTGATGGGCAGAACGGTCATGTCAGGAAAATCCCTCTGGTGCTGTGGGTGCTGTGGGTGCTGGTGGACGAACAGTCAGCCGGCGATGGTGCGGCCGACGACGTCGCGCATGATTTCGTTGGTGCCGCCGAAAATAGTCAGCAGTCTGGCCGCCAGGAACGCCTGCGCCACCGGGTATTCCAGGATGTAGCCGTAGCCGCCGTGCAGCTGCAGACACCGGTCGGTGACCGATTTGGCCCGCTCGGACGCCCACAATTTCGCGCGGGCCGCGGCGGCGGCGTCGAGCTCTCCGGCGTTGAACGCCTGGATTGCCCGGTCCACGTACGTTTCGGTGACTTCCACCTCGGTGAGGATGTTGGCCAGTTCGAAGCGGCTGTTCTGGAAATCGATGATCCGTTCGCCGAAGGCGTTCCGGTCTTTCGTGTAGCGGACGGTGGCCTCGTAGATGGCGCGGACGACGGCGGAACTCGCCACGGCGATCGCGAGCCGGCCCTGCGGGAGTTGTTCAGCGCAGTACTGCAGACCCTTGCCCTCCTCGCCGACGAGGTCGGCATGCGGGACCCGGACGTTGTCGAAGAACAGCTCCGCGGTGTCCGAGGCCTTCAAGCCCATCTTGTCCAGCTGCTTGCCCGTGGTGTAGCCCTCACCCTTGCGGACCATGAACAAGGAGAACGAGTTGGCGTTGCCGCGGCCGGTGCCGCCGTCGGTGCGGGCAAGGACCAGGGACGCGTCGCCGGAGATGCCGTTGCCGATGAACGTCTTTTGTCCGCTGATCAGCCAGTCGTCGCCGTCGCGCACGGCTTTGGTGCGGACGCCGCGCAGGTCCGACCCGGCGCCCGGCTCGGTCCACGCCACCGATGTGACGGTCTCACCGGTCACCATGCCGGGAAGCCAGCGGCTCTTGAGGTCATCGGAGCCGTAGGCCAGCAGGTGGGGGAGGACCATGTCGTCGTGGAGGTGGAACGCCAGCCCGACGGCGAGGTGGTTGCTGCGGGCGAACTCCTCGTCCAGGACGGCGCGGAAGCGGTAGTCATCCATGCCCATACCGCCGAATTCCTCCGGCACGGCAAGGCCCAGCAGGCCCTGCTCGCCGGCTGCCGTCCACAGGCCGCGGGACATCATGTGGTCCTTGTCCCACTGGGCGTAATGCGGTGCCACGGCGCGGGTGTTGAATTCTGCGGCCATTTCACGGAACATCTCGTGGTCTTCTTCAAAGAGCGTGCGCTTCATTGCGGTTCCTTCCGGTCACGGTTCCATGGACAGACAACAAAGGCCGCACCGGATATCCGGTACGGCCTTCGTCTAAGGTCGGACAATCACTGCCGTCCTTCATGAGGGTGAGCGACGGGGGTTGAACCCGCGACCTCCTGGACCACAACCAGGCGCTCTGCCAACTGAGCTACGCCCACCATGTGCCCCGACAAGCCTTCCGGCGAACCGGCTGGCTGAAAAGGCAACGACAAATAGCTTACCTGCTGATCGGGGCTGCTTTTGCCACTTTCCGGAGTTTTAACAAAATTTCCCCGAAAAGGTGGCGCAGATTACGTCCGCAGGCCTAGGTTGCCGGTGTCCCGGCAGGGGCGTTGACGGAATCCGCGGCAGGGTCCCCGGCGGTTCCCATGACTTTTTTGGCAATCCGCTGCGCCGTGGCGCTGTCCGGACCCGGTGCAGGAACGAAAACGGCTTCGCGGTAGTAGCGCAGCTCGTCGATGGAATCCTGGATATCGCCCAGGGCCCGGTGGCCGCCCAGCTTTGCGGGGGACTGGAAGTAGGCGCGGGCGTACCAGCGGCGGGAGAGTTCCTTGATGGTGCTGACGTCAATTACCCGGTAGTGCAGGTGCTCCACCAGTTCGGGCATGTCACGGACCAGGAACACCCGGTCCGTCCCCACCGAGTTGCCGCCCAGCGGGGCTTTCTTGGGGTCCGGTACCCACTTCGTGATGTAGTCCAGGACGACGGCCTGGGCCTCGGCCATGGTCTTGCCGCCGGGAAGCTCGGCCAGCAGCCCGGAGCGGGTGTGCATGTCGCGGACAAAGTCGTTCATCTGCGCCAGGGCTGCGTCGTCGGGCTTGATGACGACGTCGACGCCGTCGCCGAGGATATTAAGCTCCGAGTCCGTCACCAGCGCGGCCACCTCTATGAGGGCGTCGTGCGTGGTGTCCAAGCCGGTCATTTCACAGTCGATCCAGACGATGCGTTCATTAGATATAGGCACGCGCCCAGCCTACCGTTCCGACGTCCCCGCGCGGTCCGGTGCTAGGATTTCGGGTACGCGGGCGGACAACATTTTTTCGCCGTCGCGGCATGCCCCGGGCCGGGTCGCACGGCCGGCAGAGGGTGGAAAAATGCCCCACAACAGATTGGACGATCCTGAGATGACGGCGCCTGTGCCCGCAGCGGGGAAGACGGCTGCCGGCACGCTCCCGTCGGCTGCCGTTGCCGAGGTGGATAACGCCCGGTCGCCCCTGCTGGCAGGATTCGTTGGTTCCCTCTTCATGGCGATCGGTTCGCTGGGGGTCGGCTGGCTTGCGCCCGCGTCCGAGCTCCGCCGCGTTCCGCTGTTTATCTGGATGCGGACGGAAGCCGTCGGCGTCGGATTGTGCATTGTGTTGCTCGCCGTGGGCGGGATGCTCCTTGTCCGCGCCTGGCTCAGGCTCGGACAGCGCGTGCGGGTCTGGGGTGCTGAGGCCCGCAAGGCAACACTGCAGGCCGTGGTCCTGTGGGGGCTGCCCCTGATGTTTTCCGTTCCGCTGTTCAGCCGTGATGTGTACGCCTACATCGGGCAAGGCCGGCTGATGGTGGAAGGATTCAATCCGTACGAGAACGGGATTTCCGCGCTCTCGAACTATTTCCAGCTCGGTGCCGACAAGATGTGGACCGAGGCGCCGGTTCCGTACGGCCAGCTCTTCCTCTGGATTGAGCAGTTCGTCGTCTGGTCCACCAACGTGCACCCCGAAGCGAGCATTATGCTCTTCCGGCTGGCCGCGCTGGTGGGGATCGTGTTGTGCATCATCTACGTGCCCAAGCTCGCGGAGCTCCACGGCGTCAACCCGCACCGCGCCTTGTGGCTGACGGCCGCGAACCCGCTCTTCCTCACCAACTTCATCGCGAGTGTCCATAACGACGCCCTCATGATTGGCCTGGCACTGGCAGGGTTGTACTACTGCGCCACCCGGCGCGTCATTCGTGGCCTGGTCCTGGTAACCCTGTCGATCTCCGTCAAGCCCATCACCATCGTCTTTCTGCCCTTCATCGGCCTGTTGTGGGCCGGAAAGGGAGCCAGCTGGCCGCGGAAGTTCGTCTTCTGGGGACTGACCGCCGGCTTCAGCCTGGCGATGTTGTACGCCATGAGCTTGGTCAACGGCTTCGGCTTCGGCTGGATCAACGGGCTCTCCGCACCGGGAAGCATCTGGATCTGGTACGCGCCCGTCGGGCTGCTGGGCCTGGTTGTCGCCTCGATCTTCAACGCTTTCGGGCTGGACGGGTGGGGTCTGGCCAAGTGGGTGTACGACGCCGGCAAGCTGCTGGCGCTGGGCATCATCGGCTGGCAGATCTTCCGCGGCGACTACGACCGGCTGATACGCCGGCTCACGCTGGCGTTCGCTGCCGTTGTGGTGCTCGCCCCCATGATTCAGTCCTGGTACGTCGTCTGGCTCATTCCGCTCTTCGCCGTCACCGGCATCCGGGACGACTGGCAGGTCAAGGCTCTCTACTTCATCGTGTCGTTCTTCATGGTCTACGCGATCTCCGACCAGCTGGAAGTCTTCCCCTACCTGCAGACCGCGGATCTCGGCCTGGCACTTGCCCTGGCCCGCAACGCCGCAGCGATTATTGCTTTGCTCTTCGCCCTCTACCTGATCTTCCTCGATCCCAAAACCAAGATGCTCTTCAGCAAGTCCGAGGAGCCGATCACCACCCGCCCGGTCATTTGAGCCTCCGCAAGGCCTCCCGGCGTGAAAGCGGGCTCAGCGTGTCCGCGTGCCGTGCTGCGAAATCCTTGACCCAGGCAGGATTGGTCGCGGCGTAATCACGCAGCGCCCAGCCGATCGCCTTCCGGATGAAGAACTCGCGGTCTGCGAGGTTGGGTTCGATAACGGCCGCGAGCAACGTCGGATCGGTCGCCGTTTTGGCTCCCAGCTGGGCCGTGATGGCGGCCCGCCGGATCCACAAGTCGCGGTCCGTGCTCCACCGGAGCAGTACGGCGGACATGTCCTCCCGGTGGGCGTGCAGCAAGTTGCACAGCCGGTGCGAGACTCCGTCCACGAGATCCCACCAGGCGCCGCTGCGAATGATTTCTTCATACAGCGGGAGCATGCCCATCTCACCCGCGGCGAGCTTCAGCCCCGTCAAGTCGATGGCGGCGTAGCGTTCTTCCCGCCAGCGGGCGTCCCGCCACAACTCCAACACGGCGGACTCCAAGTCCTCGAGAGATCCCGGCGGCCGTTCTTTGACGGCGGTCTTCACCATTCGCCGGACCTCCGGAACCTGCACCCCCAGGCACGGCAGTGCGGACTTCAGATAAGCCTGTGCTCCTGCCGCCCGGGCGGGGTCGGCGGCGGCCTGCAGCAGGGATCGTATGGCGCCGACGAGTTCCAGGGGGGACATGAGGCCACTCTAGCCATGCTCCGGCGGGCCCTTAGAGTTGAAAGCATGTCGATGATTAAGAGCCAAGCCGAAATTGTCCTGATGCGCGAGGCAGGCCGGGTGGTGGCCAATACGCTTGAACGCGTTAAGGAGGCTGCCGCCGTCGGGGTTTCCCTCAAAGAACTTGACGAGCTGGCCGCTGCGACGATTGCCGGTGCCGGAGCGACGCCGGCTTTTTTGAACTACCGGCCCAGGTGGGCGTCGGTGCCGTTTCCCGGGGTTATCTGCACGTCGGTGAACGACGCCGTGGTGCATGGAATCCCCAATGATTACCAGCTCCGGGACGGTGACCTGCTGAGCGTGGACTGTGGCGCGTTCCTTGACGGCTGGTGCGGCGACGCAGCCGTCAGCTTCATTGTCGGCACGGCCGACTCAGACGACCAGGCCCTGATCGACGCGACCGATGCCGCCTTGGCCCGCGGCATCGAGGCGGCCCGGATCGGCAACAAGATGGGGGACCTGGGTTACGCCATCGGTGGGGCAGCACGCCGCGCAGGTTACGGACTGCTGGCCGACCACGGAGGTCACGGCATCGGAAAGACGATGCACGCCGAACCGCATGTTCCCAATGACGGCCGGCCCGGCCGCGGCATCAAGCTGACCGAGGGCCTGGTCATCGCGATCGAGCCGATGCTCATCCTGGGCGGCACGGACGAGTACATCCACGACGGCGATGAATGGACGCTGCGCTCATCCAACGGCCGCCGCGCCGCCCACAGCGAACACACCGTGGCCATCACGAAGGACGGCCCGCTGATCCTGACGCTGCCATGAGGACCGGCCCGGCGGCGGGCAAGGTTCCGGCGCCTGTTTACCGGGCGGAGCGCAGGCGGTGTGCGGTGACCCGCAACTGAATAATGCGGGCTGCTCCTGCAATGGCAACGAGCACGCCGCCGCCTACCGCCGCGATGAACAGTGCGATACCGAGCGGCACGGAGCCCTCGAGACCAAAGAACTTCACTTGCACGTATTCCTGGTTCTGCAGAATGAAAGCAATGAGCAGAATCAGGACCACCAGTGCACAGGCGACCGCGGCCCAGACCATGCCGGCGCGGGTGACCCGGCGCGGTTCTGGGGCCGGCGATGTGGACTGTCCTGCCGGGGGAGTCTCCACGGGAGGCGCCTGCGTTGCATTGTCGGGGGCACCGGTCACAAGATCGGTCCCGCCGACGGGGACTCCTGTCCCGGTCGGGTAGCCCGGCTCGGTGTACACGGAAGGGGCGGCGGCCTGGTCCGGGTACTGGGCGCGGGAGGCGTCGTTGGGATCCTGGGGATCGAATCCGCGGGGTGTTTGGGTCATGGCGGCCATACCTTTCGGTTGCGGGCAGGGCGCACAGGCGTTCCCTGGCGTGCTGCCTGTGAATCAATACTAAGGGTGCTGATGGCCCGCCGGGGGCCGCGACGCAAAATATCGTCGGGGGCCTGAGGGAGCGGCGTTTGTTCTTACGAAGCTGCTCCATTGACCGGCGCTTCCGCTTACACCCGGCCCAATGCAGCGGCTCTGGCCTGCGGAAATTCCGACACGCCAGAGCCGCATCTTGGTGCCCCAGGAGGGAATCGAACCCCCGACCGGCGGATTAGAAGGCCGCTGCTCTATCCCCTGAGCTACTGGGGCACGTCGGCGATCCTGCCTGGCCGTTGCCGGAGGACGCCTCCAAGAGTTTACCGTGCCGGGCGCGGCCCGGTTGTCAGGAACACTCGCGGGTGCGGGTATTTGCCTGTTGGACGAGTCCACGCCGATTCGCCGCAGGTGGCCGCTGCGGGGCCCCTGATCAGCGGTCAGGTGAACTGGCGCGCGGCGTCGGCGTCGCATTCCTGCTGAATTGCTGCCACTACGTGTCTTCTTCGTGGGCCAGGCCGCCGCGTTTTCCACATGGCCGACCCGGACCCTCGCGCTGGGCACGGGCCGGCGCGAAGCTGAAGGAGCCTGCTAAGGCACACAATTCGAGACAGGACATGAGAATGAGCGACAACATCACTGTCCGTGGCTTCGTCGTCACGGAGATCACGAGTTCGACAACGCCGGGTGGGGTGGCGACCGCGTCATTCCGTATCGGCTCGACCACCCGCCGTTACGACCGGGCTGCGAACGCCTGGGTGGATGTGAACACCAACTGGTTCACTGTTCAGGGCTACCGGCAGCTGGCAGGAAACCTGGGCTGCAGCATCAAGAAGGGCCAGCGGGTCATCGTCGTGGGGAAGCTCAAAATGCGGAGCTGGGAGAATGCCGGGCGGATTTATCACCGGGCAGAGATCGACGCTGAGGCCGTCGGCCACGACCTCATGTTCGGGTCGGCAAACTACATCCGGACCGCCACCCATGGTCCGCAATCAGCTGCAGGACCGTCGCCTTTCGTTACTGAGGGCGCCGACCTGGAGCGGACAGAGCATGACCAGGACCACCACGGTGACGAGTACGACCAGCATCAGGAAGGTAATCAAGAAGACGGCCCCGCCGCCCCGTCCGTCTTCGTCGACGAAGTCACGGGGGAGGAATCGGAGCTGGATGAGCAAACCGGCGAGCTGAAAGGAGCTGCCGCCTGAGGGTCCCCGGCAGTCGCAGGGGGGATGGGTGCGGTCAACAACCCGGCGCTTCGACTTGGAGCGGACGAGGGGGGCTTGCCGCCGGGTTGATTCTTGCGCGGTCCCCGCCAGATACTCCCGTTCCGAGACTGCCGGGGGCAAGGTGGAACCCGGCCCGGGACTTTCCCGCGGCCCGCCGGTGCTTTCGGGGCGTCCCCCGGGACTCTCCCGCGGCCCGCCGGTACTTTCGGGGCGGCCGGAATGTGAGTTATCCCGGCGGAACCACTAGATTTGTAGGTATGGCGGAATTTATCTACACAATGACCAAGGCCCGCAAGGCCGTTGGCGAAAAACTTATCCTCGACGATGTGAGCATGTCCTTCTTCCCGGGGGCCAAGATTGGCGTTGTCGGTCCGAATGGTGCCGGTAAGTCCACCATTCTCAAGATCATGGCTGGGCTGGATACGCCCTCCAACGGCGAGGCCCGGCTGAGCCCGGGGTACACGGTGGGAATCCTGTTGCAGGAGCCGCCGCTGAACGAGGACAAAACCGTCCTGGGCAATGTCCAGGAAGGCGTCGGAGAGATCATTGGCAAGATTCAGCGCTTCAACGACATCTCCGAAGAGATGGCTAGCCCTGACGCCGACTACGATGTCCTCCTGGAGGAAATGGGCCAACTGCAGGAAGCGATCGACGCCGCCGATGCCTGGGACCTCGATTCCCAGCTGGAGCAGGCCATGGACGCGCTCCGCTGCCCGCCGCCGGAAGCCGACGTCACCCTGCTCTCCGGTGGTGAGCGCCGCCGTGTTGCTCTCTGCAAGCTTTTGCTTCAAAAGCCGGACCTGCTGCTCCTCGATGAGCCCACCAACCACCTCGACGCCGAGAGCGTGCTCTGGCTCGAACAGCACCTCTCCAGCTACCCCGGCGCCGTCCTTGCCGTCACCCACGACCGGTACTTCCTGGACCATGTGGCTGAGTGGATCGCCGAAGTGGACCGCGGCCACCTCTACCCGTACGAGGGCAACTACTCCACGTACCTCGAAAAGAAGCGCGCCCGCCTCGAAGTCCAAGGCAAGAAGGACGCGAAGCAGGCCAAGCGCCTCACCGAGGAACTCGAATGGGTCCGCTCCAACGCCAAGGGCCGCCAGACCAAGTCCAAGGCCCGCCTCGCGCGGTACGAGGAAATGGCCGCCGAGGCGGACCGCACCCGCAAGCTGGACTTCGAAGAGATCCAGATTCCGCCGGGACCGCGCCTGGGCGGGTTGGTCCTGGAAGCCAAAAACCTGCAGAAGGGCTTCGAGGACCGCACCCTGATTGACGGGCTTTCCTTCACCCTCCCGCGCAATGGCATCGTCGGTGTCATCGGCCCCAACGGTGTTGGCAAGACCACCCTGTTCAAGACCATCGTGGGGCTTGAGCCCCTCGACGGCGGCGAACTGAAAATCGGTGACTCCGTGAAGATTTCCTATGCGGACCAGAGCCGCGGCGGCATCGACCCGAACAAGACCCTGTGGGAAGTTGTCTCCGACGGTCTCGACTACATCCAGGTCGGCCAGGTCGAGATGCCGTCCCGCGCCTACGTGGCCGCCTTCGGGTTTAAGGGCCCGGACCAGCAGAAGAAGGCCGGAGTGCTCTCCGGTGGTGAGCGCAACCGCCTGAACCTGGCGCTGACCCTCAAACAGGGCGGCAACCTGCTGCTCCTGGATGAGCCCACAAACGACCTCGACGTCGAGACGCTCAGCAGCCTCGAAAATGCCCTGCTCGAATTCCCGGGCTGTGCTGTCGTGGTCTCGCACGACCGGTGGTTCCTGGACCGGGTGGCGACTCACATCCTCGCCTACGAAGGTGACGAGGAGAACCCCTCCAAGTGGTACTGGTTCGAGGGCAACTTCGAATCCTACGAGGAGAACAAGATGGAGCGCCTCGGCCCGGATGCAGCCAAGCCGCACCGGGTGACCCACCGCCGCCTCACCCGCGACTAATCCCGCAGCCCGCGGCGTGGATCAGCGCCATGCCGAACGCAGCGGGGACAGAAGAGGCCGGCACCCTGCAAGGGCGCCGGCCTCTATCATGCCGCGGTTCAGCCGCGGTCGGCCTTGCGCATCTGGTGCTCCAGGACCTTGGTCTGGACCGCGCCTTTGACCTTGCTTTTGAGGTCTGAGGGGACCCGGATCATGCCCTCCTGCGCTACTGTGGCCACATGCCGGCCGTCGCGGCTGAAGATCTTGCCGGTGGCCAGGCCCCTGGCGCTCTGGGCGCTGGGGGACTCCTGAACGTATAGCAGCCACTCATCCACGCGGACGGGACGGTGCCACCACATGGCGTGGTCCAAGCTGGCCACGGACATGCCCGGGGTAATCCAGCTCATCCCGTGCTTGCGCAGGATGGATTCCAGCAGGGTGTAGTCGCTCGCGTACGCCAGGGCGGCGCGGTGCAGTTCCGGATCGCTGGGCATCGGTCCGAACGTCTTCATCCACACGGCGTTGCGCGGTTCCTTTTCGCCCTTGGCCGAGACGTACAACGCCGGGTCGACGTGCCGGATGTCGAAGGGCCGCTCATAGGCCCAGTGCCGCGCCACCGGATGATCGAACTTGCCCAGCAGATCGGCCGTGCTGGGCAGCGACTCGGGGTCCGGAATCCCGGAGGGCATCTGGGACTGGTGCTCGATCCCCTCGTCCTCGTCCTGGAACGAGGCAATCATGGACAGAATGGGCATGCCCTCCTGATACGCGTGGACCCGGCGGGCGGAGAACGAGCGGCCGTCCCGCAACCGCTGGACGCCGAAGGTGATCGGCTTGTTGGCATCGCCCGGGCGCAGGAAGTATCCGTGCATGGAGTGCACGCCGCGGCCCTCGGGTACCGTCCGGCTCCCCGCAATCAGGGACTGGGCGAGCACCTGCCCGCCGAACACGCGGTGCCGGGGCTGCTGCTGTGAAGGCCCCATGAAGATGTCCTCATCCGTCCGGGCACCCTCAAGCTCGCCGAGGTTGAGCAGTTGGAGGAGCGAGGAGGTGGGGTCCTGGGTGGGCGGGCCCTGCAATCCGGCTTCGGCTTCAGTCATGGTTCGACTCTAGACGTCCCTCCGGCACCACCCCAAAGAGGCACAGCCGGTAGAGTCGGGATTGTGTCTGACCTCCTCACCCAGCCCCTGCAGTTCACCGATCCCCGCGACCTCGCAGATCTGCGCACCTTCGCCACCCGCGCCAAGTCGATCGACGACGGCGCCATCCGGCTTCAGGCGTCAGGGCAGGTGCTCGCCGCATACGTGTGCGTGCTCCGGCCACGGCTTTTGGGGGAGTCGACGCCGACAATCCTCGGACTGCGGACCATGGCCCTGGCACAGCCAGCCGACACGGACGTTACAGTTCCGATTTCGGCGGTGCTGGACAGGCTGGCACGCGCCGGCGGCGACGACGTCGAACTGCCGCTGCCGCCGGTGACGCTTACGGAATCGTGGGCCGGCGTGGGCGCACCCCGTACGGGGTGGGAAGCCGTGGCCACGCTGCCCGATTCCGCCCTGCGACGGTCCGCGGAGGCCGGCATCACCGAGATCGCCGCCATCATCCCGGCCAAGCCCGGCGCCTTGATCGTCAACAACGCCCGTGCCACCGTGTGGGGGAGAGAGCTGCCGGGCAGCGGCGGGCTCCCGCTGGGGGCTGCTTTCGCGGCCTTGACTCTGGGCTTCCTGGCCGACGGTGACCAACAGCTCTACCGGTCCGGACGCTGGTTCCGGCTCAGCGGAGCCCGGGGCCACGTCCTGGCCCGCACCGGTTCCGGGCTCTAGAACCTCTGTACTGGCCGGAGCCTGACGCCCCGGCCGGCCACCCGCGTGGCGCCCGCCCCGTCAGCGCCAGGTGACAGCCGCGAGGGTCACGGGCGCATCCTGGCCCGCCCAGGTGCCGGCGAGGGCGTGAGTAACGGCCTGCCCGTCCTCTAGCTGGAGCCGCCGGCTGATCAGCAACTCCAGTTCCCCGGCCCGGACGACGGTTCCCACATCCGTGTCCCGTGCCGTAACCAGGCCAACGACCGGAGGCACCGATCCGGGTTGTCCGGTGCTGTGCACAATCACGGACTGGGGCAGCGCCTCAAGCCTTCCTTCGACGTCGAGGTACTGTTCAGCCTGCGGCGCGCCCGCCAGGATGGCCGCGGCGATTGCCGCGGCATAGCTCGGATCCCCGCACGCGTCGTAAACCCACCGCTCGCCGAGGACCGAGTGCTGCATGGTTCCGATGAGGGACGACTCCGCGTCCGGCAGGGGTGCGCCCCGGTAGGTCAGCGGGACTTGAAAGACGGCCCCGTCAACGGCGGTGAGCATCGTTTCGATCCCCACTTCACCGGATGGATCATCAAAGCGGAACGAGCCCACCTTGCTCAGGGCGGCCGAGCCGCCTGCATACCAGGACTGGAGCGGCAGCCACCGTTCGAGGAGTTCCATCTTCGTGGGGTGCAGCTGTGCTTGATGAATGATCGCCATGAGAGTCAGCCTAACCGGCCCCGTCCCGGCTGGATAACGGTCTTTGCCGCTCACCGGTTTCCGCCCAAAACCTTGCCGGACTCATACTGGGCCGGGTATTCTGGGTGCAGAAAGACCCCGAAGGCATCCCCCCCAAGTGCCTCCGGGGTCTTTCCACGTTCTGCTTTCAGGGCCCCGATGGGCTGTTTACCATTGAGAGAGCCGCCCGCTCCATGTAGTCCCAGAGCGTTCCTTGGTGCAGGGGCGGGAGCTCCAGGGAGTCCACTGCGGTGCGCATGTGGTGCAGCCAGCGCTCCTTCGCCTCCGGAGTGACGCGGAAGGGCTGGTGCCGCATCCGCAGCCGGGGGTGCCCGCGTTCCTCGCCGTATGTCGTCGGGCCGCCCCAATACTGTTCCAGAAACATCAGGAAGCGACGTTTTGCCGGGCCAAGGTCCGCTTCCGGATACATGGGCCGCAGCAGTGGATCAGTGGCCACACCGTCGTAAAACACATCGATGAGCTTCACGAACGTTTCGTGGCCGCCCACGGCGTCGTAGAAGTTATCCGTGTAGCCGGGGCGGGCGAACGGATCGTTCTGCAACAGCTGCTTGGGTTGACGGGGTTCGGCGGCGCTGGGGATGGTCATGGTTCTATTCTCCGGCCTTCTGCTGCGGCGCAGCGTCGGCGTCGTCGGCAGCCGGTGTTTCGGGCGGAAGGTAGGTTCCCTGGGAGCGGTTGCCCACGCGCAGGATCTCGCCGTTCCGCAGGTACCAGATGGTGCCGTCTTCGGCCCGGACCCGCGTGATCCGCAGGTTCATTTGCTCCACCGTGCCCACCACCTCAGAGGTCTCGATGATGTCCCCGATGCCGTACTGGTCCTCGATGGTGATGAAGATTCCGGCCAGGAAATCCCGGATCAGCTGCTGTGCGCCGAAGCCGATGGCGATACCGAGGATACCGACGCTGGTCAGGATCGGCGCCACGTCCACGTTCAGGTTTTTGAGCACATAGACGCTGGTGAGGACGGCCACCAGGACGCCCACCACGCTGTTGAGCAGAGCACCGATGGTGTTGGCCCGCTGCACCCGGCGTTCATGGTCGAGGGCGCGGAAGGCAGGAGCCACCCAACGGAAGTGCGGTTTCTTGAAGAACGTGCTGCCGGCGGCGACGCGCTTGGTGATGCCTGCGATGATGAACGACGCCACCAGCCAGATGGCGACGCCGACCCCCAGACTGATGAGGACACCGGGGACGTTGATGGCCGAAATGTCCGGAGGGATGATGGGCTCGATAGTGGTCAGGCTGATCATGGGCGCGGGAGTGCTCCTTGTTGCTACATCGGGTTGCTACACCTGGGTTGCTACATCAGGGTTGCTGCGAGCTGGTGCGTGCGGCCGGCGTTCGCCGGGCGCAGAACGCTCTGGTTTCCTTCAACATTAGCGCCGTAGCGTGGGGCCATGCGCATCCTGGTTCTTGGCGGCACAGCGTTCCTGTCCGCAGAAATAGTCCGCACGGCCCTGGCTGCCGGCCACCACGTGACTGCCCTGGCGCGCGGCACCGTTGTTCCGCCGCCCGACGCCGCCACCTGGCTGCGTGCGGACCGGTCGGACGGCGCCGGCGCCTATGCACCTGCCCGCGCAGAAGCCCCCGCCGGCGGATGGGACGCCGTCATCGAGGTGTCCCGGCACCCTGGCCAGGCTCGGGAGGCGCTGGAGGCGCTGGCAGGATCGGCCCGGCACTGGACCTTCATTTCCAGCCTGTCCGTCTATGCCGACCACTCCCGGGCCGGGGCCGCCGAGGACGCCGCGCTGCTGGCGCCGCTCGCTCCGGACACGGAACCGAACCCCGAAACCTACGGCGAAGCCAAATCGGCCATTGAGCATTGGACGGCGGAACTCGCGGGGGAGAAGGCGCACATTTGCCGGGCCGGCCTCATCGGCGGCCCGGGCGACGGGTCGGACCGTTACGGCTACTGGCCGGCCCGCTTCGCGCGGGACGGGGATCCGGTGCTGGTCCCGGACATTCCCGCGGACGCCACGCAGGTCATCGACGTCCGGGATCTTTCAGCGTGGGTGCTCGTCGCCGCGGAAACCGGTGTTACCGGGGCACTGAATGCCGCTGGCGAGCCGGTCCCGTTCGCGGCCTACCTCCAGGAAGCGCGCGAGCTCGCCGCCGGCACCGCCGAGGCGGTGGCTGCCCCGGCAGACTGGCTCGTAGCCCGCGGCGTGAACTACTGGGCCGGTCCGGAGTCGCTGCCGTTGTGGCTGCCGCCCGGCCACGACGGTTTCGCGACCCGCAGCAGCGCCGCGGCCCGGGCGGCGGGACTGCTCACCCGGCCCTGGCCGGCCACCCTGCGGGACACGCTGGCAGATGAACGCCGCCGCGGACTGGGCCGCGACCGCCGGGCCGGCCTGAGCCCGGACACCGAGCGCCGGCTGCTGCGCGAGTTTCAGGCGGAGCTTCCGTCCTCCTGCACGCCGTCCTCGTGCACGCCGTCGACTTGAACCCCGCCAGCCGGGCCGACGGCGGCCGAGGCCTCGTGCAGCACCGGGAAGTTGACGCTCCTGGCGATGAAGCACACCGCGTTGGCCCGCCGGTGCAGGTCATCGAGAACGTCCGCCGCCACGGGTTCCGCCAGGGTCACCCGCGGCCTGAGGGTGACCGATTCAAACTGCCCGCTGCCGTCCCGGTTCGTCCGCATCAGCCCTTCGGCCCGGTCCTCGTAGGCCGTGACCAGCACGCCATGCTTGACGGCCACATGCAGGAAGGACAGCATGTGGCACTGGGAAAGTGCAGCCACCAGCAGTTGCTCCGGGTTGTAGCGGTTCCGGTCGCCGTGGAACGTCGGGTCCGCGGAGCCCCGCAGGACAGGCAGCCCCGGAACCTCGACGTCATGGTCGCGGGAATAGCCGCGGTACGACGCCGTCCCCTCGCCCAGGTTCCCGGTCCAGCGGACCGTCAGCGTGTAGCGGTGCTCGCCGAGGCTCATGCGCCGACGTCGGCCTGGCGCGCGCGCAACGCCCGCGCCACGCCGTCGCGGTTCTCCAGCATCATCCGCCGCAGTGCATTGCTGTCCGCCGGCAATGACGCGAGGAACTCATCGGTCCGGTCCACCGTCGCCTGCGTGGTCAGCTGCGCCGGGTAGAGTCCGACGACGATCTGCTGCGCCAAAGCGTGTGTGCGGTCCTTGACGACGCCCGGCACAGCCTCGAAGTACTTCTCGGCGTAGGGCTCGAGCAAGGAGGTGTCCAGCACCCGGGTGAAGCCGGTCACGGCCGAACCCTGCAGCGCGTTGGACAGCTCACCCTTGAGGACGATCGAGTCCCAGGCCGCGGCTTTGGCCTCGGCGGTCGGGATGGCCGCCGTGGCCAGGGCCGCCGCGTTTTGGCCGGTGGAGGTGTTGTCCTGCGCCAGCTCGGCGTCGATCATCTCCTTTCCGGCGCGGCCGCCGACCACCAGGGACGTGATCAGTTCCCAGCGCAGATCCTGGTCAACGGTGAGGCCGTCCAGGCCCAGGCTGCCCCCGAGCAGACCGGCGACGGTGTCCAGCTGCCCGGCGCTGCGGGCCAATGAGGCGTACGACTTCACGAACTGCAGCTGCGCGTCAGAGCCGGCCGGGACTCCCGAAGCGAGGTCCCAAAGCCGGTCGGCGGCGGCGGTGATGGCGGAGTCCTTGTACTCGGCGGCCACGTAGAAGTTCAAGGTGGTCGCCAGTTGGCGCAGTTGGACCAGGATCACGGAGGAATCGGATTCCTCGGCGATGTTCGCCAGGATCAGTTCCACATAACCGCGGGCAGGGGTCTCGCCGTCGCGCGCCGCGTCCCATGCCGAGCCCCACACGAGGGTGCGCGGGAGGCTCTGGCTGAAGTCCTTGAGGTGCGCCGTGGCGGTGGCAAGGGATGCCGGGTCGAGGCGGACCTTGGCGTAGGCGAGGTCGTCGTCGTTGAGCAGAATCAGGTCCGGCCGGGCGAGCCCGGCCAGCGCGGGCACCTCGGTGCGGGCGCCGTCGACGTCGAGCTCCTCGCGGTGGACGCGCTCCAGCTTCCCGGCATCGTCGACGTTATAGAAGCCGACGGCGAGCCGGTGCGGGCGGAGGGTCGGCTGGCCCTCGGGCGCCGACTGCAGGATCGCGAAGGCGGAGATCGTTCCGTGCGCGTCGACGGACAACTCGGGCTTGAGCGTGTTGACGCCGGCGGTCTCCAGCCACAGCTGTCCCCACCGGTCCAGGTCGCGGCCGCTGGCCTTTTCCAGCTCGGCCATCAGGTCGCTGAGCTCGGTGTTCTGCCATGCATGCTTGCGGAAGTACTCGCGGACGCCGGCCATGAATTCTTCCGGGCCCACCCAGGCCACCAGCTGGCGGAGCACCGAGGCGCCCTTCGCGTAGGTGATGCCGTCGAAGTTCACCTCGACGTCCTCCAGGTTGTTGATCTCGGCGAAGATCGGGTGGGTCGTGGGGAGCTGGTCCTGGCGGTAGGCCCAGGACTTCTCCACCGAGGCGAAAGTGGTCCAGGCGGAATCGAATTCCGTGTTTTCGACGGCGGCAAGGTGGGACATGTACTCGGCGAAGGACTCGTTGAGCCAGAGGTCGTTCCACCAGCGCATGGTCACGAGGTCCCCGAACCACATGTGGGCCAGTTCGTGGAGCACGGTGATGGCCCGGCGCTCCACCTGGGCGTCGGTGACCTTGCTGCGGAAGACGTAGCCTTCCAGGATGGTCACGGCGCCGGCGTTTTCCATGGCCCCGGCGTTGAACTCCGGCACGAAGAGCTGATCGTACTTCTCGAACGGGTACGGGCAGCCGAACTGCGCCTCGAAGAACTCAAAACCCTGGCGGGTGAGTTCAAAGATGTTCTCCGCGTCAAGGTACTGCATCAGGGACTTGCGGGCGAAGACACCCAGCGGGGTGACCTTGCCGTTGGCGGCAGCCACTTCGCTGCGCACCGACTGGTACGGCCCGGCGATCAGGGCCGTGACGTAGGAGGAGAGCCGCGGCGTGGGGGCGAACTCCCACACGGAGCGGGCGCCGCCGTCGGTGCCGGGAATGGTCTCAACGGGGGCCGGGGTGGGGGAGTTGGAGATGAGGTCCCAATGCGACGGGGCGGTCACCGTAAACGTGAAACTGGCCTTGAGGTCGGGTTGTTCAAAAACGGCGAACATCCGCCGGGAATCCGGAACCTCGAACTGGGTGTAGAGGTACACCTCCTGGTCCACGGGGTCCACGAAGCGGTGCAGTCCTTCGCCGGTGTTCATGTACGGTGCCTCGGCCACGATCAACAATTCGTTCTCGGCTTCGAGCTCCGGCAGCTGGATCCGGATGCCGTCGGAGACCTCCGCCGGGTCGAGCTCGCGCCCGTTCAGGGTCACACTCTGCACGGCGTCGGTGACGGCGTCGATGAACGTCGAGGACCCCGGCGTCGCCGCGAATTTCACGGCGGTGGTGGTTCCGAAGACTCTTTCTCCGCGGGTGAGGTCCAGCTCGACCTCGTAGGAGTCGACGGCGATCAATTCGGCGCGCTCGCGTGCTTCGGCGCGCGTCAGGTTCATTCCGGGCAAAGTGGGGCCTCCAGTGCTGCGGTGGGATGGAACTGCTAGATACTGTGAAGTTATTCTTTCACTTCTGTGGCGCTTGCCAAACAATCCGGGCGAATCGTCCGGTTCCACCAAGATACCGAAGGCTGAATCGTCGGGGGTAGCGTTGAGGGCATGGGAAAGTTTCGCGATTCCGTCGACGTCAGGGCGCTGCGCTTCGCCGTGGGATTTCCACTGATGCTGGCGGTGGCGTTCCTGGTGTGCGCCTTCCTGCTCCGCTCCGACCTGCCGGAACCGCTGGCCGTTCGCTGGGCGGAGGGCGCCGCCGCGGACTTCGCGCCGTTTGGAATGGTGGCCGGGGTGGGGGCGGCGCTGATCGTGCTGCTCGGCGGAGCCGCACTGATACAGGCGGTCCCGCTGTCCCGTCCGGCCCTGATGCGCCGGATCATGATGGGCGCCGGGTTGTCCCTCAGCCTCTTCGTCACCACCGTCCTGGCTGCCGTTCTAGTGGGGCAGGTGGGCCTTGAGAACGCGAGGCAGGCGCAGGTGGACGTGGCCGTGCTCGCCATGGGCAGCGGAGCGTCCCTGGGCCTGGGCATTGTGATGGGCTTCGTCTTCAAAGCCGATGAACGCTGGTCCACGGATGACGACCGGGCCATGGCCGAAGCCTTGGCCCGGGAGGTGGACCCCGACCTGGCCCGGGATTCAGTGAGCTTGTGGGTTCATGCCCGCAGTTCGGTCTTCGTGATGCTGGGAATCGCCACCCTGTTTCCCGCCGCGCTACTGACGATCGCAGTCCCGTGGCTGGCCGCACTCCTCGCCGCGCTGGCCCTTGCCGGCGCCGCGTGCCTGTTCGCCCGCATCCGGGTGGACCGCAGCGGCCTGCGGGTCTTCGCCGCCGGCTTCGTGCGGGTGATGGATGTACCGGCCGCCGCTATTGAGTCGGCGACGCCGAAAAACATCAGGGCCGCCGACTTCGGCGGATGGGGATACCGCAACCACGGCACCACGACTGCCCTGCTGGTCAGCAGTGGAGCGGCCGTCGTCGTTGACCGCTCCGACGGGCGGACCCTGGCCGTCAGCGGCGGGAGTGCCGCGACAGCGGACAACATGGCCCAGGTGATCTCGCGGGTGGCAGCACGCGCACGGCGGACCGGCGGCACCGCCCACCCGTGATGCACGGCCGGCGGGCAGGCGGTCCTGGCATAGCCGCCGCCGACCCGCCAGCCCGTGGTCAGGCCCCGCGCCCTAGTAGGCTGGGAACAGCCCTTCGTCCTCCCTGCAGCCGCTGGAACCTGCCGGTCTGCCCCACTGAAAGGATCCGCCGTGACCCCCTCTGACCTCCCGCGCGTGCACATTGCCACCGACCATGCCGGCATGGAACTCAGCGCCCACCTCGTCCGCCACCTGAGCGCCGGAGGCTACGACGTCGTCGATCACGGGCCCAAGGCCTACGACGCCCTCGATGATTACCCGTCCTTCTGCATCAACGCAGCGCTCGCTGTGGTGGCCGACCAGGAAGCCGGCACCAGCGCCCTCGGAATCGTGCTGGGCGGCTCGGGCAACGGCGAACAAATCGCCGCGAACAAGGTTAAGGGCGTCCGTGCCGCACTGGCCTGGAACCTGTCCACCGCGAAGCTGGCCCGCGAACACAATGACGCCAACGTGGTCGCCGTCGGCGGCCGGCAGCACAGCGTGGCGGAGGCCACGGAAATCATCGAGGCGTTCCTGACCGAGCCTTTCAGCAACGACGAACGCCACGTCCGCCGGATCGGCAAGATTGCCGCGTACGAGCGCAGCGGCGAGGTTGTCGACTAGTGCCGGAGGGTCACTCCGTCCACCGGCTGGCACGCCAGTTCGGGGACGTCTTCGCGGGGGAGCGGCTTGCGGTGACCAGCCCGCAGGGGCGCTTCGCCCAGGGCGCGGCACTGCTGGACGGTCACATCCTCATTGGCTCCACCGCGCACGGGAAGCACCTGTTCCTGGAGTTTGAGAACAGCCTGATCCTGCATGTCCATCTGGGCCTCTATGGTGCGTCGAACTTCGGCGGCGACGCCAGCTTCCGGGGCGCGTCCAGCATCGGTGCGCCCCGCCGGGTGGGGGAGCGGGAGGTCCGCGACGACGCCGGAGCTGACGATCCCGCCTACGCCGGCCCGCCCGATCCGGTTGGCGCCGTCCGGGTGCGGCTCACCAGCGCCCACGGCTGGGCCGATCTGCGCGGGGCCACCACCTGCGAGACGATCACCGACGCTGAGGCCGCTTCCGTGCTGGATCGGCTCGGTCCCGATCCGCTGCAGAATCTGGCCGGGAACCGGGAGTCCTTTACCGAGGCAGCCCTGGCCAAACGCACGCCGATCGCGGCCCTGCTGATGGACCAAAAGGTCATTGCCGGAGTCGGCAACGTCTACCGTGCCGAAGTGCTGTTCCGGCAGGGCCTGGACCCCTGGCTGCCGGGAACTGCGCTGCCGGCGGTAGCGGCGCGCCGGCTCTGGGATGACACCGTGGCGGTGATGTCCGACGGCGTCCGCGACGGACGGATTGTCACCACCCCGCCGCGTTACTGGACCGCATCTGAGGGGTTGCCCGCCCCCGAGGATTCCCACTTCGTCTACCGCAGGCAGGGGCTGGACTGCCGTAACTGCGGAACGCCGGTGGCTCTGGCCGAACTCGGCGCCCGCAAGCTCTACTGGTGCCCGTCCTGCCAGTCGGCTTAGGATTCCGGCACAAAAAAGCCCCTCCGAAGAGGGGCTATTTGTCATTTTCGGAGGGGACGACGGGAATCGAACCCGCATCATCAGTTTGGAAGACTGAGGCTTTACCACTAAGCTACGTCCCCGGGACGTTGCGGGATTCCTCCAGCAAAACTTCCGGGCGGCTGTTGAAGCCGGATACAACTAAACCTAATTCAGGACCCCGGTGTCAAATGTGCAAACCGGCACCATTTGACCGTAGACTGTTCTGTGCACTTACGGGGTGTAGCTCAGCTTGGCTAGAGCGCCTGCTTTGGGAGCAGGAAGTCGCAGGTTCAAATCCTGTCACCCCGACTCTGCAGGTACTGCCACACCACGGCGGTGCAGAACCCAACCCCCTAAAGCCAGGAGTACTTAGACTGTGAAGAGCGCTGTCGAGAACCTCACCCCCACGCGGGTCAAGCTCAATGTTGAGGTCCCTTTTGAGGAATTGAAGCCCAGCATCGCAGAGGCATACAAGACTGTTGCTTCGCAGATCCAGGTCCCGGGTTTCCGTAAGGGCAAGGTCCCATCCAAGCTCATCGACCAGCGTGTGGGCCGCGGCTACGTGCTGGAAACAGCCATCAACGAAGGCCTCAACGGCTGGTACCAGGCGGCCGTTCAGGAAACCGGTATCCGTCCGCTGAGCCGTCCCGAGGTTGAGATCACCGAGGTTCCGGACCCGTCCGCCACCGATGGGGAGCTCAAGTTCCACGCCGAGGTTGACGTCCGCCCCGAGATCGAGCTGCCCGACTACGCCGGCATCAAGGTTGAAGTTGCTGCCGCTGAGTCCACCGACGCGGATGTCGATACGGCCCTGGACGAACTGCGCGGCCGCTTCGGCACGCTGAAGTCCGTGGACCGCCCGGCCGCCGACAAGGATTTCCTGTCGATCGACATCACCGCCACGATCGACGGCGCCGAGGTTGACTCCGCCGCCGGTCTGTCCTACCAGGTGGGCGCCGGCACCATGCTCGAAGGCCTCGACGAAGCCGTCACCGGCCTCAGCGCCGATGAGGATGCCATCTTCGCCACCACCCTCGTAGGCGGCGAGCACGCCGGCGAGTCCGCCCAGGTCAAGGTCGTCGTCAAGTCCGTCAAGGAGCGCGAGCTGCCCGAGGCTGATGACGATTTCGCCCAGCTGGCCTCCGAATTCGACACACTGGCCGAACTCCGCGAGGACCTCGCGAAGCAGGCCGCCGAGTCCAAGGTTGTTGAGCAGGGCGTTGAAGCCCGCGACAAGGTCCTCGACAAGCTCGTTGAGCTCGTCGCGGTTCCCGTTCCGGCGTCCGTCGTTGAAGAGCAGATCGAGCAGCACTTCAACGCTGAGAACGCCCACGGCGAAGGTGACCACGACACCGAGGAGCACCGCGCCGAGGTCAAGGCCAACACCGAGCGTGCGTTCCAGAACGAGATCATCCTTGACGCCATCGCCGAGAAGGAAGAAGTCAACGTCAGCCAGAACGAGCTGATCGACTACATCGTCACCACCGCCGGCCAGTACGGCATGGACCCGAACCAGTTCGCCCAGATCATTGATCAGAGCGGCCAGGTCCCCATGATGGTCTCCGAGGTCCGCCGCCGCAAGGCACTCGCCGTCGTCCTCGGCCAGGCCGAGGTCACCGACTCTGAGGGCAACGCAGTTGACCTCAGCGACTTCGTCCGCCCCGGCGACGAAGAGTCAGGCGTTGAGGCAGCTGACGAGATCGAGGCCGAGGATTCCGCTTCCGACGAAGCAGCTACCGAAACCGTCCGAAACGACGACCCGGCAGCAGCGAAGTTCTAGCACTTTCTGATTCCGCAGTTCCCGCCCGCACCCCCGGATCCACGATCCGGGGGTGCGGCGTTTTAAGCCTGCAATGAACGGTCCGGGGCAATCGTGCGCCGTCAGCGAACAGCCCCGCGCCTGAGCACAAAGCAGCCACGAAAACCGTTAGTGTCCATGTAGGAAAGTTCAGTGATGTCGTCCAGTGGCGTCACCGTCGCCAGCGAGAGGTAAGTACACATGTCACAGCAAGCAGGGGCCCCCCGGATGGCTACTGTCGATCCGGCAGCCCAGGATAACTACATTTACAACCGCCTGCTGAAAGAGCGCATCATCTGGCTTGGCTCCGAGGTTCGCGACGAAAACGCCAACGCGATCTGCTCGCAGCTGCTGCTGCTCTCGGCCGAAAACCCCGAGAAAGATATCTACCTTTACATCAACTCCCCGGGCGGCTCCGTCACCGCCGGCATGGCCATCTACGACACCATGCAGTTCATCCCGAACGACGTCGTCACCGTCGCCACCGGCCTCGCCGCCTCGATGGGTCAGTTCCTGCTCTCCTCGGGGACCAAGGGCAAGCGCTACGCCACCCCCAACGCCCGGATCCTGATGCACCAGCCCTCCGGCGGCATCGGCGGCACGGCGTCGGACATCAAAATCCAGGCGGAGCTCATCCTGCACATGAAAAAGGTCATGGCTGAGCTGACGGCCGATCAGACCGGCCAGACGGTCGAGACGATCCTCAAGGACAACGACCGCGACAAGTGGTTCACGGCCAAGGAAGCCCTCGAATACGGTTTCTTCGACAAGATCGCCGCGCATGCGGGATCCGTGGCCGGTGGCGGCGGAACGAACGCCGACATCACCGACGCAGCCGCCGAAGCCACAGACGCAGCCACCGAGAACTGACCGGCACGCAGACAGCAATGAATTCAGGAGCAATGAACATGAACTACAACTTCGGTTCGACGGCCGGTAACCTGCCGAGCAGCCGCTACGTGCTGCCGCAGTTCGAGGAACGCACCCCGTACGGCTTCAAGCGCCAGGACCCGTACACCAAGCTGTTCGAGGACCGCATCATCTTCCTCGGTGTCCAGGTGGACGACGCCTCGGCCGACGACGTGATGGCGCAGTTGCTGGTACTGGAGTCCACCGACCCGGACCGCGACATTACGCTGTACATCAACTCCCCGGGCGGCTCCTTCACCGCCATGACCGCGATCTACGACACCATGACGTACATCCGCCCCGAGATTCAGACCGTGTGCCTTGGCCAGGCCGCCAGCGCAGCCGCTGTGCTTCTGGCAGCCGGCACGCCGGGCAAGCGCCTCGCCCTGCCGAACGCCCGCGTCCTGATCCACCAGCCCTCCCTCTCCGGCGGCCAGGGCGGGCAGGCCTCCGACCTTGAAATCCAGGCGGCCGAGGTCATGCGCATGCGGGAATGGCTCGAAAACACGCTGGCCAAGCACTCCGGCCGGACACCCGAGCAGGTCAACAACGACATCGAACGCGACAAGATCCTCACCGCGGCAGAGGCCATGCAGTACGGCCTCATCGACCAGGTGCTGGATTCGCGCAAGATGAAGCCCCAGGCGATCACCAAGTAGCGCACCAAGTACGCACCATGCAGTTCCCGGCACCGGTGTGGCCCATTTCAAGTGGCCGCACCGGTGCTGGCTTTCCACCCAACGGCCCTAAAGTGACCTAGAGTGGAACATGTCACGGCTGGTCTCCGACAGGCTGGCCCGTGATTTTCACTAAATGGGTGCAGCGCTGCGCAGGAGTAGGACAGCCGGCAGCAAGATACTAAAGGGGTTCACATATGGCTCGGATTGGCGAGAGCACGGATCTGCTGAAGTGTTCTTTCTGCGGAAAGAGCCAGAAGCAGGTCCGGAAGCTCATTGCCGGGCCCGGCGTCTACATTTGCGACGAGTGCATTGAACTCTGCAACGAGATCATTGAAGAGGAACTCGCCGAAGTAGCTGATCTGGGCAGTTTTGAACTGCCCAAGCCCCGCGAAATTTTTGATTTCCTGCAGGAGTACGTGATCGGCCAGGAACCCGCCAAGCGGTCCCTCGCCGTCGCCGTTTACAACCACTACAAACGTATCCAGGCTGGCCACGCCCCCAAGAGCGGCAGCCTCGCCGAGGGCGTTCACCACGACGACGTCGAGATCGCCAAGTCCAACATCCTCCTCATTGGTCCCACCGGCTGCGGCAAGACCTACCTCGCCCAGACTCTTGCCCGGCGCCTCAACGTCCCGTTCGCCGTGGCTGATGCCACCGCGCTGACCGAGGCCGGCTACGTGGGCGAGGACGTCGAAAACATTCTGCTCAAGCTCATCCAGGCCGCCGATTACGACGTCAAAAAAGCCGAACAGGGCATCATCTACATCGATGAGATTGACAAGATCTCGCGCAAGAGCGAGAACCCCTCCATTACCCGGGACGTCTCCGGTGAGGGCGTGCAGCAGGCCCTGCTCAAGATCCTTGAGGGGACGGTCGCCTCGGTTCCGCCGCAGGGCGGCCGCAAGCACCCGCATCAGGAATTTATCCAGATCGACACCACCAACGTGCTGTTCATCGTCGCCGGCGCCTTCGCAGGTCTCGAGGAGATCATCGGTTCACGGTCCGGGCGCAAGGGCATTGGGTTCGGCGCCCCGCTCAACGAGGTCAAAAACAACACCGACTCTTACGGCGAGGTCATGCCCGAGGACCTCCTGAAGTTCGGGCTCATTCCGGAGTTTATTGGCCGCCTCCCGGTCATCACCACTGTCTCCAATCTGGACCGGACAGCGCTTATCCAAATTCTGTCCACGCCGAAGAATGCCCTGGTGAAGCAGTACCAGAAGATGTTCCAGCTGGACGGCGTCGAGTTGGTCTTCGACGAGGAGGCCCTCAACACGATTGCCGACCAGGCGCTGGAACGCGGTACGGGAGCCCGGGGCCTGCGCGCCATCATGGAGGAAGTGCTGCTCCCGGTGATGTTCGACCTGCCCAGCCGGGACGATATCGCCACGGTGGTTATCACCGAAGACGTTGTCTCCAGCAAGGCGGCCCCGACGTTGATCGCGCATGACGTCAAACGCCGTAAGTCCGCCTGATTCCCCGGCGCTTAATCGGAATAAACTGCCCGCGCCGCCTGCTGTTACCTGTGATGTGCCTGCGTGCTGCAGCCACGGTTTCGAGCCAGGGCAGCACGCTCTTGCCGGCAGACTTCCCTAAGGAGAACTCCTGTGACTGAATCCCTGACCCAAGACTCCACCACCAACAAGGCCGATTTCTGGTTCGACCCGATGTGCCCGTTCGCGTGGGTGACCTCCCGCTGGATCGGCGAAGTGGAAGACGTTCGTGACATCAGCACCGAGTGGCACGTCATGAGCCTGGCCATGCTGAACGAGGGCCGTGAGGAACTCCCGGAGGAGTACAAAGCCTTCCTCACGAAGGCGTGGGCGCCCGTGCGCGTCATCACGGCCGCAGCCCGGCAGCATGGCGCTTCGTACGTCAAGGCGCTCTACGATGCCATGGGCACCAAGATCCACAATGAGGGCAACACGGACATCGACGCCGTCATCGCCAAGTCCCTCGCCGAAGTTGGGCTTCCCGCGGACCTCGCAGCGGCGGGCCAAAGCGACGAATTCGACGCTGCCCTCCGCACCACCCACGAGGCCGGGATTTCTCTGGTGGGCCAGGACGTGGGCACGCCCGTCGTTGCCTTCAACGGCACGGCGTTCTTCGGCCCGGTGCTCACCCGCATCCCCCGGGGCGAAGAGGCAGGCCGCTTGTGGGACGCTTCGGTATCCCTGGCATCGTTCCCGTACTTCTTCGAAATCAAGCGCAGCAGGACCGAGAGCCCCACGTTCGACTAGGCCCCGCGGGCCACGATCCGCTGCAGACGGCGGCCCACGAGCCCCGGCGAAACTACACTCATGTAGTTCTGCCGGGGCTCTTGTGCAGCCGGCAGGGCAGGATCACAATTGAAAGTACCCACTTCGAAAGAAGCGGGACGCAGGAACCAAAGATTCAGTGACACTCATCCGACGCAGCCACCGGCAAAGTCAGATGATGGCTACCAGTGACGAGGTAGGAAGACCTGAAAATCCGAGGATCCCGCCAGATCGCCTCAGACGTCACGTGGCAATCGAAGAGTCGAAGCCCCACCAACGGCAAAACGCTGATGGGGCTTCCCCTTTGCCCTCAGGCTGTTCCAGGAGGGGGCGCCTTCGGCGGCTGACTGCGAACGCAAGCGAGAGCGACGGAAAAGTTGAGGAACTTGCCAACGCGCCGCCGAGCAGATGGGGTTCAGTGGAAGGAACAAGCACGCCGACGCCGCAGTTGGCTCCAATAGCAGGGCAGCGGTCCGGACCCGGAATGTTCCGGCCCAGGCCCACGCTCTGCTTGTGTCCTATTCCACCCCCAGCATTTTCCACCCCCAGCATTGGAGCCCCATGCCCGTCACAGCCCACCTTGACCTGATCCTCACCGCGGAAGCCCTGCCTACGGCGCCTGCCGTGCTCCGCGGGATCCTCGCCGATACCCGCGCGTTTGAAGGCTGCCGCGGTGTCGAGGTACTGGTCGACAGCACCAACCCGGCGCACATCCTCGTGGTGGAACAGTGGGCGTCGATGGAGCACGACTCCGCCTACCGCGCCTGGCGGGCGGCCGAGGGCGCGAGCTCGCTCGGAGACCTGCTGGCCGCCCCGCCGGTGCTGACGCACTTCGAGGCCTCAGCCGGGATCTAAGCCAGGAAACCCAGACCCAGCTCATAGAATGAGGGCCCTCTCCGCCCGGCAGAAGCCGGGCCGGGAAGGCCCTCATTCCGTTGCAAACGAACGGGCTACGCCTGGGCGGGGTCCTCGGCCGGAGCCAACACCACATCGCTCACGGTCAGTTCACCCTCGCCAGCCACCAGCGCCAGTTCACGGGCGTTCGCGGCGGCCTTGAGATCGCCCAGGCCGGCCTTGAGCTGCGTTGTGAGGGACTCCGATGCAGTGACCGTCGCGGAGAGCACAGCGGTGCGCTGCTTGACCTTGGCTTCGGACTTGGCCTTGCGGATGCCGCTGAGCGCGGCCCCGACGGTGGCCAGCAACGTGGTGTCGCCGTCGATCTCGACGGCGGACGGCCACGGTGCGCGGTGCACCGAGCCGGTGCGCCACCAGCTCCAGACTTCTTCCGTCGCGAACGGCAGGAACGGTGCAAAGAGCCGCAGCAGAGTGTCCAGGCTCGTCGCCAATGCGGCCAGCACGGAGGCCTGCTGGGCATCCCCGGCAGCACCGTAAGCACGGTCCTTGATCAGTTCCACGTAGTCATCGGTGAAGTGCCAGAAGAAGCTTTCCGTGAGCTGCAGCGCACGGGCGTAGTCATAGCTCTCGAACGCCTTGGTGGCCTGCTTGACCACGTCGGAGAGCTGGGCCAGCACGGCACGGTCCAGGGGATTGCTCAGCACCGAAAGGTCACCGGACACTACGGAGTTCTCCGTGGCGCCCAGGTTCAGCACGAACTTGGAGGCGTTGAGCAGTTTGATCGCCAGCCGGCGGCCGATCTTCATCTGTGCGATCTCATATGCCGTGTCCGCGCCGAGCTTCGCCGAGGCCGCCCAGTACCGTACGGCGTCCGAGCCGTACTCCTCGAGCACGTCGGTCGGGACGATCACGTTGCCCTTGGACTTGGACATCTTCTTGCGGTCCGGGTCCAAAATCCAGCCGGAGATGGCTGCGTGCTTCCACGGCGCGACATCCTGCAGCGCATCGGCGCGGACCGCGGAGGAGAACAGCCAGGTACGGATGATGTCATGGCCCTGCGGCCGCACGTCGAAGGGGAACACCTTGGCGAAAAGTGCTTCGTTGGTGCTCCAGCCGCCCACAATCTGCGGGGTCAAGGAGGAAGTTGCCCAGGTGTCGAGCACATCGGCGTCACCGGTGAAGCCGCCCGGCACGTTGCGCTGGGTTTCCTCGTAGCCCGGTGCCGCGTCCGCGGCCGGGTCCACCGGGAGGTGGGCGTCCGATGGAACGATGGGTGCCGCGAAGTCCGGGTTGCCGTCGGCGTCCAGCGGATACCAGACCGGCACGGGAACGCCGAAGAAGCGCTGGCGGGAGACCAGCCAGTCACCGTTCAGCCCGGAGATCCAGTTCTCGTAGCGGGAACGCATGAACGCCGGGTGGAAATCGATCTCATGGCCGCGGGCAATGAGCCGCTCGCGCCGTTCCGCGTCGCGGCCGCCGTTGCGGATGTACCACTGGCGGGAGGTCACTACTTCCAGGGGCTTGTCGCCCTTCTCGAAGAAGTTCACCGGGTGCAGAATCTTCTTCGGCTCACCGTCGAGGAGGTCCGCTGCTGCCAGAAGCTCCACCACGCCCTCCTTGGCGCTGAAGACGGTTTTGCCGGCGATGGCTTCGAAAGCGGCGCGGCCCTGGTCGGTGGTGATCCACTCCGGAGTCTCGCCGATGATGCGCCCGTCGCGGCCCACGATGGCGCGGGTGGGCAGCTGGAGTTCCCGCCACCAGGTGACGTCGGTGAGGTCGCCGAAGGTGCACACCATGGCGATGCCGGAGCCCTTGTCCGCCTTGGCGAGCGGGTGGGCCCTGACCTCCACCTCGACGCCGAACAGCGGGGAGGTGACTTTCTTCCCGAACAGCGGCTGGTACCGCTCGTCGTCGGGGTTCGCCACGAGCGCGGCGCAGGCGGCCAGCAGTTCGGGGCGGGTGGTCTCGATGTAGATCTTTTCACCGTCTTCGGTGAAGAAGGGGTAGCGGTAGTAGGCGCCGGCCACTTCGCGGTCCTCGAGCTCGGCCTGGGCCACTGCGGTGCGGAAGGTGACGTCCCACAGGGTGGGCGCCTCGGCCATGTAGGCGTCGCCCGCGGCGAGGTTTGCCAGGAAGGCGCGCTGGGAGATGGCGCGGGATTTGTCATCGATGGTCCGGTAGGTGAGGTCCCAGTCCACGGACAGGCCGAGGGTCTGGAACAGGTGCTCGAAGACCAACTCGTCCTCGACGGCGAGTTCTTCGCAGAGTTCGATGAAGTTCCGGCGCGAGACGACGTCGAAGTCGCGCTGGTTCTTGGCCGGCTCCGCCGGGGGCCGGTAGCCCGCGTCGTAGGCGGTGGTGGGGTCGCAGCGCACACCGTAGTAGTTCTGCACGCGGCGCTCGGTGGGCAGGCCGTTGTCGTCCCAGCCCATCGGGTAGAAGACGTTTTTGCCGGTCATGCGCTGGTAGCGGGCCAGGACGTCGGTCTGGGTGTAGGAGAACATGTGCCCGACGTGCAGCGAACCGGACGCCGTGGGCGGGGGAGTGTCGATCGAGTAGACCTGCTCCCGGGTGGTGTCCGGGTTGAACTTGTAGGTTCCTTCCTCAAGCCAGCGACGGGTGAGGGCGCCTTCCAGCCCCTCCAGGGCGGGCTTGTCCGGAACATTGATGGGGGCGGTGGTGGGCGTGTCTGTACCCTGCGTGTCTTCAGCCATGCCGCAATTCTTTCACGGCGGGCGAAGCCAGCCGCACAGGAGAGCCGGCTCTGCAGGAGTGTCCCTCCTGGGAGAGCCGGCTCTTCGGGAAGGATCAGCGCTGTGCTGATCTACTAGGGTGGTGCCATGACTGAGGGAATCCAGCACACATCACCACGAGCCAAAGCAGCAGTTGTCACCGGCGCCAGCACCGGAATCGGCGAGGCCACCGTGCGCGCCCTCCGGGCGGAGGGCTGGACGGTCTTTGCCGTCGCCCGCCGCGCGGACCGGCTGGAGGCGCTCGCCGCCGAAACCGGCGCTGTCGCGCTTCCGGCAGACGTGACCGACGACGCGGCCGTCGACCGGCTGGTGGACGAGGTCACCCGCGCCGGGGGGATCGACACGCTGATCAACATCGCCGGCGGCGCCCGCGGGGCGGACACGGTAGCCCAAACGCGGACCGCGGACTGGGAATGGATGTTCGAGGTCAACGTCCTGGGCACCATGAAACTCATCCGGGCCTTCCTGCCGATGCTGCGCGCCGATGGGGAAGGCACCGTCCTGAACCTGACCTCGACGGCGGGACTGTCCGCCTATGAGGGCGGCGCCGGCTACAACGCGGCGAAGTTTGCCCAGCACGCCCTGACCGGTGCCCTGCGCCTGGAAGAGGCCGAGCACAACCTCCGCGTGATCGAGGTGGCGCCGGGCATGGTGCAGACGGAGGAGTTCTCCTTGAACCGGCTCGGCGATCAGGGTGCCGCCGCCAAGATTTACCAGGGGGTCGCGAAGCCCCTCACCGCGGCGGACGTCGCCGACGTCGTCCGGTACGCCGTCACGGCGCCGCACCACGTCAACCTGGACCAGATCGTCATCCGCCCGGTGGCGCAGGCCTCCAACTTCAAGGTGATCCGCAAGAACTAGGGCGCAGGGCGCTCAGCTCTCACCCGGTGGCCGGGACGGAGAGCGTCGCGATGATGGCGGCGTGGTCCGTTCCGGCCACCCGGTGCACGGCGTACGCCGAGCCGCGCACCGACGGGCTGGTGACCAGATGGTCGATGGTAATGCCGGGAAGCAGCACCTCGTCCATCGGCCAGGTGGGGACCAGCCGGGCACCTTGCGCCGTCCCCACATCCACGGCCGCCCCGCCCCGGCCCGCCAGCAGCCGGCGGAACTCGGCGTGGTCGTAACTGGCGTTGAAGTCCCCGGCCAGCACCACGTTTCCCGGCCGGGATGTCAGCTTCCCGAGGGCTGCCAGGTCACTGCGCCACTTCGGCAGGCCCACGCCCACGGGCGCGCGGGTGTGGACGTTCGTCAGTTCGACGACGGCCCGCTGCTTCGCGGACCCGGCGGCGACCCGGATCATGGGCATCGGGAAATGCGAGTCCGGGACAGTCCCCCCAGCCGTCAGGTCGTGGACGGAGTAGACCGCGTTTCCGGCGGCGCCGCCCGCGGGGGCACTGATCCTGTTCGGGAGGACGCCTGACAGGCCGGCAACGGCCAGCCGGTCCGCCAGGGCCTGGGTATATTCCTGGAGCATGAGCAGCGTGATGCCGTTCTCGCGGACCAGCCGGACAATCTCCGCCGCATCCGCTGTGCCGAGCTTGGCGTTCAGGCTCATCACCCGGAGGTCCACCACGCCGCCGACGGTGTGCGCCGCGGCCTCCGGGCCGGGCGAGGCCCGCGCAAAGTCCAGCGGTACCAGCCAAAAAATCTGCACGGCCACAAGTCCTGCCGCGGCACCCGCCATCCACCGTCGCCGGCCCAGCACCGCAAACACCAGCGAGGCGCCGGCAGGCAACACCAGCCACGGGGTGAAAGACACCAACTGCACTGCCGTGGTGGGCCATTCCCGCGGTACTGCGCGGAAAACGGAAACCACCACCACTGGCGCTGCCGCCAGCCCCGCCATCCACCGCCAGCCGGCATGCGCGCGGCCGGCAGGCCGTCGGGGGAAGGCGCCGTGGCCCCGGGTCCGGAACATCATGGGACCCAGTGTAGGCATTGCGTGCCCGTGACACTTGTTAGACTTCTTCTAACAGCTTTGACCCGGCCATCACCGGTGAGCTTCCGGAAGAACGCCCCGGCGCCGCATCCGTTATGAGAAACAGCGCGCCAGGGCCGGTAGAACCGGACGGGTAAGCCCGTCACAGCAGTAATGAGCGGCCGACGCCGGTGCTCCCTCCTTGCGCGGGGGCCCAGTGGCGGTAAGTGAGGTGGTACCGCGGTGCAGGTGTTGTCCAAGGACAACGCAGGGACCGTCCTCGCATCCTGAATGAATCCATTTGTTCACCAGCTCAACCCAGGATGTCGAGATGACTTATTACCCGAAGGCCTCCGCCGCTCCGTCCGGCGCAGGCGCCACCACCTCTGCTTCCACCGCGGCTCCCAACGCCGCAGGCGTATCCGCCTCCGTGAAGTTCCCGGAGATCGAAGAGCGCATCCTCAAGTACTGGGATGAGGACGGTACGTTCCAGGCCAGCATCGACCAGCGCGATGCCGGTGAAGACGGCAGCAACGAGTTCGTGTTCTATGACGGCCCGCCATTTGCCAACGGGCTGCCGCATTACGGCCACCTGCTGACCGGTTACGCCAAGGACTTGGTGGGCCGTTACCAGACCCAGCGCGGCCGCCGCGTGGAGCGCCGCTTCGGCTGGGACACCCACGGGCTGCCCGCCGAACTCGAAGCCATGAAGCAGCTGGGCATGACGGACAAGACCCAGATCGAAGCCATGGGCATCGATAAGTTCAACGACGCCTGCCGTGCCTCGGTGATGAAGTACGCCGACGAGTGGCAGAGCTACGTTACCCGCCAGGCGCGCTGGGTGGACTTCGAGAACGATTACAAGACGCTCAACGTCGAGTACATGGAGTCCGTGCTCTGGGCCTTCAAGCAGTTGCACGAGAAGGGCCTGACCTACAACGGCTACCGGGTGCTGCCTTACTGCTGGAAGGATGAGACGCCGCTGTCCAACCATGAACTGCGCATGGATGATGACGTCTACAAGAACCGGCAGGACCAGACCGTCACGGTCACCTTCCCCATCACGGCGGGGGAGTCCGAACTCTCACAACAGCTCGCCGGTGTCCAGGCGCTCGCCTGGACCACCACGCCCTGGACCCTGCCCACCAACCTGGCGCTCGCCGTCGGGCCCGCCATCACCTATGTTGTGCTGCCCGCCGGCCCGCATGGGGTTAAGGCCGCGGCGGCCGAAGCGCCCGTCACCGGCCGGTTCCTGCTCGCCGCGGACCTCCTGGGCGCCTACGCCAAGGACCTCGGCTACGGTGACGGAGCCGAGGGCGTCGCGGCTGCGGAGGCAGCTGTCACCTCCCGGCACACCGGCGTCGAGCTCGAAGGGCTGACCTACGAGCCGCTCTGGGATTACTTTTCCGACGCCGAGAAGTATGGCACCGAGAACGGCTGGCGTTTCCTTGTGGCGGACTACGTCACCACCACGGACGGCACCGGGATCGTCCACCAGGCGCCCGCTTACGGTGAGGATGACCAGAAGGTTTGTGAAGAAGCCGGGATCCCGGTCGTCCTCTCGGTGGACGAGGGTGCGAAGTTCCTGCCGCTCTTTGGCCACGGCGACCTTGCCGAGATTGCCGGGCTCCAGGTCTTCGAAGCCAACAAGCCCATCACCCAGGTGCTCCGCGCCCAGGGACGGCTGGTCCGCCAGGCGAGCTACGAGCACAGCTACCCGCACTGCTGGCGTTGCCGGAACCCGCTGATCTACCGGGCGGTGTCCTCCTGGTACGTGGAAGTCACCAAATTCAAAGACCGCATGTCCGAGCTGAACCAGGAAATCAACTGGATCCCCGGCAACGTCAAGGACGGCCAGTTCGGCAAGTGGCTCGCCAACGCCCGTGACTGGTCCATCAGCCGGAACCGCTACTGGGGCAGCCCCATCCCGGTCTGGCAGTCCAGTGACCCGGACTACCCGCGCACCGACGTCTACGGCTCGCTCGCAGAGATCGAGGCCGACTTCGGCCGGTTGCCGCTAAACAACGACGGCCAGGTGGACCTGCACCGGCCGTTCATCGACGAGCTCACCCGCCCCAACCCGGACGACCCGCGTACCCCGGAGGAGGGGCAGTCCGTCATGCGCCGGGTCGAGGACGTCCTGGATGTCTGGTTCGACTCCGGCTCCATGCCGTACGGCCAGGTCCACTACCCGTTCCAGAACGAGGAATGGTTCGACACCCACAACCCGGCGGACTTCATCGTCGAATACATCGGCCAGACCCGCGGCTGGTTCTATATGCTGCACATCCTCTCCACCGCCCTGTTCGACCGGCCTGCCTTCCGCAACGTCATCAGCCACGGCATCGTGCTGGGCTCGGACGGGCAGAAAATGTCCAAGAGCCTCCAGAACTACCCGGACGTTTCCGAGGTCCTGGACCGGGACGGATCCGACGCCATGCGCTGGTTCCTGATGTCCAGCCCCATCCTGCGCGGCGGCAACCTTGTGGTCACCGAACAGGGCATCCGCGACGGCGTCCGCCAGGTCATCCTGCCGCTGTGGAACGTGTACAGCTTTTTCACGCTGTACACAAACGCCTCGAACGCAGTGGATGGAAAAGCGTCGGGCTACGACGCGAAGCTTCGCTACGACGGCTACGCCGACACCCTGGATACGTACCTGATGGCCAACACCGGGGACCTGGTCCGGGCCATGACCGAGCGGCTGGACAGCTACGACATCTCCGGTGCCTGCGACGCGCTGCGCGGCTACCTGGACATGCTCACCAACTGGTACGTGCGCCGCAGCCGCCAGCGCTTCTTCGATGAGAACGTCGACGCCTTCGACGCGCTCTATACCGCGCTGGAGACAGTGTGCCGGGTCTCGGCGTCGCTGCTGCCGCTGGTCTCCGAGGAGATCTGGCGCGGCCTCACCGGCGGGCGCTCCGTGCACCTTGCCGACTGGCCGGACGCGGAACTGTTCCCGGCCGACGCCGGGCTCGTCGAGGCCATGGACCGGGTCCAGCAGATCTGCTCCACCGGCTCCTCGCTGCGCAAGGCCGCCAACCTCCGGGTCCGGCTGCCGCTGCAGGAACTGACGGTGGTGGCACCCGGCGCGGACGCGCTGGAAGGCTTCGCCGCCGTCGTCGCCGACGAACTGAACCTGCGCTCGGTCCGCCTGCTCGACGCCGGAAACGCCTCCCCGGAGGAGTTCGGCATCGAACAGAAACTCGTGGTGAACGCCCGGGCAGCCGGGCCGCGGCTGGGTAAGAACGTCCAGCAGGCCATCAAGGGCGCCAAATCCGGGAACTGGTCCGTGCAAACAATCGACGGTGTCGACGGGGTCGTTGTTTCCGGCGGACTGGAACTCGAACCGCAGGAATATTCCCTGGAAACGGTGGTGGCCGCGGCGGCCGAAGGGGAAGGATCCCGGGCAGCCGCGGTCCTGCCCGGCGGCGGCTTCGTGGTGCTCAACACCGAAGTCACCCCCGAACTGCAGGCGGAAGGAACGGCCCGGGATTTGGTCCGCGCCATCCAGCAGGCCCGCAAAGACGCCGGGCTGAACGTCAGCGACCGGATCCGCACCACCGTCACCGCGGCGCCGGGCACCGTCGAGGCGCTCCTGGCCCACGCCGAACTGGTCAAGACCGAAACCCTGACCGTGGAGCTGGACACCGTTCCCGCTGAGGTCAACGAACCACAGGTAGTCGTCGCAAAAGTAACCGTTGAAGCAGGGGCATAATCCATGACCGATGAATTTTCCGTTGAAAGCGTCTACGCCGAGCTGCTGGGGCGGGCGCCGGAAAACAAAATGGAGCCACGGCTGGCCCCGCTGCACCGGGCCATGGACATTCTGGGCGAGCCGAACAAGGCGTTCCCGATCATCCATATCACTGGCACGAACGGTAAGACCTCGACCGCCCGCATGATCGAGGCCGGGCTGCGCGCGCACGGGCTGAGCACCGGGCGCTACACCAGCCCGCACCTGTCCAAGGTCACCGAGCGGATCAGCATCGACGGAGCCCCGGTGCCGGATGAGACTTTCGTCCGGATCTGGGACGAGATCCGCCCGTACCTGGCGATCGTGGACGGCGAACTCGAGGCCGAGGGCCAGCCGCGGCTGACGTACTTCGAGTGCCTCACCATCCTGGGCTTCGCGGTCTTCGCGGACCAGCCCGTCAACGTCGCCGTCATCGAGGTGGGCCTGGGCGGCATCACCGACGCGACCAACGTCGGCGACGGCCAGGTCTTCGTGGTGACTCCCATCTCGCTGGACCACACGGAGCTCCTGGGCGACACCACGGAGGACATCGCGTACGAAAAGGCCGGCATCATCAAACCCGGCGGCTTCCTGGTCAGCGCCGCGCAGCCCCGGGACGCCGCGCAGGTGCTGTTGGAGAAGGCCAAGGAAACGAACGTTCCGTTCCGCTTCGAAGGCGTCGAGTTCGGCGTCGAGGCCCGCACCGTCGCCGTCGGCGGCCAGATGGTCACCATCCAGGGCATCGCGGGGCGCTATGAAGATCTCCTGGTGCCGCTGCACGGTGCGCACCAGGCCGAGAACGCCGCCGTCGCCATCGCTGCGCTGGAGGCCTTCTTCGGCGCGGAAAAGCCGCTCGACGCCGGGCTCGTGCAGGAGGCGTTCGCCTCTGTGACCTCGCCCGGCCGGCTCGAGGTGGTGCGCACCGCGCCGACCATCATTGTGGATGCCGCGCACAACCCCGAGGGCATCCGCGTCTCCGCCGAGGCCATCCACGAAGCGTTCAGCTTCACGAAACTGGTGGTGGTGGTCGGTGTCCTGCGGGAAAAGGACGCCGAGGAAATCCTCCGCCAGCTCAAGGAATCCCTCGGCGACCTGGCCGCCGAGTACTGCTTCACGCAGTCCAACTCGCCCCGCGCGGTGCCCGCCGAGGACCTTGCGGAACTCGCCCTCGATCTGGGGTTCGGCGAGGACAACATCCACGTGGCCGAGAAACTCGACGACGCCCTCGAATGGGCCGTGGAACGGGCCGAAGCCAATGATGACCTCTCCGGCGGCGTCCTCGTCACCGGTTCCGTCACGCTGGTGGCGGAAGCCCGGATCCTGCTCGGAAAGGCGGACGCCTAGACCATGGCGAAACTCACCAAGGCCCAGCGCGATTGGCGTCCTGGGACGCCCAAGAAACGCCGCTCCACCAAAGTCATGTTCGCCTCGACAGTGCTGCTGCTGGAGGCCTTCGTGGTGCTCTTCGGCACCCTCACGGTGTTCGGGCTCCGGCGCGACGAGTTCGCGCCGGTCCTCATTTTCTCCATCGGGATCGTGCTGGCGCTCGTCTTCGTCTTCACCTGCGCGGTCCTGGCCAAACCGTGGGGCGTAGGCCTGGGCTGGATCCTGCAGATTGTGCTCATCCTCGCCGGCATCCTGGAACCGGCGATGTTCCTGGTGGGCGCACTCTTCGCGGTGGCCTGGTGGTACGGGATCCGCACCGGTATCCGGATAGACCGCGAGGCCGCCCAGCGCGAACGCGACCAGGCAGCCTGGGACGAATCACACCCCAACGCGCCGACGAACTAAACCCGGCGACCTACTAAACTAAGCCCGGACCCCACCCCAACACATTGGAGCAACTGTGAGCATTGAGCGCACCCTCGTCTTGATCAAGCCCGACGGCGTCAGCCGGAACCTCACGGGCAGCATCATCGCCCGCATCGAGGCCAAGGGCTACACCCTGGCCGAACTCAAGAAGGTACACGCGAGCCGTGAACTCCTCGAACAGCACTACGAAGAGCACGTGGGCAAGCCGTTCTACGAGCCGCTCGTCGAGTTCATGCTCAGCGGCCCCGTCGTCGCCGCGATCTTCGAGGGCCACCGCGTCATCGAGGGTTTCCGCTCGCTCGCTGGCACCACCGACCCCACCACGGCGGCCCCCGGCACCATCCGCGGCGACTTCGGCCGCGACTGGGGTCTGAAGGTGCAGCAGAACCTGGTCCACGGCTCGGACTCGGCGGAATCCGCCGAGCGCGAGATTAAGATCTGGTTCTAGGAGTCTTTCGAACCGTCCCACCCGTCGGGGTGACAGATAAGGCCAATGTTCATCGCGAACATTGGCCTTAACTGTCACCTCAGCGCGGTGACCCGGCCGGACCGCCGGAGGCGTATCATCCGGCGGTTGTTGCCTTAGTACCCTGAGGTTCCGATGAAGACCTGGATGAAGGCGAAGAAAATGGACGCCACCACAGCGACGTAGAGCAGTGCGACGGCGATCCACCCGGAGTCGCCAAGGATCCGGGCAGGACCGGCCGGCACTGGCAGTACGCCGTGGGTCACGTTGCGGACGGTAACCCAGACAAAGAGCGGAATCATCGCAGCCCAGACAACCATGCAGAACGGGCAAAGGATGTGGATGGAGTACAGCGCCTGCGACCAGAGCCAGACCACGAACGCGAAGCCGAGGGTTACTCCGGCCTGAAGGCCCAGCCAGTACCAGCGCGCAAACGTTGCCCCGGCGAGCATGCCCATCGCTGTGGTGATGACGACCGCGAACGCCACGATGCCCATGAACATGTTGGGGAAGCCGAACACCGAACCTTGCCAGGTCTGCATGACCTGCCCGCAGGAGATCCACGGGTTCACATCGCAGACCGTCACATGGCTGGGGTCCTTGAGCACCGCGAGCTTCTCCAGCACCAGGGCCCCGGAGGCAAGCCAGCCGACGACGCCGGTGATCAGCAGGAGCCACGCGAACGGCCGGTCACGGGTCATCGGGGGCAGCGGCCGGTCGGCAACGGATGTGCTGGGACCGTGCTGCCGCGCGGCTGACTCGCCGGTGGCACTGGAGATGCTGGGCATGGAATGACTGTCCTTCGGTCGGGTGCAACTGGTTTTGATTGTATCGCCGGCGGCTGGGTGGACCCCGGGCGCCGTGGAGCTCTCCTAAGGCATTCGGTCCGGACCCAAGTCCGGATGCCTCGCTTACGCCTGCTTTGACGGCTCTTGTGAGACAATGTTCGTGGCTGGAACCCGATCCACATCCGGGTCCCGGTCCGGCGATTTTGTTTCCAAGACCGCCAATGATGAGCAGGACGCGTCGGATCCTCTGGTCCAGGCTGTCCCGCAATTCCATTGGACGGCACCTGGTTGTGACGAGTAGATCAACGGGTTTTCGAACATTTCCGCCGGCCCTTCAGGGCTGCCGCACCCCACTGCCGGTGCGAACCTGAGGGTATCCAATTGACTTCTGTCAATGCCCGCGGGTGTTGACAAATAATTGCCCTCACGGGTGCCGGATGTGGCGGCACGTCAGGGGCAGGAGTGTCGCCACATATGGATAATGACCAGGTTGTAACAGGGAACGAAGAACCGCGCGTCGCCGGAAAGACTGCAGAAGCAGTAGAGGCACCGGCCGCGGTCACGCCGCCGAAGCGGCCCCTCCGGACCCGCCGCAAGGCCCTTCCCAAAAGCGGACCCTCAGCAGAAACGGCAACGGACACAGCAGTCCCGGCCGCCGATGCCGACGCTCCCGCCGCGGAGGCTCCTGCCCCCGAAGCCAACGCGAAAGCTCCTGCCCGGCGTTCACGCACCCGCAAGGTCCCCGAACCGGCCGAAACCCTTCCGGTGTTCGTTGACGAGGCATCCGCAGGGCCCGCAGCCGCCGACGTGGAAACGACCGTCGCCGGGACGGCAGACGCGCCGGCCGAGAAGCCGGTCCGGCGCAGGGCCAGCCGCGCCAAGTCCGCCGCCCCCGCCGCGGCAACGTCTGCTGTTGAGACCCCGGCTGTCGGGAACCACGCCGCCGAAACGCCCGCCGCGGAAAGCCCCGCCGCGGAGGCAACTCCGGCGGCCACCGCTGCGCCTGCAGAGAGCGCCGCAGCAGCTGCCGCCGAGGTGCCCTCCGCCGCCTCACTCTTCCTGGAGCCAGGCATGCTCTCCTCCATGATCTTCCAGGCCCCGGACCTGGCCGCTGCCGTCCGCCCTACCCCGGCTGCCGCCACGGCGGAAGCTGACGAAGAAGAAACTGAGGAGGAAGGTGAAGGCGAAGGCGACGACGCCGGAAGCCGCCGCCGCCGCCGCAGCCGGGGACGCCGGGGACGCAGCAGCCGCGGATCCGACAACAGCGAGCCGGGCGCCGACAACGAGTCCGAGGACGCGGACGATGAAGCGGACGAAAACACCGGGGAGCAGCTTGAGGACGGCGTCACGTCCCGCCGCCGCCGGCGCCGCCGCCGTGGTGAGCAGGACCTGGAGCTGACGGGCGGGGAAGACGACGATCCGCCCAACACGGTGACCCGGGTCCGCGCACCCCGCGTTGCCACCGAGGCCCCCGTCAACAACCGCGTCACGTCCCTGAAGGGATCCACCCGGCTCGAAGCAAAGAAGCAGCGCCGCCGTGAATCCCGCGACACCGGCCGCCGCCGCACCGTCATCACCGAGGCCGAGTTCCTGGCCCGCCGGGAATCCGTTGACCGCCAGATGATCGTCCGCCAGCGCGACGACAGAATCCAGATCGGCGTCCTTGAAGACGGTGTGCTGGCCGAACACTTCGTCTCGAAGACGCAGCAGGACTCCCTGATCGGCAACGTCTACCTGGGCAAAGTCCAGAACGTGCTGCCGTCCATGGAAGCCGCTTTCGTTGACATCGGACGCGGACGCAACGCCGTCCTCTACGCCGGCGAAGTCAACTGGGAGTCCGTCAACCTTGAAGGCAAGCAGCGCAGGATTGAAAACGCGCTGAAGTCCGGCGATCCCGTCCTGGTCCAGGTCACCAAGGATCCGGTCGGCCACAAGGGCGCCCGCCTCACGAGCCAGATTTCACTGCCCGGACGCTACCTCGTGTACGTCCCCGGCGGTTCCATGACCGGTATCTCCCGCAAGCTGCCCGACGTCGAACGCAACCGCCTCAAGCGGATCCTCAAAGACCGCCTGCCCGAGGATGCGGGCGTCATTGTCCGCACCGCTGCGGAGGGCGCGTCCGAGGAAGAGCTCACCCACGACATCAACCGCCTCCGGGCCCAGTGGGAGGGCATCGAAAGCCAGTCGACGTCGACCAAGCTTCTGGCACCCGAGCTGCTCTACGGCGAACCGGATCTGACCATCAAGGTTGTCCGTGACGTCTTCAACGAGGACTTCTCCAAGCTGATCGTCTCCGGCGAGGAAGCGTGGGACACCATCGAGGCCTACGTCACCTACGTGGCCCCGGACCTGGTGGGCCGGCTGGAGAAGTGGACCAAGGACACGGACATCTTCGCCGCCTGGCGCATCGACGAGCAGATCCACAAGGCCCTGGACCGCAAGGTCTTCCTGCCCTCCGGCGGCTCCCTGGTCATCGACCGCACGGAAGCCATGACCGTGGTGGACGTCAACACCGGCAAGTTCACCGGCAGCGGCGGCAACCTGGAGGAAACCGTCACCAAGAACAACCTCGAAGCGGCCGAAGAAGTCATCCGCCAGCTCCGGCTGCGCGACATCGGTGGCATCATCGTGATCGACTTCATCGACATGGTGCTCGAATCGAACCGCGACCTCGTGCTGCGCCGCATGGTGGAGTGCCTGGGCCGGGACCGGACCAAGCACCAGGTGGCGGAAGTAACTTCGCTGGGCCTCGTGCAGATGACCCGCAAACGGATGGGCACCGGACTGCTGGAAGTCTTCGGCGAACAGTGCGAAGCGTGCGCCGGCCGCGGCATCGTCACCCACGACGAGCCTGTGGAACACCGCCGCGCCAACGTGGTGGCCGCCGAGCACCACGTGCCCCGCACTGAGCAGCAGCCTGCCGCCCGCACCGAACGTAAGAGCCGCCGCCGCGGCCGGGGCGGCCAGGGCTCAGACGAGCAGGCAGCCCCGGCAGCGGTGCACGCCGAACCGACCGACGCCGAGCGCCACGCCAAGGCCGAGGCGACCCGCGCCGCGCTGACAAACATCGCAGCAGCTGCCCACGCCGCCCACCTGCATGACGGGGAATCAGCCGCCGCGGCAGAGGCCGGAGCCCGCCAGGCCGCCGTCGACGCCGCCGTGGAGCTAGCGGCAGCCGAGGAAGCCGACGGACGTCCCGGTGCCGTGCTGACCTTCGGCGGCGACCAGGTCGCCCTGCCGTTCGTGGAGCACGCCGACCAGGCCGCATCGCCGGCACTGACCCTGGACCTGCTGACCGAGGCCTTCGCCCACCTCGGCGCGGCCGACGCGGCCCCGCCGGCCCAGAAGCCGGCAGACCAGTTGCCGGTAGACCAGTTGCCGTCCCGCCAGGAGCCCGCCGTGCAGGAGCGGGCAATAACGGCTCCGGCAGCCGCAGCCCGGACCGAGGCTGACGCCGGAACGTCCCGGCCGCGCCGCGGCCGCCGCAACCGCAGTGCCAGCCGCGCCCAGGGTGCCGCCAACGAGACCTCGGTGGAACAACGCCGGGAAACTCCGCAGGCGGCAGCCGTTGCGGTGCACCAGGCCAAAGCCCCGGCCGCGCCGGTAGCCACGCGTCCCTCAAGCGAACCGATCATCCTCGGCGTCGGTGTTCCGGCGTCCGAGCTCTGACCCGGCAGCACGCCAGCAAGGCCGCGGGTGCGGTCCGGACCGGGAGCAGTTCTCCCAAAGTCCGGACCGCGCCCGCCGCGTCGTTAAGCAGCTGTCAGTCCGGGGGAGGAGGGCACGGGGTCTCTCCTTAAGGTTCCCGACGCGCCGCAGCCGCACGCCTGGGCTGCTGCGTGACGGGTAGCCTGTACGATAGTTAGGCACGGTTCCGGAAGTCGTTGCAGCCTCGCCCCGTCCATACAGGGTGTCGCTTATCACGTACCCCACTTCGGAACCAGCCTCATTTGCGGCCGAAGGCGAAATTAGCGTAGTCTGGATCTTCGGTGCTTACGCCAACACTTGGGTTATGACCTTGAGGACGCTCCACTTGATTTCGAGTGCGAATGTCCACGGGATAGCTCATGGGTTCCCCCGGGGAACCCACCGGCGTAGAGGCACAGCGTGAGCCGGACCATCAACTTTGGACCCAGGTTCCGCACGCAAATCTAGTAATAAACGTCGAGAGAAGTGAGTTCCCCAGTGGTGTACGCGATTGTCCGCGCAGGCGGCCGCCAAGAGAAGGTTTCCGTTGGAGACTTCGTTACCCTGAACCGCGTCCCCGGTGGAGCCGGCAGCACCTTTGAGTTGCCCGCACTGCTCCTGGTAGACGGTGACAAGGTCACGTCTGCAGCTTCGGACCTGGCCAAGGTAACGGTTACGGCTGAGATCCTTGAGGACCTTCGCGGTCCCAAGATCGTCATCCAGAAGTTCAAGAACAAGACCGGCTACAAGAAGCGCCAGGGTCACCGTCAGGAATTGACCAAGGTCAAGATCACCGGTATCAAGTAACTTACCGTTACTGTTCAGGTTTTCAGCAGATTCCCCAGAATTTTAAGGCAGGCATTTCCAAATGGCACATAAAAAAGGCGCGAGTTCCACTCGCAACGGTCGTGACTCAAACGCCCAGTACCTTGGCGTCAAGCGCTTCGGCGGCCAGGTAGTTTCCGCAGGCGAGATCATCGTCCGCCAGCGTGGCACCCACTTCCACCCGGGCGCCGGCGTTGGCCGCGGCGGCGACGACACCCTGTTCGCACTGACCCCCGGCGCTGTCGAATTCGGCACCCGCCGTGGTCGCCGCGTTGTGAACATCGTGGCTGCTGCAGCTGCAGAGTAACAACCAGTCTTAAATCGGTGGGGCGGGCCATTAGGTCCGCTCCACCGGTGTTTTAACCGCATTACCATCATCCTGGGTGTCTCTGGACGCCTTCGGGAACAGCACTGAGGAGATCCACGTGGCGAGCTTTGTAGACCGGGTAGTACTGCACGTATCCGGCGGTACCGGCGGCCACGGCTGTGTCTCCGTTCACCGTGAGAAGTTCAAGCCCCTCGGCGGTCCCGACGGCGGCAACGGCGGTAACGGCGGTGACGTCATCCTCCGCGTCGATCCCCAGACCACCACCCTGCTGGACTACCACCACGCGCCCCACCGCCACGCCACCAACGGCGGCCCCGGAATGGGCGACTGGCGCGCCGGCAAACACGGCGAAACCCTGATCCTCCCGGTGCCCGTCGGCACCGTGGTCAAGTCCAAGTCCGGCGAAGTCCTCGCAGACCTCGTGAGCGAGGGAGCCGAATACATTGCGGCCGCCGGCGGCATCGGCGGCCTTGGCAACGCCTCGCTCTCCTCGCAGAAGCGCCGCGCCCCCGGGTTCGCGCTGCTCGGCATCGAAGGTGAGTCCAGCGACGTCGTCCTGGAACTGAAGTCCATCGCCGACATTGCCCTGGTCGGATTCCCCTCCGCCGGCAAATCCAGCCTGATCGCCGCCATGTCGGCCGCCCGGCCCAAGATCGCCGACTACCCCTTCACCACCCTGATTCCCAACCTCGGCGTTGTCCAGGCCGGCGACGTCCGGTTCACCATCGCCGACGTCCCGGGCCTGATCGAGGGCGCCAGCGAAGGCAAAGGCCTCGGCCACCACTTCCTGCGCCATGTTGAGCGCTGCGCCGCCCTGGTGCACGTCCTTGACTGCGGCACGCTCGAATCCGACCGCGACCCGCTTTCGGACCTCGCTGTCATCGAGGCCGAGCTGGAGAAATACGCCGTCGACATGAGCTACAGCGGAGTTGACGGCGAAGTCGTTCCACTCAACCACCGTCCCCGCCTGATCGCGCTGAACAAGGTGGACCTGCCCGACGGCAAGGACATGGCGGAATTTGTCCGCCCGGAGCTGGAGTCGCGCGGCTACAAGGTCTTCGAGATCTCGGCCACCAGCCACGAAGGACTCCGCCAGCTCGGCTTTGCCATGGGCGAAATCGTGCAGGCCGCCCGCGACGCCCTCGCCGCCGCCCCGCCGAAGGTGCACGCCCCGGTGCTCAAGCCGCGTGCAGTGAACGAGTCCGGCTTCAAGATCCGCCGCGAGGAGAAGAACCTGGAGCCGCTGTTCCGCGTCCTCGGTGACAAGCCCGTGCGCTGGGTCAAGCAGACCGACTTCACCAATGAGGAAGCCATCGGCTACCTCGCCGACCGCCTTGCAAAGCTTGGCGTCGAAAATGAGCTGTTCAAGCAGGGCGCCGTGCCTGGCGACATGGTGGTCATCGGCGAGGACGACGGCGTCGTCTTCGACTGGGAGCCGACCATGATGGCGGGCGCCGAGCTGCTGGCAGCACCCCGCGGCACCGACGTGCGCTTCGCCGACATCGGCGACCGGCCCACCCGTGGACAAAAACGTGACGAGCAGGTTGAACGCCGTGAAGCCAAGGCAGCGGCCCGCGCCGAGCTCGAAGCGGAACGTAAAGCCGGCATCTGGACTGAATCCGTCAGCAGCCGCCGGATCGCCAAGCCGCTCAAGGAGAGTGGACTGGGCGAAGCAGATGACGAGTAAAGCCGTCACTGCACACCCTGCCGCGGCGCCGGGAGCCGACAGGACAGCACTGTCCGGCGCCCGGCGGATTGTGGTCAAGGTAGGGTCCTCGTCCCTGACATCCATCAAGGGCGGAATCTCTGAGGAGGCGCTGACCGAACTGGCGGACGCCCTTGCCCGGAAGCGCAACGCCGGCACCGAGATTATTCTGGTGTCCTCCGGAGCGATCGCCGCCGGGCTCGCCCCCCTCGGACTGGCCAAGCGGCCGCGGGACCTCGCCACCCAGCAGGCAGCCGCGAGCGTGGGCCAGGGCCTGCTGATGGCACGCTATACGCACGCCTTCGGCGCCCACGGCGTCACCGTCAGCCAGGTGCTCCTCACCGCCGATGACTTCATGCGCCGCCGGCAGCACGCGAACGCTTTGCGCGCCCTCGACCGGCTGCTGAACCTCGGCGTCGTGCCTGTGGTCAACGAAAACGACACGGTCGCCACCCATGAAATCCGCTTCGGCGACAATGACCGGCTCGCGGCCCTCGTCGCCCACCTGGTCCGCGCCGACGCGCTCGTCCTGCTCTCCGACGTCGACTCGCTCTACGATGGCCCACCCGCACACGGAGCCAGGCGGATCGCCCACATCACCGGCCCGCAGGACCTCGAAGGCGTAACCATCGGACGCACCGGAAAGGCAGGCACCGGCACCGGGGGAATGGTCACCAAGGTCGAAGCCGCCACCATTGCTGCGGACTCGGGCATTCCCGCCCTGGTCACCTCCACCGGTAACGCCGCCGCAGCGCTGGCGGGCCAGGATGTGGGGACCTGGTTCTCCGTTAACGGTTCCCGCAAGCCCGTGCGGCTGCTGTGGCTGGCGCACCTTGCCTCCGTGGAGGGGACGCTGGTCCTCGACGACGGCGCGGTCAAGGCCGTCCGCGACCGCCACACCTCGCTTCTCCCCGCCGGTATTTCCGCCGTCCGCGGACACTTTGAGGCCGGCGACGCCGTGGAAATGGTCTCGCCCGACGGCACCGTCATTGCCCGGGGCCTGGTCAACTACGCGGCCGGAGAGCTGCCGCAGATGCTTGGGCGTTCCACGCAGGAGCTCGGCAAGGAGCTCGGCCGCGGATATGACCGGGTTGTTGTTCATGTTGACGATCTGGTGCTGGTCTGAGCCTGCCGCCCGCCTAAACTGGAAGCATGACTGAGGCCCTGACCCCCCGCTCTGCCCTGCTCGCCGAACAATTGTTTGCCGACGGCGTGCTCCCCACGGACGGACCGGCGGAAGGCAGCCGCGGAGCCACCGCGGAAACGCCGCCGCAAGACAGCGCGGCCGGCGACGTCGAGGCGGCCGTCCACGCCATTGCCGACCGCTCCCGCTACGCCGCCCGCCGGATGGCCCGCGCCAACCGGGCCTGGAAAGACCGCGGTCTTCGGGCCATCGCCGCCGCGCTGCTGGAGCGTGCGGGCCACATCCTCGCCGCCAACGCCAAGGACGTCGCGGCCGGAAAAGCAAACGGTACTTCTGCGGCGATGCTGGACCGGCTCACCCTGACCGACAGCCGGATCAAAGCTCTCGCCGTCGCTCTGGAGAACCTCGCCAACCTGCCCGATCCGGTCGGCAACGTGGTGCGGGGCCAGACCCTGCCCAACGGTTTGCGGCTTCGCCAGGTTAACGTGCCCATGGGGGTTGTCGCTGCCATCTATGAGGCCCGTCCCAACGTCACCGTGGACATCGCCGGGCTGGGCCTGAAAAGCGGCAACGCGGTCATCCTCCGTGGCGGTACCGCGGCAGCCGCCACCAACGAGGCCCTCATCACGGTGCTCCGCGAGGCGCTGGAGTCGGTGGGGCTGCCCGCCGACGCCGTGCAAAGCGTCGACCAGTTCGGCCGGGAAGGCGCGAATGCACTGATGCGTGCCCGCGGACGGGTCGACGTGCTGATTCCCCGCGGCGGCCGTGACCTCATCCAGTCCGTCGTGGCCAACGCCAAGGTGCCCGTCATCGAGACCGGTGAGGGCAACGTGCACATCTTCCTGGACGCCTCCGCGGACGAGGACATGGCGGTGGACATCCTGCTCAACGCCAAGACCCAGCGGCCCAGCGTCTGCAACACCGTAGAGACCCTGCTGGTCCACTCCGCTTCAACTGTTCTGCCCGCCGTCGCCGCGGCCCTGCGGGGTGCCGGCGTCACGCTGCATGCCGACGCACGGATCCGCGCGGCCCTGCCGGCCTCCGTGGAGTCCGTCCCCGCCACGGACGAGGATTGGGCCACCGAGTACATGGATCTTGATCTCGCCGTGGCCATGGTGGACAGCCTGGACGACGCCGTTCAGCACATCCGTACCTGGTCCACCGGCCATACGGAAGCCATCCTGACCAATGACCTCGGCAACGCTGAGCGGTTTATCGCCGAGGTCGATTCCGCAGCCGTGATTGTCAACGCGTCCACCCGTTTCACGGACGGCGGCGAGCTGGGCCTGGGGGCCGAGGTCGGCATTTCCACCCAAAAGCTGCATGCCCGCGGTCCCATGGGCCTGACGGAGCTGACCACCACCAAGTGGATCGTCCAGGGCGAAGGCCAGATCAGGGCCTAGCAACGCTGTAACATGGAAGCGAAGTCCAGCACGGCGGGGACATCCGCCGTCGTCAATTCTTAAGCTCACTAGGGGAGAACATGCTGTCGCAGCAGATCGCCACAATCATCGCCGCCGCGGGCGAATCAGGCCACGAGGAACTTGCGCCGCTGATCGCGCCGCCGCTCGTCGTGGGCGCGGTGATGTTCGTGGTCCTCATGGTCCTGCTGTTTGTCACGTTGTCCTACGGCAACCTGGGCCGGCGCCATGCAGCGGTCGAGGAGCACGCAGACCCGCACCGCCAGCACCCGAACAAGCACGATCACAGCCAAGGCCACTAATATTTCCGCCATCGTGAAGCAGGCCGGCGCCCAGCGCCGTCTGCGGCTGGGTGTGATGGGCGGCACGTTCGATCCCATTCATCACGGCCACCTTGTCGCGGCGAGCGAAGTCGCAGCCAAGTTCGATCTGGACGAGGTGGTCTTCGTGCCGACGGGCCAGCCCTGGCAGAAACTGAGTAAAAAGGTCAGCGTGGCCGAGCACCGGTACCTCATGACCGTCATCGCCACAGCCTCGAATCCCCGCTTCACCGTGAGCCGGGTCGACGTGGACAGGCCCGGGCCCACGTACACGATCGACACGCTCCGGGACCTGCATACGCTGCGCCCCGACGCGGACCTGTTCTTCATCACCGGCGCGGACGCCTTGGCGCAGATCCTGTCGTGGAAGGACATCGACGAACTGTGGTCGCTCGCGCATTTCGTCGGTGTCACCCGTCCCGGCCACGTCCTGGACGGAATGGGCCGCAAGGACGTCAGCCTGCTCGAAGTTCCCGCGATGGCGATCTCCTCGACGGACTGCCGCAGCAGGGTGGCGGAAGGCAACCCGGTTTGGTACCTCGTCCCGGACGGTGTGGTGCAGTACATCGCCAAATACGGGCTGTACGGTGACGATCCGGACACCGGACACACCTCCAGCGTCCACGCCGTGCGCTACGACCGCAGCACCGAGTCAGCCCAACCCGCCAGCACCGAATGAGTCTTCAATGAGCCAGGACCAGCCACCAATCCTCAACCGTCGCGAACTGCGACAGGCCGGAGCTGGACGCCCGAAAGGGAACCGGAAGCCCGGTACACCGGGCACGGCAGCGGTTTCCCCTGCCTCCGACGCCACTGCCTCCGGTGCCACTGCCTCCGATGCCCCTGCCGGCAGCAGTCCTGACCCGGCTCGGGCAACGGTCCTGGGGGATCCGGGCGGGCCCACGGAGGTAGGAGTCACCGGCCGCCGCAGGATTCCGGGACCCGTGGACGCAATCCGCAGCATCACACCCTCCGAGCGGGCCGCGCAGGTCCGCGCCCGGGACCGCGATACGTTGCGTACCATCGAGGAGCTGGCCGGGAACGAGGGCAGTCTCGCCGAGGCGACCCTCACCCGGCGCCAGCTGCGGTTGCTGCAGCTGGCTGCCGAAGCTGCCACGGCAACGCCCGGTGCACCGGGGGCCGCAGGCATGACTGTGGAGCAAGCCCTCGCAGCACGTGAACTCCTGGCCCGGCAGGCCCAGAACCAGCTGGCCAAGATGAACCACATCAACGCCACGGACTCCGGCGCCGCCGACTCCGACCCCGCCGACTCCGACCCCGCCGGCTCCGACCCCGCCGGCCCGCAGGCGGAACCGACCGGCAAACCCGGGCCGGGCAGCAGGCTCGAGCCTGAACGCGCTGACCCCGCCACGGCCTTCAACCTGGCCATGGTCACACCCCTGGAATTTGTCCGGGTTCCCGGGATCGACCGGCCGGTCCTGAAGCGCCCTGCGACATCGCACATTCCGGTCATATCCGTTCCGGCCACCACAGTTCCGGGGTCCCGGGTCGAGCCGTCGCGTACGTCCGAGTCCCTGCGGACGAGTTCCTCCAGCGAGGCTGAACCCAGCCAGGCAGGTGCGGCTCCCGCCACCGGCGCAGGGCCTGCCGACCTGTCCGTGACAGACGACACCGTTAGGGCGCCGGTCGCCGCCAACGCCGCCTATGGGCTTGATCCCCTCGACGCCGACACCGCCGGCCTGGGCAGGGCCCGGAGGCTGCGCATCGCACAGTTCGCGGTCCTGGGCCTCGGCATGATCGCCCTGGTTATCGGTCTCATCCTCGTGATGACAGGATTTTCCGGCTAGAACACCGTCGACGGATTCGGCCCGACAGGCCGGCCATCCGGCGCTTGCCCAACACCAGCTTTCGCCTTACCTGCTTTTACCCAGTTTTTCTTTAGCCCAACAAGGAGTCCCGTGACTGCAACAGATTCATCCATCACCACAGCCCGCCACGCCGCACGAGCCGCCGCAGAAAAGCTCGCTGAGGACGTTGTCGCCATGGACGTCAGCGAACGGCTGGCCCTGGCCGATATTTTCCTGATTGCTTCGGCGCCGTCCGAGCGGCAGGTCAATGCCATCGTCGACGGTATCGAGGACGAACTCTCCAAGTTCGAGCTCAAGCCGATCCGCCGCGAGGGGCGTTCCGGCGGCCGCTGGGTCCTGCTGGACTATGGCGACATCGTCATCCACGTCCAGCACGAGGAAGACCGTGTGTTTTACGCCCTGGAGCGCCTGTGGAAGGACTGCCCCGTCGTGGACCTGCAGCTTGGCGATGACGCTTCGGCGAAGGCCGCTGCGGCCACCGAGACCGACTAGGCGCCAGGACCAGCGGAATATGCCCGATTTGGAATTCACTGAAAGGCTGTTCTAAGATATTTGAGTTGCTTCGGAGAAATCCGGACTAAAAGCCGGGACCGCGAGCGTAAGCTCACGGCTCCGCAGCAACGAAAATTCGGGGCTGTGGCGCAGCTGGTAGCGCACCTGCATGGCATGCAGGGGGTCAGGGGTTCGAGTCCCCTCAGCTCCACCGAATATCCGCCGGAATCGAGAGGTTCCGGCGGATTTTTTCTTTGTGCGGGCCGGCCCCGTGCGCCGATTCGCGCGAACCGGCTTTGTGGTTTAAGATAATCAGGTTGCTTCAAGGAAAACGTTCCATCACCGGACAAGTTTTCCCGGCACATTCGGGGCTGTGGCGCAGCTGGTAGCGCACCTGCATGGCATGCAGGGGGTCAGGGGTTCGAGTCCCCTCAGCTCCACCGAAGAGGTCCTGCTCACAGAGCAGGGCCTCGCGCTGTTTAACGTGACGTGTGCTACGAGGAGAGGGTTACCGTGCAGAACGCCGGGTTTCCCGCCAGGCCCGCCACGCGCCGGTGGACCACAGCGCCCAGAACACCAGCAGCGGTTGGAATGCCAGGCGGATTCCGCGGCTAAGGTCCGAGTTGAGGCCGAAGGAATCGGTGCCCGTAGCGAACTGGGAGATGTTTCCGGGAAATACGGCCACGAAGAAGGCCGCGACAATCCAGCCGAGGGCAATCCGCCGTTTCCGCAGCAACAGCAGGGCAAAGCCCAGACCGATCTCCGCCAGCCCGGAGGCCATTACCACAAAGTCCACGTTCAGGGGCAGCCAAGGCGGCACCTGGGCGCGGAACGCCACACGGGCCAAGGTCAGGTGGCTGACTCCAGCGACCACCAGGAACATTCCCAGCAGCAGCCGGCCGGCAGTCCGCCCGGCGGACTGCAGCGGGGAATCCGCGGCGGGGGAGGAGTGCGGGGCGGTGGTCCGGACCGGACCGCGGGGCTGAACGGGGCTATCGGCCATGATGTGCCGCCTTCGCGGGTGGGGGAAATCAGGGTGGGATTCAGCTTAGCAATGCCGCCGCGCGCCCCGGCATGCGTGCTCGACTAAACTTGGGGCGTGGATCAGGGCGTGCCGGCGTGCCGGCAGGCCCACCACCCTTCCTTTCAACCGGACCCAACCGAAGGCGGCAGCCCACCCGTGGCGGACACCAAGCGTGAATCTCTGTTCTCCGGCTTGAGCAGGTTTCCCGATGTGGAGGCTGCCAACCTGCAGGCCTGGGATGCCACGGACACGCTCCTCCTGGACACCGTCCGCGACCTTGCGGACGCCGGGATCATCAACGCGGCCGGCGGCTTGGCCATCGTAGGGGACCGCTACGGCGCGCTGACCCTCGGCACCCTGACGTCTGAGGGGCGCAACGGGGCGGTCGGCCCGGTCAGGGTGCACCAGGATCTCATTACCGGTGGGCGCGCGCTTCGCCATAATGCCGCAAAGCTGGGGATCGACGGCGGCTTCGAGCAGATACCGTTTGGTGCCGGGCTCCTGTCCGGGGCCACCGTGGTGCTGCTTCAGCTGCCCAAGTCCCTCGCGGAGCTCGAGGAGATCGCCGACGCCGTCGCCCGTCACGCGGCGCCCGGCGTCGTACTTTTGGCCGGCGGCCGGGTCAAGCACATGAGCCTGGGCATGAACACCGTGCTGGAGCGCCACTTCGGCGAGGTCCAGCCCCAGCGTGCCCGGCAGAAGTCCCGGGTCCTGCTGGCCAGGGGTCCCAAGCCTGCCAGCAGCGCCCCGCAGTTTCCGGTCAGCGGCGTCAACGCCGAGTTGGGCCTGACCGTGTGCGCGCGTGGGGCCGTCTTCGCCGGCACCGGGCTGGACATCGGCACCCGGTTCCTCCTGGAGTTTCTGCCGCAGATGCCGGCGGCGCGGCATGCTATCGATCTCGGGTGCGGTACCGGAATCCTCGCCGCCATGTACGCCCGCAGCAATCCGGGCTCCCGGGTGACGGCCACAGACCAGTCCGCGGCCGCCGTCGACTCCGCGCGGGCGACAGCGCAGGCGAACTCGCTCGCAGGGCACATCACGGCCCTTCAGGACGACGCCATGGACTCGCTTCCGCCGGGCAGCGCCGATTTGATCCTGCTGAACCCGCCCTTCCATGTCGGCGCGGCCGTGCATGCCGGCGCCGGCCTTAAACTGATGGAAGCCGCCGGACGGGTGCTCGCGCCGGGTGGCGAACTATGGACCGTGTTCAACAGCCACCTCCGTTACCGCCCCGCGCTGGAGCGGCTGATCGGCCCCACCCGTGAGGCCGGCCGGAACCCGAAGTTCACGGTGACGGCCAGCGTACGGAGACCCGATGAAGTGTGACGCTGCCCGGGTGGGCGGTTACCGTCCCAGGGGCGTAACGTACGATTCTGAGATAAGCAGTGCGCAGCCAAAGACGTTTAGGGGTATCAGTGTCTGAGATCCGCCAGCCCTCGCCGAGGCGCGGAACCAATTTGCCCCGCATGGGGGACTTCAACCTCACGGTGATTTTGGATGCCATCCGGCGGTCGCCGGCGGGCCTCAGCCGGGTGGAGCTGGCCCATATCGTCGGGTTGTCCCCGCAAACCATCTCCAACATCTCCCGCCGGCTGCTGGACCAGGACCTCATTTACGAGGCAGGCAAGGAAGGCACGGGGCCGGGTAAACCGCGGACCATGCTCAAGCTGAAGTCCTCCGGCATGTACGCGGTCGGCGTCCACCTGGATCCGGCCGTGACAACGTGCGTGGTGCTGGACCTGGTGGGCGCGGTGGTCAAGCATTCCCGGATCAAGACCCCGGCCGGCACTGATCCCGGGTCCGTGATCGATACCATTGCCGCCGAAATCAAGCAGATCATTGCGGCTTCCGGCGTCGACCCGGCCCGGATCGCCGGCCTTGGCGTCGCAGCGCCCGGCCCGATCGACCTGGAGGAGGGCACGGTGGTGGACCCTCCGCTCCTGCCCGGCTGGGACCACGTGCCGCTCCGGGACGCCCTGGCCGCGGCCACGGGCCTGACCACCATCGTGGACAAGGACGTGACCAGTGCCGCTGTGGCCGAGACGTGGGCCGGTGGGCCGAGCGGCTCCGGCAGTTTCGTGTTTATGTATATGGGCACCGGCATCGGCTGCGGCATTGTGCTCAACGATGAAGTGGTGCGTGGGACCTCAGGTAACGCCGGTGAGATAGGGCACATCATCGTGGACCCCGACGGGCCGCTCTGCGACTGCGGAACGCGCGGCTGCATCAAAGCCTCGTGCATACCCCAGGTGCTGGTGGCCCAGGCCGTCGCCGCCGGGGTGCTGACCGGTCCTCTCGAGGCAGTGACCGGCCCCGCCATCCAGGAGAGCATCACCGCACTGTGCGCTGCCGCCGACGCCGGCGACCCGAAGGCTGAAGCCATCATCGACCGCTCGGCTGTGCTGGTGGCCCGGGCGGTCTCGACCATCACCAACGCTTTGGACGTGGACCGGGTGGTGTTCGGCGGGCCGTTCTGGACCTGCCTTTCCCGGCTCTATCTTGCCCGGATCCCCGAGTTGGTCCGGGAGCTCAGCGACACCCGGAAAATCCACGAAATCGACGTCGTGGGCACGGGGGTGGGCGAAGACGTCGGCGCGATCGGCGCCGCCTGCCTCGTCCTCGAACACGCCCTGGCGCCCCGCTCGCAGCGGCTCCTGCTCGATGGCTAGTCCCGACAAGTCCCGGTCAGGGCGACGCCGGGCCTTACCGTCAGGACCCCGGAGCTGCTCCGGCCGGGAAGCTGACAGCCCGGCATCAGTCGATGTCCTCCACGACCATGCCGAAGGGAATCGACTCATCCAGGTGCGCCTGGTGGGCGTGAGGTAGGATTACCACCCGCACTCCGCATGCCCTGTCCGCGGAGGACTGCATCAGAATGGGCCGGACCGCGTTGATGAAACTCTCGCTCTTGCCGGCGAGATACTCCTGATAACTGGCTGGTAGCTGGATCATGGCAAAAGGATAGCCCCGGGGCCCCGCGATGGGGAGGGCCCCCGGTACCGGCAATTCCGCTGCGGGCTGCTGCGTGCCACCCAGCGCCCCGCAGTGCCGGGCAGCCCGCCGGCAAGCCGGAGCGGGGTGGCAGCGAAGAAAATTCTGCCAGCACCCTGAATCCCGCGTAAAGCTGCGTCTTAATTCGGCAGCCGGGTTGAACCGCCGCCGCTCTGCACGTAGAGTTCCAACCAGTTACCTCAGTAACGTGTCAGCGATCCTCCGCTGAAGGCCAGCCCCTACGGCGGCCCAGGAGGGTGTGGGTGCCCCCATGTGGGCCTGACATTTGCTCACGGACAACCTCGTATCAGGCGTAACAGTCGCGGCTGCGTCCTGCCGGGTTCCCTCCGTGTTCCCCAACTCAACCCACCGGCGGCCCCCGTTTTCAACGGCGATCCTGCCGGTGCTTCCAGCCGAGGACGCAAATGTCTCCACCAAGCCTTATTGACACCCATCCACATCTCACCGGAACGGCCCCCGTAGCGCTGTCCTATGAACTGTTCCCGCCGCGCACAGCAGCGGCCGCCGAATCACTCTGGACCACCATCGGCGAACTGGAAAGCACGGACCCGGATTACGTGTCCGTGACGTACGGCGCCAGCGGCTCCAACCGGGCCACCGCCGTCGAACTCGTCACCCGCCTCGTCCAGGAGACCACCCTGCGGCCGCTGGCGCACCTGACGTGCGTGGGAAACTCTCCGCAGGAGCTCGCCGAGATCATCGGTGAGCTGCTCGACGTCGGCGTCCGTGGCATCCTGGCCCTGCGCGGCGACCAGCCCAGGGGCGACCAGCCCAAGGGAGACGTTGTCCCGCCCGGGCGGTCACTGCGGTACGCCCAGGACCTGATCGAGCTCATCCGCCGGGTCGAACAGCGCCGCTCCGCGCTGCTCTGCGCCGGCAAGGTGGCGGTCGGCGTGGCCGCCTACCCCACCCGGCACCCGGAATCACCGAGTGAGGCCCACGACGTCGAGGTGCTCCTGGCCAAGCAGCGCGCCGGCGCCGACTTCGCCATCACCCAGGTCTTCTTTCGTACCGAACAGTACGCAGACCTGCTGACCCGTGCCCGCCGGGCCGGCGTCACCATCCCGATCATCCCCGGCGTTATGCCGCTCACCAGCATCCGCCGGCTCAACCGGCTCGGCGAGCTGGCCGGAGTCGCACCGGACCCGGAACTGATTGAACGGCTGGCTGCGGCCGATACCGACGCCGAACGCACCCGGATCGGGGTCAGCGCCACCGTGGACCTGGCCAATGCGGCCCTGGCCGCCGGCGCCCCCGGGCTGCATCTCTATACCTTCAACGAACATACCGCCGCCCTCGACGTGCTGGACAAACTCGCACTGGCGCGTCCCCGGCGGACCCACCAGCGGAACCTTCAGCGCACGGCCGGCAGCCGCCGGCTCGCCAGCTGACCACCACTCTTCCTCTGCATCACACCACAAATTTTTAGGACATCTTATGACCATCACGAACACCCTTAACCCCGTTCCTTTCCCGGCTGCCTCGATCCTGGGCTACCCGCGCATCGGCCGGCGCCGGGAACTGAAGAAGGCGGTCGAAGCCTACTGGACCGGCACTCTCGATGCCGCGGCCCTCGACGCCGCCGCCAAGGACATTCAGCTCGGCACAGCCCGGCGCCTCCAGGAGCTCGGCCTTACCGAGGCTGCCGCCATCCCCGGCACCTTCTCGTATTACGACCAGGTGCTCGACGCCGCCGCCCACCTCGGCGCCGTTCCCGCCCGGTTCGGCGACCTCCTCAACGCCCAGGGCCAGCTGGACCTCGAGGGCTACTTCACGCTCGCCCGCGGCACCACCGACCAGCAGCCGCTGGAAATGACCAAGTGGTTCGACACCAACTACCACTACCTCGTCCCCGAAATCGGTCCGGAAACGAACTTCTCCCTGACCTGCGCCCGGATCGTCGAAGAGTTTGCCTACGCCCTCGCCAACGGTATTGAGACCCGCCCGTACATCGTCGGCCCGGTCACCTTCCTGCTGCTGAGCAAGGCCTCCGACGACGCCCCGGACGGCTTCAGCCCGCTGTCCCGGCTCGAGGACGTCCTGCCGGTCTACACGGCCCTGCTGGAAAAGCTCGCCGCCGCCGGCGCGAGCTGGGTCCAGCTCGACGAGCCCGCCCTCGTGGTGGACCAGGACACCGCGCCTGACGCGGTCCAGGCCGCCGTCGCCCGCTCCTACGAGGTGCTTGCCGCCGCCACGCGCCGCCCGCAGCTGTTCGTCTCCACCCCGTACGGTGCGCTCGACGGCCAGCTCGGCACCCTCGCCGCCACCGGCATCGACGCCCTGCACGTGGACGTCTTCAAAGGCGCCGTCCCCTCCGCGGCGGCCCTTGCCGCCCTGGGCAACAAGACCCTTGTCGCCGGCGTCGTGGACGGCCACAACATCTGGCGCAACGATCTCGCCGCCTCCGCGGCAAAAATCGCGGAACTGACGGCCTCCGTCGCCAAGCTGGCCGTCAGCACCTCCACCACCACCGCGCACGTCCCGCACGACGTCGACGAGGAAGTCCAGTTACCCGCGCAGCTGCGCAGCTGGCTCGCGTTCGCCGACCAGAAGGTCCGTGAGGTGGTCACCCTTGCCGGCCTGCTGACCGATCCGGCCACCGGTCTCCCGACACGGGATGTCCTGCCGGCCATCGAGGAGGCCACCCGCATCATCGCCGGACGCGCCGCGGCCGACGGTGTCCGCCGGACCGAGGTCCGCACCCGGACCGACGGCCTGACCGGTGCCGACTTCAGCCGCTCCGCTTACGGCGTCCGTGCAGCCGCACAGGCCACGGCCCTGCACCTGCCGCCGCTGCCGACCACCACCATCGGCTCGTTTCCGCAGACCGCTGAGATCCGCTCTGCCCGGGCCCGCGCCCACAAGGGCGAGCTCAGCACCGGGCAGTACGAACAGCTCATGAAGGATGAGATCCAGCGCGTGGTGCAGCTGCAGGAAGAGCTCGGTTTCGACGTCCTGGTCCACGGCGAGCCCGAGCGCAACGACATGGTCCAGTACTTCGCGGAGAACCTTGAAGGCTTCGATGTGACCGTGCACGGCTGGGTCCAGTCCTATGGCTCCCGGTGCACCCGCCCCTCGATCCTGTGGGGCGACGTCACCCGCCGCGCCCCCATCACGGTGGAATGGGCCCGTTACGCGCAGTCCCTGACGAACAAGCCGATGAAGGGCATGCTCACCGGCCCGGTCACCATCCTCGCCTGGTCCTTCGTCCGCGACGACCAGCCGCTCGGCGAGACCGCCAACCAGGTGGCCCTGGCCCTCCGCGACGAAATCGCGGACCTCGAAGCGGCCGGCATCAAAATCATCCAGGTGGACGAGCCCGCGCTGCGCGAGCTCCTGCCGCTGCGCACGGCCGGCCAGGCCGCGTACCTGGACTGGTCGGTAAAGGCCTTCCGCCTCGCCACCGCCGGCGCCGGTGACGCCACGCAGGTCCACACGCACCTGTGCTACTCCGAGTTTGGCGCCATCATCGACGCCATCGACGGCCTCGACGCCGACGTCACCTCGATCGAGGCGGCCCGCTCCCGCATGGAAGTGGTCCACGACCTCGAGTCCCATGGCTTCGGCCGCGGCGTGGGTCCGGGCGTGTACGACATCCACTCGCCGCGGGTGCCGGGGGAGCAGGAAGTCACCGACCTGCTGGGTACGGCCGTCAGGCACGTTCCGGCCCGCCAGCTCTGGGTCAATCCGGACTGCGGCCTGAAAACCCGCGGCTACGCCGAAACGGAGGAGTCGCTGCGCAACCTGGTCGCGGCCACCCGGACAGTCCGCGCCGGCCTGCTCGAAGCGGCCAAGTAGCTGCACCACAGCTGAAGTGAACCAACGACGCCGGCCGGCCACCCCTCACGGGTGACCGGCCGGCGTCGTACGTTTTCACCGCTCGAAAGGCCTGGTTTGCAGCAGCCGGTTCAGGATTCCCAGAGAATTTCGTCGTCCACGACGCCGTCCTCGTCCGCGGACGCCACCAGGACCTCGTCCGTGAAGTGTTTGCCGAGCGTGAAGTCCAGGACGAAGTAGCGTTCCGGCTGGCCGGGGAAGATGCCCACGTGCCCCAGCTTGAGGGCCTTGAGGAACACGGCGTCGGTGAGCTGGTTCTTGTCCTCGACGCCGAAGACCTTCTTCAAGTGCTCGTCCTTGATGGCGTTGCAATGGAAGTGCCGGTACTCCTGCGGGCTGGTGCCGTCCTGTTCGAGTTCATCGGCGATCATTTCACGGACCTGATCCACCAGTTCGGGAAGGAAACGCAGCCGGTAGTCCACCTTGTGCATGGCCGCTTCGTCGAAGTGGTCATGGGCGTTGACGTTGAGGTCAAGCTCCACCAGTTCACCGGCCAGTTCATGCTTGGCGGTGAAGTTATGGTCCCTTCCGTGGTTGAGCTGCACCTCTCCGAAGTGTTTGCTCGCTACCTTGTTCATAACTTCAACATAGCCCTGAAAACCGGCCCATTCCAGCATTCCCAAGGTTTTATCCGGTACCGCACCGCCCGCGGGTCCACGGGACCGGTACATTGAGCGGATGCAAACTGTTGCCCCCGCCGTCGTCCGCGCCCGTGAACTTTACAACAGCGGAGCCACCCGGCCGCTGGCCTGGCGGCTCGAGCAGCTGGCCAGCCTGCGCCGCATGCTGGCCGAGCGGCGCACCGAATTGACCGAGGCGCTGGCAAGCGACCTAGGCAAACACCCCACCGAGGCGCTCCTGACGGAGATCGGATTCGCCGACGCCGAGACCGCCCACCTTCAAAAGCACCTTGAAGGCTGGCTGCGGCCCCGCCCCGTCCCCGTGCCGCTCGCCGTCCAGCCCGCCAAAGCCTGGACCGAGCTGACCCCGCTGGGGGTGGTGCTGGTGATCGGTCCCTGGAACTACCCGCTGCAATTGCTGCTCGCTCCCCTTGCCGGCGCCCTCGCCGCCGGCAACACCGTGGTGCTCAAGCCCAGCGAACACGCCCCGGCCACTTCGGCCGCCCTGGCACGCTGGATTCCGGAGTACCTGCCCGGCGCGGCAGAGGTCGTCGAGGGCGGCATCCCGGAGACCACGGCACTGCTGGCGATGCCCTTCGACCACATCTTCTTCACCGGCGGGGAAGCCGCCGCCAAGGTGGTGCTGCGCGCTGCGGCGGAGCACCTGACGCCGGTAACCCTGGAACTGGGCGGCAAGTCCCCGGCCTATGTCGACTCCTCCACGGACCTTGCCAACGCGGCCAAACGGATCGCGTGGGGCCGGTTCCTGAACGCCGGGCAGACGTGCGTGGCGCCGGACTACGTCCTCGCCACCGAGGACGTGCTGGTTCCGCTGCAGCGTGAGCTGGTCACGGCCATCGCGGCGCTCTTCGGCCCGGACCCGGCCCGCAGTGAGTCCTACGGCAGGATCATCAACGACCAGCACTTCGCCCGGCTCGCGGGCCTCGCCGACGCCAGCACCGTCGTCCACGGCGGGGAACGGGACGCGGCCACCCGCCACTTCGCCCCCACCCTGCTCCGTCCCGCCCCCGGGGACACCGTGATGGGGGAGGAGATCTTCGGTCCGCTGCTCCCGCTGGTTCCCGTCGCGGGGCGCGAGGAAGCCATCCGGATGATCAATGACCGCGCCAAGCCCCTGGCGCTCTACGTGTTCAGCAGCGACGCCGCTACCCGCCGGGCATTCGCCGAGCGGACGTCCTCGGGAGCCCTGTGCTTCGACGTCCCCGCGGCGCACCTCATGGTTCCCGGGCTGCCCTTCGGCGGGGTCGGCGGCAGCGGCATGGGCGCCTACCACGGGGAGCACTCCGTGCGGACCTTCTCCCATGAACGCTCCACCCTGGCCAAACCCCAGCGGCCGGACACGCTGGCACTGATCTACCCGCCCTACACCCGGACCAAGCACCGGCTCATCAACGCGCTCACCGGGATGGGGACCGGACTTCTCCACGGACTCTTTAAACGGCCCCGCGGGAACTGAACGTATCCGCGAGCAAGTCCAGGAAGAGCTGAACCTGGGCGGTCTGCTTTTCGTTGATCAGCAGGGCAAAGACGTTGCGGGCCAGCCGGATCTCGGGAACGTCCAGCACCACCACCCCGGCGGGGCGGTGCCGCAGGGCCAGCTCCGGAACCAGTGCTGCGCCCAGCCCGGCCGCCGCCATCTCCAGGCTCGCGTGGAAATCATCGCTGTACGCCACCACCCGGGGATGGAGGTTGCAGCTGGCAAAGAGCCGCTCGATCACCGTGGCATCGGACGTGCCCGGATGGTGCACAATCCACGGCATGTCCGAGAGGTGGTCCGCGGCGACCTTGGAATCGGTGCCGATGCCCCAGGCGGCCGGCAACACCACCCGGAAGTCGTCGTCGCCGATCCACTGCCGGTTCACGGTGTGCGGCCAGGCGAGGCCGGACTGCCCCACCTGATAGACCAGCGCGACGTCGAGTTCGCCGCCGGTGCGCAGGCCCGCAATGGTCTGGGCCGGCTCCGCGACCGAGACCCGCAAATCGATGCCGAGTTTCTTCCAGGCCGGGTTCGCCAGGATCCGCGGCAAAACGTACGTGGCCAGGCTGGGGAAAATCCCCAACCGGAGTTCCTGCCGGGTGGTGTCTGCGGTGCGGGACGCCGCCGCCATCAGCGCCTCGATGTCCGTGAGGACCTTCGCCGCATGCCGGGTCATGACCTGGGCGGCCTCGGTCGGATGGATGCTGCGGGCCGAGCGCAGGAACAGCTCGACGCCGGCGTCCCGTTCCAGGGCGGACATCTGCTGGGACACCGCCGACGCCGTATACCCGAGCCGGGCGGCGGCCGCTGCGAAGGACCCCAGCCGGGTCACTTCGACAAGGGTCCGCAGGTGAACGGGGTTGATCAAGGGGCTGCCCTTCGCAGGTTCCGGTGAGGCGGGACCGCAATCCCGCTTCATTCTGGCACATTGGACTCGTGCGGAACGCTGGAAAGTCGCACACATCCGTTGGGCGGCCGGCGACGAATTGTCCATAAGACGATTCCGCCGTCACCACCGAGGCAATCGATGGACCAGTCAACAGGAGCAGATCAGTGTCAGACGCAGCAGGGATTCCGCAGGGCCGGCGAGTAGCCGTGATCGGCAGCGGGGTGGCAGGACTCACCGCCGCGTACGTGCTGAACCGGCAGGATACCGTCACCCTCTTCGAAGCGGATTCCCGGCTGGGCGGCCACGCCCACACCCACGATGTCGCGCAGGCCGGCGGCCCGGATCTCCGGATCGACACCGGCTTCATCGTCCACAACGAACGGACCTACCCCACGCTGCTGCGGCTTTTCGCCGAGCTGGGCATCGAAACCCAGGACTCGGAGATGTCCATGTCCGTCCGCTGCGACGGCTGCGGGCTGGAATACGCCGGAGCCCGGGCCAAGGGCCGGGGCATCCTTCCCGGGCCGGCCACCCTGCTGCGCGGACGCTACCTGCTGATGCTGCTGGAGGTGATGCGCTTCTACCGCAAGGCCCGCGTCTTGCTGGCCGAAGGTCCCCCCGCCGGGGACAGCACAGGGAAGGCGGAGCTGACCCTGGGCCAGTTCCTCTCCCGGGAAAAGTTCAGCACCTACTTCATCTCGCACTTCATGACCCCGATCGTGAGCGCCGTCTGGTCCTGCGACCCGACCACCGCGCTCGCCTACCCGGCCCGCTACCTCTTCACCTTCCTGGGCCATCACGGGCTGCTCGGAGTCTCCGGCTCCCCGCAGTGGCGCACCGTCACCGGCGGCTCACGCAGCTATGTGGACAAGCTCGCCGCCACGCTGCCGGACATCCGCCTCGCCAGCCCGGTTGCCGGAGTGCGACGCCACGCGGACGGCGTGGAACTGACGTATGGGAGCGCCGACGGCGGCCTCCGCACCGAGGCGTTCGACGCCGTCGTGATCGCCACCCACCCGGCCCAGGCGCTGGCCATGCTCACCGACGCCTCGGCTGCGGAGCAGGCCGCCCTGGCCGGCATGCCCTACTCGGTCAACCACACCGTGTTCCACCGCGACGACGCCGTGCTGCCCGCCAGCGACAACGCCAAGGCCTCCTGGAATTACCGGCTGCCCTCCTGCGACGCCCGCCCCGACAAGGTCCTGGTCAGCTACGACATGACCCGGCTGCAGCGGCTGGACCCCGCGGACGGCGGACGCTACATCGTCAGCCTTGGCGAATCCGAGCTCATCGCGGATACCGACGTGCTGGACCGGATGGTCTACGAACACCCGCAGTACACGCCGGACTCGCTCCGCGCGCAGGAACAGATCCTGGCCCTGGGCGATGACCGGCTGGCCTTCGCCGGCGCCTACCACGGCTGGGGATTCCACGAGGACGGCGCCCTCTCCGGTGTCCGGGCAGCTGAACGGCTGGGACGCGGCTGGAACCACCCCGCCGTCGCCCTGAACGAGGAGTACCGGGCCGTCGCCGTCGACCCTGACCTGCAGAGCGCCGCCGCGGAGGGCGCATGAGCACCGCCGCCATCTACCGCACCTCGATCGCCCATGTGCGCCGCAGCCCGCTGAAGAACGCGTTCACCTACCGCAGCTACAGCTGGTACGTCGACGTCGACCGGCTCCCTTCCCTGCCCCGCCTGCTCCGTCCCCTCGCCGGATTCCGGGTGGCGGACCACCTGGGCAACCCGGACGGCACCCTGCGCGGCAACGTGGAGGCGTTCCTCGCCAGCCGGGGGATCGAGCCCGACGGCGGCCGGATCACCATGCTGGCCAGCGCCCGGGTGTTCGGGCACGTCTTCAATCCGCTCAGCTTGTTCTGGTGCCATGACGCCGCCGGGGAGCTGCGCTGCGTGGTCGCCGAGGTGCACAACACCTACGGCGAACGGCACTGCTACCTCCTCGAAACGGACGGCGCCGGCCGCGCCAGCGTCCCCAAGGCCTTCTACGTCTCGCCCTTTAACGATGTCGACGGCCAGTACCGGATGAGACTCCCGGAACCCGGCGAACGCCTTGCCGTCTCGATCGTCCTGGAGCGCGACGGGCAACAGCCCTTCCTCGCGAGCATGGACGGGAAACGCCGCGAGGCCACCGTGCCGAACATCCTCGCTGCGGCGCTCGCGGTTCCGGCGGCACCCCTGCGGGCCGCGGCGCAGATCCGCTGGCAGGGCATCAAGCTGTGGGCGCGCCGGCTGCCCATCATCAAACGACCACACCACCCCTCACAGGAGGCAGTTCAGTGACAATGACCGAAGCGACCGGATCAGGCGCGGCGCGCCGGGCCAACGAGGCAGCTGCCCCCTATACGGTCCCGCAGCCGCCCGCGGTGGTGGACGCCGCCATATGGCCCAGCATCGCCGCCGTTCCCGCCACCCTCAAGGCCCGGGTGGCCGGACGGGCCGCGGATGCCATCTTCAAGGCTGCCGTCCGCCGGCTGCCGCTGGAGGTCCGCTACCCGGACGGCACCGTCCTGGGCCAGGCCGCGACGCCGGGGCGCACCTATCCCGTCATGACCATGAACCGTCCCGCGGACTTTGCCGCCCGGCTCGGCGACGGCGGCCTGATCGGCCTGGGCGAGTCCTTCATGGCCGGCGACTGGGACGCTGACAACCTCACCGCCGTCATGGAGGTCTTCGCCGCCCGTGTCGGAACCCTCGTGCCGGAGCCACTGCAGAAACTGCGTGCCTTCTACCTTCCGCGCCAGCCGCGGAAGGAACGCAACACCGAGCAGAACACCCGCTCCAACATTTCACGGCATTACGACCTCTCCAACGAACTCTTCGGCACCTTCCTCGATGCCACCATGACCTACTCCAGCGCGCTCTTCCCGGAAACCGGCGACGCGCTGAAGACCGTCGCCTGGGACGGGTTCGCCGCCGCGCAGCAGGCCAAGATCGACCGGTTGCTGGACAAAGCCGGCGTCGGGCAAGGCACCCGGGTGCTGGAAATCGGCACAGGCTGGGGTGAACTCGCCCTCCGGGCCGCCCAGCGCGGCGCCACCGTCTACTCCGTCACGCTCTCCAGCGAACAGCAGGAACTGGCCCGCAAACGCGTCGCCGACGCCGGGTACACCGACGCCGTCACCATCGAGCTCAAGGACTACCGCGCGGTCGAAGGCGAGTACGACGCCGTCGTGTCCGTTGAGATGATCGAGGCGGTCGGCTTCGAGTACTGGGCCACGTACTTCCAGACCATCGAGCGCGTCCTCGCGCCTGGCGGAAAGGTCGCCATCCAGGCCATCACCATCGCCCACGACCGGCTCATGGCCACCCGCACCAGCTACACCTGGGTGCACAAGTATATTTTCCCGGGCGGAGTTATCCCCTCGGTCCGCGCCATCGAGGACATCACCGAAAAGCAGACCGGGCTGCGGGTGCGCGAACGCCTCGCCATGGGGGAGCATTACGCCCAGTCCTTGCGGCTCTGGGAGGAACGCTTCATGGCCCGCTCCGCCGACGTCCGCGCTTTGGGCTTCGATGAGATCTTTCAGCGGATGTGGCTGTTCTACCTCTGCTACTCCCGGGCAGGCTTCGAGACCGGCTACCTGGACGTGCAGCAGATCGTGCTGGACCGCCGGACCGCCGGCGAAACCCGCAACGGATCCGCCAAATGACCGCCCCGATCGCGGAACTCATCGAAGAGGTCCTGCGGCCACTGGCCGGCGGGGACCTCCCCGTCCGGATCATCGCCTGGGACGGCAGCGAAGCCGGCCCGGCCGGCGCCCCCGTGGTCCGGCTGAACTCACCGGACGCCATCCGGCGGCTGCTCTGGGCGCCGGGGGAACTGGGCGCCGCCCAGGCCTACGTCACAGGAGAGCTCGACGTCGACGGTGACCTCAATTCCGCGCTGGAACATCTCTGGAAAGTGGTGCGGGACCGTGGCCTCACCGGAATCCGGCCCACCCCGGCGGTGCTGGCCGGCGTCGCTAAGATTGCCCGGGCCGCCGGGGCGCTCGGCGCACCGCCCGCGCCGCCCGCCAGCCAGGCCCGGGTCAAAGGACGGCTGCACAGCCTCCTGCGTGACCGCGCCGCCATCAGCCACCACTACGATCTCAGCAATGATTTCTACGCGCTGATCCTGGACCCGCAGATGGCCTACTCCAGCGGGTACTGGACGGACCGGATCGAGAACGGCAGCTCTGCCCCGGGGTATGGCCTGGAGGACGCGCAGCGGGACAAACTCGACCTGGTCTGCCGCAAAATCGGGCTCAAGCCCGGCATGCGGCTGCTGGACATCGGTTGCGGCTGGGGATCGCTGAGCCTGCACGCCGCCCAGCACTACGGCGTCGACGTCGTCGGCGTCACGCTGTCCATCGAGCAGAAGGCGTTCATCGACGCCCGTATCCGCGAACGCGGCCTGGAAGGCCGGGTGGACATCCGCATCCAGGACTACCGGGAGATCCCGGACGGCCCGTTCGACGCCGTCGCGTCCCTGGAGATGGGCGAACACGTGGGCCAGCGGAACTACCCCGTGTACGCCGCCGCACTGTTCAACAACGTCACCCCCGGCGGCAAAGTCCTGGTCCAGCAGATGTCCCGGCACGGCAAGCACCCTGGTGGCGGACCCTTCATCGAGTCCTTCATCGCCCCGGACATGCACATGCGCCCGGTCGGGGAGACCCTGGGTTTCCTGGAGGACGCGGGCCTGGAAATCGAGGGCGTGCAGGGCATGCGACGGGACTACGTGCGGACCCTGGAAGCCTGGTACGCGACGTTCGAAGAGAACCACGACGCCGCCGTCGCCATGATGGGCGAGGAGATCGCCCGCGTGTGGCGGCTCTACCTGGTGGGGGCACTGCGCAGCTTCGCCGAGCGCCGGATGGGCGTGGAACAGATCCTCTGCAGCCGGCCGGAGACGGGTTACTAGGCCTGGCGTCAGGTCACTTCCGCTCACGAAGCGGACTTCTGTCCTCGGAGGCGGGCACCCGGCGGGTGCCCGCCTCCGGCGTGTTTCCGGACACCCCACCCAGTGCTTAACGGCACCCCGGACCACGATCCCATGGCGGGCCGACACGCCGTCTTCTGTGCGACACGCAGGGGAGTTAACTGTGCAAAGGTTCCCCACAGCCTGTGGATTTCGTCCTGCAAAAGGGCGGAAATACGGACTTTTTGCGGCACCCCGCCTGTGGACTGCCGGTGCATTAAATGACATACTTGTAATACATCATCTAGGGGTCCACATCGGGGTCCTGCACAACATGTAGTATCGAGATACAGTTTCAGCGGAGCATAAAAGCTCCCGGCACGGCCAGTAACGGACCAGTTTTCCGGTCCGGACCGGCCCGCCCGGACTGCTGGCACCAGAGACACACACCAGACCCAGCGCGGACGCAACAGACAGCCCCGCAGCAGACAACACGCAGTACCAAAGACTTCAACAAAGGGGACAGGGACCATGACCGTTACGGTTTACACGAAGCCGGCCTGTGTTCAGTGCAACGCAACATACCGCGCGCTGGACAAGAAGGGCATCACCTACCAGAGCGTCGACATCTCGCAGGATGCGGATGCCCTCGAGCGCCTGAAGGCCCTCGGCTACATGCAGGCTCCGGTTGTCGTCACGGACCAGGACCACTGGTCCGGATTCCGCCCCGACAAGATCGAGGAACTGGCGCAGGCGTACTCAGTCGCCGTCGCCTGAACCGCTTCGCAGGACAACACGTCAGATGAGGTGACTCGCATGGCCCCAGTTGCAACGGCAGCGGCCCGCCCGCCGCTGGCAGCAGGCTCCCGGGACGAAGGCGAAGCCCGGATCACCGCCAGCCACCTCATCTATTTCTCCTCCACCTCGGAAAACACCGCACGCTTCGTCCGGAAGCTGGGCATCGACGCCGCCAGGATTCCCCTCCATGCGAGGGAGCCGGGCCTCGTGGCCACCGAACCCTACGTGCTGGTGCTTCCCACCTATGGCGGCACCGGGGGAGACGGGTCCGTTCCGAAGCAGGTCATCCGCTTCCTGAACGATCCGCGCAACCGCCGGCAGCTCCGTGGGGTGATCGGGGCGGGCAACACGAACTTTGGGGACAACTACTGCATGGCCGGCGACATCATCGCCGCGAAATGCCAAGTCCCGCACCTCTATCGATTTGAACTCATGGGGACGCCGGAAGACGTCAGCCGGGTACAACAAGGATTGGAAGAATTTTGGACACGACTGTCGCAGACACAGAAGTAACCGGATCGGCCGCACACGCCGCCGCCGGGAAGGCCGGCAACACCGCCGTCGAGAAGCACACCGTTCCGGGGGAGAAGCCGGTCATGCCGGCCGCCTTCCAGGGCCTTGGCTACCACGAGCTCAATGCCATGCTGAACCTGTACGGCCCGAACGGGGAGATCCAGTTCGAGGCCGACCGCGAGGCCGCGCACCAGTACTTCCTGCAGCACGTGAACAACAACACCGTGTTCTTCCACGACCTCGAGGAAAAGCTCGACTACCTCGTGAAGAACGAGTACTACGAGCGCGAAACCCTCGACCAGTACACGATGAACTTCATCCGCGAGCTCTACAACCGCGCCTACAAGAAGAAGTTCCGCTTCGAGACCTTCCTCGGCGCGTTCAAGTTCTACACCTCCTACACGCTGAAGACGTTCGACGGAAAGCGCTTCCTGGAACGCTACGAGGACCGCGTCTGCATGGTGGCCCTGCACCTGGCCCGCGGCGATGAGCAGCTGGCCCTGCAGATGGTCGATGAGATCATCGAAGGCCGCTTCCAGCCGGCCACCCCCACGTTCCTGAACGCCGGCAAGCGCCAGCGCGGCGAGCTGGTCTCCTGCTTCCTGCTCCGCATCGAAGACAACATGGAATCGATCGGCCGGTCCATTAACTCCGCCCTGCAGCTCTCCAAGCGCGGCGGCGGCGTGGCGTTCGCGCTGACCAACATCCGCGAGGTCGGCGCGCCGATCAAGCAGATCGAGAACCAGTCCTCCGGCGTCATCCCCGTGATGAAGCTCCTCGAGGACAGCTTCTCCTACGCCAACCAGCTCGGTGCCCGCCAGGGCGCGGGAGCGGTGTACCTGCACGCGCACCATCCGGACATCTACCGCTTCCTGGACACCAAGCGCGAGAACGCGGACGAGAAGATCCGCATCAAGACCCTCTCGCTCGGCGTCGTGATCCCGGACATCACCTTCGAGCTGGCCAAGAAGGACGAGGACATGTACCTGTTCTCGCCGTACGACGTCGAGAAGGTCTACGGCATGCCGTTCTCCGACGTCTCGGTCACCGAGAAGTACTACGAAATGGTGGATGATTCCCGGATCAAGAAGACCAAGATCAAGGCCCGGGAGTTCTTCCAGACCCTCGCCGAGATCCAGTTCGAATCCGGCTACCCGTACATCATGTTCGAGGACACCGTGAACCGGGAAAACCCGATCGACGGCAAGATCATCATGTCCAACCTGTGCTCCGAGATCCTCCAGGTCTCCCAGCCCACCACGTACCACGATGACCTCTCCTACGAGACCACCGGCAAGGACATTTCCTGCAACCTGGGTTCGCTGAACATCGCGAAGGCCATGGACTCGCCGGACTTCGGCCTGACCATCGAGACGGCCATCCGGTCCCTCTCGGCCGTCTCGGACATGTCCAACATCACCTCGGTGCCCTCGATCGCCCGCGGCAACGACCAGTCCCACGCCATTGGCCTGGGCCAGATGAACCTGCACGGCTACCTGGCCCGCGAGCGGGTCCACTACGGTTCCGAAGAGGGCCTGGACTTCACCAACATCTACTTCTACTCGGTGGTGTTCCACGCCGTCCGCGCCTCCAACCTGCTGGCCATCCAGACCGGCCAGACCTTCGGCGGCTTCGAGAAGTCCAAGTACGCAACAGGTGAGTTCTTCGACAAGTACACCAACCAGGAATGGGTTCCGCAGACCGCCAAGGTGGCTGAGCTGTTCCAGAACATCCACATCCCCACCCAGGATGACTGGCGCGAGCTGAAGGCTTCCGTCATGGAGCACGGCATCTACAACCAGAACCTGCAGGCCGTTCCGCCCACCGGCTCGATCTCCTACATCAACAACTCCACCTCCTCGATCCACCCGGTGGCGTCCAAGATCGAGATCCGCAAGGAAGGCAAGCTGGGCCGCGTTTACTACCCGGCGCCGTACCTGACGAACGACAACCTGGAGTACTACCAGGACGCGTACGAGATCGGCTACGAGAAGGTCATCGACACCTACGCCGCTGCCACGCAGCACGTGGACCAGGGCCTGTCCCTGACGCTGTTCTTCAAGGACACCGCCACCACGCGCGACATCAACCGGGCCCAGATCTACGCCTGGAAGAAGGGCATCAAGACCATCTACTACATCCGTCTCCGCCAGCTCGCGCTGGAAGGGACTGAGGTGGAAAATTGTGTCTCGTGTATGTTGTAATCAACTGAAATAGGTTGATTTTCTTTAGGGGATGAAATGATGGAACCGACGACGGCGACGGGCGGCTTGGTCTACGGCATCCGGCTTAGGCGGGAGGTCGAGTACCGCTATGTCGGTATCACGACTAAGACGGCCAGTCGTCGTTTCCATCAGCACCTGCGCGTTGCCGCTGAAGGGCGAAAGACGCCCTTCTACGATTGGGTGCGAAAGCAGAATCCGACTGATCTCATTGCAGATGAATTGGACTGGATCGAAGGCCTGCCCGAGCTGGGGCAGGCCGAGATCGATTGGATCAGCTACCTCCGAGGCGAAGGCGATCGACTGCTGAACCTTTCGGATGGCGGTCTTGGTCCTACGGGAGTTGTGTGGACGGAAGAGATGCGGGAAGCCGCAAGTATCCGTGGCACGGGTCGGAAAGGGCTGAGCCGGCCCGGTTCTGCAAATCCGTTTTACGGAGGAAGGCACAGCCCGGAGCAGCGCAAGAAGTGGGAAGTGAGTCGCAAAGGAACCAACGCAGGTGCGACCAACCCGAACTTCGGGAAGCTCGGAGCGGACCACCCAAGCTTTGGCCATACGATGAGTGAGGAATCACGGAGGGCTCTTTCCGACGCCAGGAAGGGGCCGGGGAATCCTAACTTTGGCAAGAAGCTAAGCGCTGAAACCCGGGCGAAGCTGTCAGCCGCTCAAAAAGGCAAGCCCAAGCCTGCCAGCCAGCGCAGCGCACACACCAGACATCACACCAACAAAGGCATCGAGAACGCCGAGTGCAGCTATTGCATCGAGGACTCAGCCAAACCCAGTTTCTCTGCAGAAAGCGAGTCGGAGTCATGACAGCAAAAGTAAAGCTTCTCACCCATGTTGATGCGATCAACTGGAACCGCATCCAAGACGAGAAGGACGTTGACGTCTGGAACCGCCTGGTTAACAACTTCTGGCTGCCGGAGAAGATCCCGCTGTCCAACGACGTACAGTCGTGGGCGACGCTGACCCCGGACGAGCAGCAGCTCACCATGCGCGTGTTCACGGGCCTGACCCTGCTGGACACCATCCAGGGCACCGTCGGCGCCGTCTCGCTGATCCCGGATGCGCTCACTCCGCATGAAGAGGCCGTCTACACGAACATCGCCTTCATGGAGTCCGTGCACGCCAAGAGCTACTCCTCCATCTTCTCCACGTTGGCCTCCACCAAGGAGATCGACGAGGCCTTCCGCTGGTCCACCGAGAACGCGAACCTGCAGAAAAAGGCGCAGATCGTCATGGACTACTACCAGGGCGACGACCCCCTGAAGCGCAAGGTGGCCTCCACGCTGCTGGAGAGCTTCCTGTTCTACTCCGGTTTCTACCTGCCGATGTACTGGTCCTCCCGGGCCAAACTGACGAACACGGCGGACCTGATCCGCCTGATCATCCGCGACGAGGCCGTGCACGGCTACTACATCGGCTACAAGTTCCAGAAGGGCCTGGAGGGCCTGTCCGAGGAGCGCAAGCAGGAAATCAAGGACTACACCTTCGAACTGCTTTTCGAGCTGTACGAGAACGAGGTCCAGTACACGCACGACCTCTACGACTCCGTCGGCCTCGCCGAGGACGTCAAAAAGTTCCTGCACTACAACGCCAACAAGGCGCTGATGAACCTGGGCTACGAGGCCATGTTCCCGGCCTCCGTCACCGACGTGAACCCGGCCATCCTGTCGGCGCTGTCACCCAACGCGGACGAGAACCACGACTTCTTCTCGGGGTCGGGTTCGAGCTACGTGATTGGCAAAGCTGTTAACACTGAGGATGATGACTGGGACTTCTAGGTCGTCCTTGTCGTCGTCCTCCGTGGAAAAAGCGGCCCCGCACTTAGGTGCGGGGCCGCTTTTGTGGCGGCCTTGAACTCGGGTCGGAACGTTTCTCGCCCTCGGCTGGCGAATTTCCGGGGGTGTGGACGTCACGGAGGTAGTTAACGGCGCCCAGAGTCGCGTTCAGAATGGCCCGGGGGCCGCCCTCGAGCCAGACGGCCTTCCGGACGTAGCCGACCAATAGCCCTCGGATGGCTTCCACGCGGCCACCGACCAGGCCAACAGCCTCATCGATGTTCTTCCTGACAGGCTTCTTGTCCTGGTCCGAGCGCGTGTACTCGCCCAGCGCCTCGGCCAGGTTCTCCGCCAACGGCGCATACGCCACCAGCAACCCGTCCTCCTGGCCGCGGAAGGTGCGGTTCACACGGACCAGGGTCTGCATCAGCAGCGCACCCTTGAGCGGCCGGTTGAGATACAGGGTGCGCAGGGGAGGGGAGTCGTAGCCGGTGAGCATCATGTCCTTGACGATCACCAGCTCAAGCTCCTCGGCCACGTCTTTGAGCCTGGCCTTGCCCTGGTGGCCTTGCCCGGCGCCTCGATGAACTTGTGCATCCGGGCGCTGCGGCTTCCCAGTGCGCTACGCGCCCAGGGTCGACTCATCGGCTGCCCGGTCCAGAATTTCCTCCGTAACCTCCGAAGCTGGTCCCACCTTGATCAGCCGCGGCTCGAAGTAGACCGCCACCGTGGCGCCGTCTTCCACGGCCCGGGAGAGATCGTAGACGTCGATGTAGCCGCCGAAGATGTCCTGGGTCTTGCGGTCGTCGAACGAGATTGGGGTGCCGGTGAAGGCGATCAGCGTGGCGTGCGGAGGTGCCGCGCGTAGCCGTCGAGGTCGCCGTAGTGATTGCGGTGCGCCTTGTCCGCCACCACGACGATGTTCGGCCGGTCGGACAGCAGCGAGTGGTCGGTGCCGGCGTCCTTCTCGGCCTTGCTGCGGTCGAACTTCTTCAGCGTGGTGAAGTAGATACCGCCGGTGGTGCGGCCAGCATGAGGCTGCGCGAGAAGCCCTCGAACAGCTGCCCGTCGAGTTCGTTGCGGTCCGTAATGACCACGACGGTGGGGTTCTTCACCCGGGGATCCCGGGCCACCAGGTTGGTGCAGAGCTCCATCTCCATGGATTTGCCCGAGCCCTGCGTGTGCCAGACGACGCCGGCCTTGCCGTTGCTTTCCGCGGTCTGGACGGTGCTGCCCACGGCCTTGGTCACGGCGAAGTACTGGTGCGGCTTGGCGGTGCGTTTGGTGAGCCCGCCGGAGCCGCCGTCGAACGCGGTGAAGCTCTGCAGGAGCTGCAGGAAACGGTCCTGGTTACACAGACCGTGCAGGGCGGTTTCCGGTGCCGTGACGGCTTCGCCGTCTTCCATGCATCCGGGTGCCAGGGGGACACCGTCGTCATCGACGTTCGCCCTGGATGAGGGTGACCTGGTTGACGGCGAGCCAGTCGTTCTGGTCCGGGTCCGTGCTGAGCAGCCGGATGGTTTCCTTGGGCTGTAGCGTTCCATGCTGCAGCTTAAGCCAATTCTTTCATTCCCGTCCGTTGGCAGGTGTGATTGCGGTTCCATCAGAGCCGCACAGTTCTAAGATGGCAGGACAAGCAGTCAAGGCGAATGTCACTTGTGGCCGGGCGGATGTGACCAGCATGGCGAAAGAGGCACCGAGGCAAGGCCAGCATTCAATGTCGGACGACGCCGCCACCGACTACCGCCCGGTGCGCCGGGATGAAGCCTTTGGTGCTATCGAGGAGCTGCTGCGCGGCCTGCAGGGTCTGGATGGGGCGTTCTTCAGCACTCCAGGCCTGACCTCGAGCGAGGCCGCGTTTGACTACCATTTCTTGGTCCTGGACCTCCGCGTCAACCGCCCGACGGACTGTTTCAAGATGTGCCATGAGTCCAGCGGTGACGACTTGACGGCAGTCCTCGGCGTCGGTAGGGGCCTGGCCAGCCTGGAGGACCTTCACCACCAAGAACTGATTCTGATCGCCGGGCGGGCCTCGGGCAGGGATCAACCGAGTATGCTCACCCCACGGGAGAAGGCCAAGCAGGACGGCGCCATTACTGGGATAATCAACCCTGCGTCGGAAGTCGGCTGGCTGGAATGCTGCAATCCGCGGGCTGTCCGCAGGCCTGCGGGCAGGGCCAACCATCTGGCCGACGACTCCTTGCCCATCCGCAACATGCCGGGCATGCCCGGTGGGACGAGGGTGGATATGGTGCCAGCCCAGCAACACCGTGGAACGCCGCGCAGAGAACTTCAGCACAGTGGCCTACCCGACGTCGGTGGGTTGTGCCACCGCCTGTTAGCCGAAAACAAGCGTTTCGGTGCCGCTGGATTCTGTGGGGATGTGAGCGGGACGCCCACGGCAGAATCCGTGCCTGTGCGCCTCGAAGCCGTCCGCTGGGCATGCAGTGCCGGCCTGGATTGCGGCCAGAAGCAGATCGTTTACGGGGCAACCGCGTCAGGCATTAGGCCGGTCCCGTGATTCCACAGCCTTGGTTCCAAGCGGAGCGGATTAGCTGATGAGCGCCAGCGGGCCAGGTCCTACGGATGGGCTCGGCGAGCAGACCGCCGTTCCTTCAGCAAGGAAGCCAGGCCGATACGGACTGAGAGCCTCCTATATTGCGCTGGTCATGGTTGGCGGAGGAGCCGGCGTTCTGTCGCGTTATGGGCTTGACGAGACGGTTCCATCCTCGTCCGGATGGCCGCTCGCCACGCTGCTCATCAATTTGTCAGGGGCGTGGGCCCTCGGAGGATTGCTGGAGGCGCTCCACCGCCGCGGACCAGACATTGGAATTCGACGTAGTCTTCGGCTTCTGCTTGGCACAGGTTTTCTTGGCGGTTTCACGACCTACAGTGCTCTGGCGCTCCAATCGGTGCTGCTCCTGGCGCTGGAAGACAACTCGAGTGCAACGCTGTACTTAGCTCTGAGCCTTTTCGGCGGCGCACTCGCCAGCTGGGCCGGCATCTGGTGCGGCGCGGCGTTCGACAGGAGGACTCTCTCGCGCCGCCCGGCTTCGGGAACGAAGATTCCCCGAAATCGGGACCTTCTCAAGGAGGAGAATCCATGACCGTACTTCTGCTGACTCTGGCTGGGGCTGCCGGGGCCGGGACTCGATTCGTTCTCGACAGTCTCGTGAGGCCAAAAGTGCCGACTCCATTGCCACTGTCAACGATGGCCATCAACGTGGGCGGCTCTCTCCTGCTTGGTGTGCTTGCCGGCGCGGTGTTGGCGGCCCGGGTTCCGGCGGAATGGCAAACGATTCTCGGGACGGGTTTTCTGGGCGGATACACCACGTTCAGCACTGCCAGTGTAGAAACCATCCGGCTGATTCAATCCCGGCGGGGCGGCCTGGCCGTCGTCTATAGTCTGGGAACACTGGTCCTGTCTTTGGCGGCCGCCGCCACCGGCGTCGGCCTGGGCAGGCTCCTGTAGCCCTTGATACTTTTCCGGCGCCGGGCCTTTCTCCGCGCTCCCTGCACCGGTATGGGCCTAAAGTCCCTATACCGGTGTGCAGGCGACGGCCATCCTTTAGGCGTATACCGATCTCACGGGCAACCGGGTTAATGCGTCCCTGTCGCCCGGAACAACCGCAGGGGATTCCAGTACTGCACTTTTTATTCATATGTCGATGGAGCTGACATGGGCAGCGTGGGTTTGCTTTACGTAGGAGCAGTTCTATTCATCAACGGACTGATGCTCGTCGGTGTCATCCCGGGCAAGTCGGCCGCTATCCTCAACTTCTTGGTGGGAACCATGCAAGTGGTCTTCCCCACAATCATCATTATTCAAGCCAATGGGAACTTATCGGTAATCTTTGGCGCCGCCGGGCTGTATCTTTTTGGCTTCACCTATTTGTATGTAGGCGTGCTCCAGATGACAGGCATTAGCGGCGAAGGCCTCGGATGGTTTTCGCTCTTCGTTGCCGCTTGCGCAGTTGTCGTCGGGTACCTGCAATTCAGCTTGGTCGCCGATCCGGTCTTTGGCGTCATCTGGTGGGTGTGGGCTGTACTCTGGTTCCTTTTCTTTCTTCTTCTGGGGCTGAACAAAACATCACTAACCAAGATGACGGGCTGGTTCACAGTGTTCATCAGTCATCTGACTGGTACCATCCCCGCGTTCTTCCTGCTGCTCGGCCGCTACGAGACCAACAACACACTCGCGGTACTGGTCGCGGCCGTGGCCGCCGTCTCGCTGGCGGCCGCATTCTTCCTGGGACGGAAGTCGATGCGAAGCAGCGCTCAACCGGGCCCAGCCACGAACGCGGTCCAGACCGCTTGACACAATTGCCCCGGGGGCAGAGAGGAACCACTCCATGGCTATCTATGAGTACCGCTGCCCCGACGACTCGCCGTTCGAGGTATCCCACCGGATCGGGGAGGCTCCGGATTCACTGGCGTGCCCATCCTGCGGCAAACCATCCCGCAGGATGATCAGTGCACCACACCTATCCAAGGCGGGTTCCGCGGCGTTCGGGCTCATTGATTCCACTCAGCGCAGTGCATCCGAACCTGAGATTGTGAACTCGCAGATTCCAGGCACCCCCCGTCGTGTCCAGTCATATTCATCCAACCCGTTACATCGGAAACTGCCGCGACCCTGATAGCCGGAGCGGCACCCTTCAAAGGAGATGCAATGCCAGCAAAGATATTTTCCCTGGACTCCAGCAAGAAGTTCGAGGATCAGGAAAAGATCGGCCATAACCGATGGCACCCTGACATTCCGCCAGTCGCGACGGTCAAACCCGGAGATTCATTCCGGGTGGACTGCCGGGAATGGTTCGACGGGGCGATCGTGAACGATGACTCCGCGGAAGATATCCTCAACGCCCCGTTGCTGACGGTACACAAACTCAGCGGACCCTTCGCAATCGAAGGCGCCAAACCCGGTGACCTGCTGGTAGTGGACATCCTGGACGTCGGCCCGATCCCGCAGGAGGATTCCGGCCCTCTGGCCGGACAGGGCTGGGGCTACACCGGCATTTTCGCCAGAAACAACGGAGGGGGGTTTCTCACCGAACAATTCCCCGACGCGTACAAAGCCATCTGGGACTTCACCGGCCAGATCGCAACTTCCCGGCACGTACCGGGCGTTTCGTTTACCGGGCTGATCCACCCCGGGCTGATGGGGACGGCCCCCTCAGCCCAGCTGCTGGCAAAGTGGAACAAACGCGAGGGTGACCTTATAGCCACAGACCCCAACCGCGTGCCGCCCTTGGCTCTTCCGCCCGAGGCCGGGCACGCGCTCCTTGGACATCTTCCGCAGTCCGATTTCGACCGGGTGGCAGCCGAAGCGGCCAGGACCGCGCCCCCACGGGAAAACGGCGGAAACCAGGACATCAAGAACATGTCCAAGGGCACCCGCATTTTCTACCCGGTGTTCGTAGACGGAGCCAACCTGTCTTTGGGAGACCTCCACTTCTCGCAGGGCGACGGCGAGATCACTTTCTGCGGCGCCATAGAGATGGGTGGTTTCATTGATCTTAGGGTGGACCTGATCAAGGGCGGCATGGAAACCTATGGAGTGAGCGAAAATGCCATCTTCATGCCCGGCCACGTCGATCCGCAGTTCAGTCAGTGGCTGGCGTTCTCCGGCACCTCGGTAACACTGGACGGTGAACAGCGCTACCTTGACTCGCATCTCTCCTATCAGCGGGCATGTCTTCATGCCATCGACTACCTAAGCAAATTCGGGTATAGCCCCGAGCAGGCATACGTTATTCTCGGCGCCGTGCCCATCGAGGGGCGCCTCTCCGGCGTGGTGGACATCCCCAACTCCTGTTCCACGGTCTACATTCCGACAGCAGTCTTCGATTTCGATGTACGACCATCCGCTTCCGGGCCCCACCAAATCGATCCCGGAAGGGGAGTACCGAGGGCCGCCAACCGATAGCCTTACTTATTCATTGTGGAGGGCTCCCGGCCAATGCTGTGCTGGCCGGGACCTCCCGACAGCACCCAGCCCGGTGCCCAAATCCTTGACCCACACCGGTCTCAAGCAAATGATTGATAAATGAGACAGACTGGCCCCTTCCCAGGGCCGTCAGGTGTGACCGTTGGTTCAGAACCGCGATTTTTGACCGTTTGATTGGCGGTTTCAGTTGATACCGGTGACGAACGTTGAGCGCATGTCAACGCTGCCGAGTCGGTGGCTGGAATTATGGGTACGTGACAGGCCACCCCCTTGTTGACAGGCCGCTGCGGTTCCTCACCCTGCAGTAGGTAGCCAACGAGTTGAACATGAAGTACAGCACCGTCCGAGCACTCATCAAGTGAGGGGAGTCGCTGGCGATTCAGGTCGGCAGCCGAGGACCGCGGCGCATTGAACGCGCCAAGCTCGAGGACAACATGGGACTTGGTTGGGACCCAGAGCAGCTGGACTGCTACCGGGGGCCCAACCAAGACAAGACGACCCAGTCCTGGTTGTGCCATGCCCTGCGGGGCTGCACCGGGTTGACTTCACGCCAAGTGATTCTTGAGGTCGGCGTCTGTTTCGAAGGCTCGATCCTTCGGAGCCGCCTCGTTAGAATCGGTTGGTGCTTTTATGATTCGAAGTGAGTCCGGACAGTTCCGACGGAGAGCTGTTCAATGAGTGCTGTGGCTACGTCACGCAGTTTTTGGTTGCGGTGGCTGGAGACCTTGGTCAGGATTTCCATGGCCTCGGTTTGGGGGCATTTGTTTTGCGCCATGATGACCCCGCAGGCCACGTCGATGGCGGTACGCCTGGTCATCGCTTCCTGGAAGTCTTTGGCTCGTCCCAGCGCAGCGTCAATCCGGACGGAGAGTTGCAGCGTGTTGTGTGCGGCGGCGGCGAAGCCGGCGGCTTTGGCGTACACATCCGGGGTGAATGCAGCCGGTTTGGATGCGAAGAAGTTCAATGCTGCAGTGGCACTGCCGCTGATCTCCAGCGGCACGCCCAATGAGCTGTACACGCCCCGTTCTGCGAATTGGCGGTTCAACCCCGGCCACCGGAGATCCGATGTGACGTCATTGAGAAATACTGGCGACATCTCCCGGAGGGCCGTTATGCAGGGCCCGTCCCCTAACGCCTGTTCCATTTGGTCCAGCTCAAGGGCACGCTCGCTGCTGGCTGCAGCGGTCGAGGGCTTACGACGAATCTTGACGGTGACGGCACATTCGACGTCGTCACCGGCAACCTCCGAAACGGCGGCCGCAGCAAGCTTCGAGAGACCGGATAGAAACTCGACGGCATTCTTGGCGTCCACCAGAACCGACTGGAGTTCGACGGGCACGTCATTCGCATGATTGGACATTCAAGCATTCTACTCTTGCCCGCCTAACGGCAACGTTGCTAGAGCACCCGAGACGTGGAGTTCTGCTATGAGGGAATGCTGGAGTGTGTCCGAATGCTGAGAAGCCCCGAAGGAGGGTATGGGCGTCGTCGTCATCCCTCTGCCATGGGCGGCGATCCCTTCGAAGCCATCCCTCCGGGGTCTGTGCTGCCCCGACGCCACCACAAGTGATAAGGTCGCTTAGTATCTCGTTGCGTCTAGGGCGTGTCTCCTAAATGAGGGGGTCGCTGGCTGGAATGCTTGTTGGGTGTCGCGAACATCTGTTTTGAGTGATGGCCAGTGGTCCCGGATT